>JBKCMS010000172.1:0-39020 GCA_046300175.1 Pseudomonadota bacterium | reverse complement strand
AAAAATCACTCGCGCAGGGTTTAGCTGTGCAAGCCCGAGCTTTTAATTCATGCGGCAAATAAAAAATCATCGGCCTATGGGCCCTTACCGGATCAGTGAAGTGCGCCCGCTGGGGCGCAAGAAAAACGGAATATAGGAAGTCAGCGCCCGGCCAGACTAAAGGAAAACGAAAGACGTCCACCTGCCGTCTTGATGACGCCGCGCCATATCAGATACTTAGATGCTTTTTGGGCTGGCTAGCCGGTAAAAACGTAGCGGCTTATCTTTACACTGAGTTTTACCGGCGCTTATGGTACTGTAGCGGATACACCGTCGTGACCGCACCTGCGGCTGTTTAATCTGATGACAGCTACAATTTGCACTGGAGTCAAAAAATGAACCTAATCACAGAAGACCGACTAAGCGAAGAATTGCTTCTAACTGCCAAACGGGAGCAGCTCCGTAAGATTGCAGATATTTTGTGCCCAGAAGCGCGTGACTTCGAGGGGCCAAAATTAATGCGTGCACTCGTTAACGCCCTCCCGGATGGGCTGGTCAAAGTTCCCTACATGCTTGGGCTTTATCGAGAGTCGGATAAATTTTTAGATAATTCCCAGAGGACTAGAATCTCCCGAGTGCAAGGGTTTTTAGAGGAGTTCATCAATGAAAACAGCGATCCTGATAAGAAAGAGAAACTAGGGCGCATAGCACTTTCGATCGAATGGAAGTACCTTAGAAAACCAACTGAGCATGAGATTGTTCTCTGGAAAGCACAGCTAGCCGCCCAAATAGCCGGCGATAGCGCGGAAAATTCGGAGCAGCCTATCGACCCTGGAAGCTCTTCGCCGGGGTCCCTGAACGATATATATTTCTCTTCTAGCATGAACAAGAATCGGCTCTCTCTGCAGGAATATATGCGCATCTTCGGTACTGATGAGTCTTTTGAACCAGAAGTGTTGCCCACAGATCAACCGACGGACGCACCCCCTGGCTCAGTAGAGAAGATCGAGGTGCTGAGACGCCGGGTGGAGATTGGAGCCCCGCTTTGGCATCCCAAGGACCGGCTCGACTACACAGACCTCACCGGAGCGGTTCTCCCTCGGTAAAAAACTTGACTCAAAAATAAACCGAGATCGATCAATTTAAAAAAACAACCGTTATTGATGTTGCCCCCTTCTGCCTTTCTTTTTCCGGAGCGGAATCGTATCGAGATACCTTCCGGTCGGAGAATAGATTCTTGGGCCAAAAAAAGCCAAGATTGCGCTTGTCCTGCTACCGCAAGTGTTCTTTTTTGAAAAAATAATCGCGCAGGGTTTATGCGGGCTAGCTGGCAGAGTTGATCCAGCCGTTGTCCCGGTACCAGCTTGCCGTTGCTCGTAATCCACTATCGACTGTATGAGAGAACTGATAACCTAACTGCGTCTGTATTTTTCGAGTATCAAAGGCTCGATCCTTTGTGAAAAATGCTACGCGACGCCGATACAAAGGTGGTTCGATTCCGAATGGTCTGCAGAGCATCTCACAGATATCAGCCGCTATAAACAGAGGCCACACCGGAAATCGGACGAACTGGAGCTTGGAGTTCCCGAGGCCAGCGGCGATTGTTTTAACGACATCCTGCAAACGACTTGGCTCGGGGTTCCCTGCGATATACACCTCACCTAACGCTTGGGGAGCGAGCGCTGCCGTGATAAATATATCGGTTAGGTCGTCAACGTGGATCAGATGATACAACCCATGACCGCGACCAAATAGCGGAAAAACCCGCTTGCTCGCCATTCGGAAAAGTTTGAGCAATCGGCGATCGCCCGGACCATAAATCGCAGCCGGTCGAATAATGGTGATCGGTAGGCCGCTTCTAGCTGCGAAATCAGCTATCCACCTCTCTGCTTCTGCCTTAGTACGCTGGTAAATATCGCCCGGACAGAAGCGATACTCTTCGTTCGCAGGCGGCTCGTCTATGTGCCCGTGAACACCTACGGTTGAAACGTGTATAAACCGTTTAAAATGCTCACTCCTCACAACGCTCTGCGCTAGAAGCTTAGTACTCTCAACGTGAACTTTGCTATAAGTTTCATCGGTGATCTTCGCTTCACGGTATGCCGCAGCGACATGAAATATGTACTCAACTCCCGCTGCTGCGCGCTCTACCGTGGAGGAATCAAAAACATCTCCCTCAATCCAGTCAATTCCGAGCTGTGCAAGACAACCTCGATTAGATGAAGAACGTGCGATCGCCCTGACACAACACCCCATCTTAACTAGCTTGCCGGTAAGAACTTGACCGGTGAACCCCGTAGCCCCGGTAACAAGAACCCTAGAACCCTGCGGGAACGAAACGCCTAATGACACCGAACACCTCTCTAGAAGTTGAAATTAGCTGATAACCGTACCGTTGGATCGCTAAACACAGGCTCATTGAAGTAGGTTGTCTGATCCAGGGAGATATCCTGGCCAAAGATATTCTGAACGTCCAGAAGTATCAACCCGTGCCGAGTTGGCAGTCGGTACCCGATCCCAGCCCCAATCAGCCAGGCCCCATCGCTGCCACTACTTGGGCCCTCCCCACTAAGAGCAACATTTCGTCGGTCTTGGTACCTATATGACGCAGAGCCTTGAAGAAACACTCCGTTGGAGAGGAAATAACGACTAAATACGTTAGCACGGTGATCATCGGTCAGTGAGCCATCTCCTGGTAGCTCTATATCTTGCCGTACAAATCGATAGTCAACCCCGCCGACTAGATTACGAGTGAGTACTTCGTACCCGTAGACACTAACCATATCCTGACCGATCGGCACGTCGTAATTTTCCCCTAAATCAACGGTTCCGTACCCGACCCCGCGATCGTAGTCGAAGACGTACTCGGATAACGCCGCCGAGCGGTTCTCATCAAGCCATCTCCTAGTCCACTCAGCCCCTAAAAAAGTCGACTCGCGGGGATGAAGATCAAGCCCGAACCCTAGGTTTTGCGATTTTGTTCCTGCCAAATCATTATACCGCTGAGTAATACCCCCTATCATAGTCGGTTCGATACTTATAAGGTCTGTGCGCGTACCTTTCCCTAGACTCTCACCGTATCCGACCCTCGCTGTAAGCTCTCTACTTGGGGTAAAAACTACCCCTGCTTTCGGACTCCATAGGCTCTTACTTGTGGAGTTGGAAGAAAAAGGTGGCTCGTCTTGACTCGCCCACTCAATAGATTCGAACTCAGCACCAAACTGTAGATGTAGTCCATCTGTCACCGAGTAATCTCCGAGGTACGAAGCCGCATTGCCGCTTAAATTAACCGGACCTGTGCTACGTAATGATGCCCCAGCGCCGTCCAGCACCCCAACACTATCCTCTAGTATCTCACTCCTTTCATAGGAGTCCAGGCCAGTGGTGTTGTTCCGCAGTGTTATGATCGAGTTGACTTTACCGGTCTTGGCGATCAACTGAGCCTCTGTAATTAGATTTGTTTCATACCGACGGGTGCGCTGATCGAGTAAAATATCTACCAGGTCAGACTCCTGCACGCCTCCAACAACCTCGGTGTAGAAGGCACTTTGCTCGAAAAATGGGCGATATTTTGCCTCACGCTCGCGATCGTATGAGGTTTGAACAATGCCTGTCACAGAGGGTGAAAACTTGTGCAGGTACGCCGCACTTGCATGACCATTGAGAGCATCGACCGATTCATCGACGTCCGAGCTCCCGGTAAATACGCCACGTCCCTCCAGAAGAAAACGATCAGCCCACGAAGGTTGCCCCTGCAGCGAGAATCCAACAGTCCCAGCAGACGACCTTGGGTTATCAGATATTCCATCTCCGATAGATCCGTCTGCACTTAAACCTAATACTATGTTCTCATTCTTATAAGCGGATAGAACACCTCCACGAGCGACGTCGCTAGGCGAACCATAGAATGAGTTAACAGCTGTACGCCATCCATCGCGCTCAAACAGCTGTGAATACTCATTTAGCGACACTCCAGTACCAATTGAATCAACAACGTTCACCGAAAGCGGCGCGAATAGATTCGATATTCTCTGCTCCGAAGCGATGGTGTCAGCTGCGAATATATCTTCCTGAGTTTGAGATAGGAGCCGATGCGCCGTAGGGTTCGTGTAGTCATCGGTAATGGCAGTAATCGCCTCAAGGCGCCCACGCTCTTTGAACCCCAATTGCTGATAAACTCTACCTACTGAAGCGCTCTGCATAGCGCTATCCTGATCCAGCAAAAACTTAGAACGATACACACTGCGCGCTCCGGAAAGCTCCCTCGCCCGACTAATATCTTCCAAAGCTCCCACCAGATCGTTCTCCGCCACACGCATGAAACTTCGATATAGGTAAGGAGTAGGATCGTTGGGATCAAGCTGCATTGCACGCTCGTACTCAGGACTAGCACCTGAGTACATATCGTCCTCAAAGTAGCTCTTTCCAAGATAACTTCGATACAGAGAGCGCGATGGCTCAAGCAGGGTGGCACGCTCGAACTCTTTACGTGCTCCGGAGAGGTCATTGCGATTAACGCGAATGATTCCCAGGCCTACCCGCGGGAGACCAGCACCTGGTTCTTCTAAAGAGGCCCTAAGGAAAGCAGCTTCGGCCGCCTCAAACGATCGGTCTGCCATAAGCACAAAACCGTAAATAGAGTCCGCATACCATGACCGATTCGGCAGTCCGTCGAGCAATGCGCGCGCCTCCGGAACACGGCCAGACATAAACAACAGCTCCGCTTTTCGGGCAATTGTCTGCGCATCCGCGGCGTTGTCAAAGAGCGCCAATGCCCCATCGAGGTCTCCGCGCTCCTGTAGTACAAACGAACGAGCCAATCGAGCATTCGCTGAATCCGGCTGCGCTTTTAAAGCCTCCTCAGACATTTTATCAGCCGCCAGTGTATCGCCTTGCATCAGCTTCACCGTGGATAGCGCGGTCAGAGCCGCTGCGCGTGGCCCGTCAGGTGTTGTCGAGTCAGCACATCCAACGATCGAGCTGGTTCCACTGACCGGGTCGCCACTTGCTAGAAGCATCCTCGCTCTCAGGATAGCATCGGCGCTACAAGGCGCTCGAATCGCCTCGCGCGAGAGCTCAGCTAAGGCCTGATTGACCCTTCCTGATTTGTAGAGCTCCACCGCCCTCAACCCTCGATCTGTCTCGGAACCATCGAGAGCAAACGGGATAAACATACTCCACTGGACACTTTTATCCGACGCCAACACTGAAAAGATCTCAGGCGCTCGGCCTGAACGGAAATGCGCCCCCTGCCCTGCAGAAAGTTGGGCCCGCCCTCCCGCTCCAGCAGCATCCACACTGCCTGAGAGCATAGAGATCGTGGTTTGCGCCTTTGACGCTGTTACTGTGAACTCAGTTCCACGAATCGAAGCCGTCACCTGTTGCGTCTGCACTATTGGGTGTTTCTCGGCATGGCTTAAGAAATGGAGGGCACCCTCAAAGAGCCCCAGTTTTTTATCTTCTGCAATCATGCGCAGGGTTGAACCGCTAGCTACACGGATGTATGAGCCATCTGGCAGCTCTACCGCGACTCTTCCCGGCTGGCCTGTAATTAATTCGTCCCCCTGTTCCAGCTGCAGCCCCTCAGTTACCTGAATCACATCAGTTCCGCGCTTTACAGTAGCTGACCCCTGGACCGAAAATATCTTTCCGGCAAGCGTAGCTACTCGGACTGACGGTTTAACGACGTTTGGCGCGGTGGGCTGGACAGCGATCTGAGCGCTGCCATCAGGTAGCAGTTGGCACCACGCTACCAGACACATCAGAACTGCCCTGAAACGAGTACTCTTAACGACATATAAATGACTCTTAGCAATCGGTTCAGCGAGTGAAACTAAAGCCCTTTTAAAACCAGATTCCAGTTTTTTAAAAAGTTGTCTTTTGAACATAAACAGGCTCCACCAGGCAAGCACGCTGTGATAGAGCATACTTGTTAGGGCCGTGTCATCCAACCCGAAATCTTTCACTTATGCTTGCGTGTCTATTTGCCGATGTTAGCCTCTGAGGGGACATGTTACGCTCACTGATAAATATGAGGCGATTATTTAAGTGCATGATAGCAGCGGCGATGATAATCATCACCACTACGTTGTGCCATCAGACTGCGGTTGAAGATTTTGATCTGGCGGCTGGTGACCTTCTGCGCAGACTAGCCGGGAAAACTCGGCCGCCCTCGAACGTTGTCGTCATCGCCATAGACGAAGCCAGCTACAATGAGCTCGGAGTAAGCTTCGGAGAGCTGTGGCCTCGCGCCCTACACGCCAAGCTTCTTAGAAGATTAAATGAACTAAGGGTGGCTTCCGTTGCCTTTGATGTTTTGTTTACCGGTCCGGGAGCAAAACCGGACGAGGACCGTGAACTAGCAGAGGCCTTCGCTCTTAATAAAACAACCATAGGTGTCGAAGTCAGCAGAGTTATGGCGACCGCAGATACAGAAATAGAGCGAGTCGACCGTCCATTTGACGAATTCGCAAAAGTAACTACAGAAGCGCTGGTCAATTTTGATATGAATACCAGAGACGGTCGGATCAGAAACTTTCCAGACGCTAAATCTGCAGCCGATAAGGGGTACCCCCTTCTATCATTTGCGGCGGCAGGTGTTGCAGACCACCCCGAGTGGCAGCTACCCCGGCAGCGCGATATGATAAAATACTACGGGTCAGCCCGCGAGAACGCGCGCATTATTAGCTATTGGGAGATGTTTCAGAAGATGGCCCCCTCGGATGAGGCGCGATTTCGGGACGCGGTAGTTTTTGTCGGCCTTCTTCTGCGGAGCGATACAGGACCAGCCCAAAAGGACTCCTATTTCTCACCATTTGGCGACGAGATGATCTTCGGTGTGGAGATTCATGCTGCGATTGCTGGCAACCTGATCCAGCAGTCTTGGATACGACGCCCATCGCGCATAATTGAGGTAGCAGTGCAATCTCTCACCGCAGCCGCTATAAGCCTAACCGCCCTGTCGATATCCCCGATCATGCTTACATACATCGTTACAGCGATTGTTGTGACTTGGGTCGTAGCTGGTTTTCTTCTTATGAAGTCAGGAGTCTTCCTGGCGGGTGCGGCTACGATACTTCTGATCTTGCCAGCTATGGTGCTGGTCAGCGCGGTGACTTCGTACCTGGCCGCCCGCCGCTCGGCCGAAGAAGCACGACAACGCGAAGAAGCGATACGAGCTGCGTTTGCGCTTTACGTCTCACCGGACGTTCTTCCTAAAATTCAAAGTAATGAGCTTAGTCTTAGCCTTGGCGGTGAGAATATGATTCTAACGGCGATGTTTACCGACATTGCTGATTTCACTACGGTGAGTGAATCCATGCCTGCCGAGCAAACTTCTCAGATGCTTAATGCTTACTTTACCGAGGTAATGGATGTGGTGTTTGCCAACCAAGGCACACTGCTTAAATTCATCGGCGATGCGATTTTTGCTATCTGGGGTGCACCAGTCAAGGTCGACAACCACGCAGAATTGGCGCTACAGACAGCAAAAGCTATACAGGATGGTGTCGAGCGGTTTAACGCATCCAAGCGTTTTCCTCCTCTGGTTACTCGAATCGGGGTGCATACCGGCCCGATGCTGGTCGGCAATCTCGGCTCAAGCAAGCGCTTTGACTACACTGCTATTGGCGATTCTGTTAACCTCGCCTCCCGAATAGAGGGGCTTAACAAATACCTGGGAACTACAATTCTTTTTTCAGAGGCGACCCGGGAAGCTGTTGGTTGTGTCCATGGGTCGATACCGATCGCCAGCGTTGTAGTCAAAGGTCGTAGCGAATCGGTCCTGCTACACTCGTTCTTTGATCCTCCGCTTCCAGAAGCTACGAGCGCAGAGTGGGCTCAAGCACTCAAAGAGTTTAAATCACGTGACTTTGACGCCGCCAAGAAACGATTTCAGCAGATCATCAAGGCCGAAAACCGTCTAGCCGGAGCAGCTCAGTTATATATCGACCAGCTATCTGATTTTATCTGCACCCAACCAGGGCCAGACTGGAGCGGCGCGATTGAATTTCATTCAAAGTAGGTAATTGTAAATGAAAGTGTAGGATAATTCGGAAGCTTCATGAAAAAATCAACATCAGTTACTCTTTCAATTTTAATTAACATCACAGCTCTTGCTCTGCTATCCATTAAGTCTCAGGCACAGTTTACATCCTCTGGTGCCGAACAGATATCACGTGGAGGCTCTTGGAACTCGGCTCCAGATGGTCAGAGCACCGATCCGTCTTCCGCTCCCAACGGTGACATCGTAGCCTTTTCATCCCGCGCAACTAACTTGGTTCCTGGAGATACTAACGATCTCTCGGATGTATTTATTTACACACCGGATCGAAAGATAGAGCTGGTCAGTGTTCCTGTAGGAGTTGCGCCGCAAGGACCCATCCGTGGCTCTGGCGCTCCAAACGTCAGTAGTCTTCTTCCAGACGGGCAATATGCAGTCGCTTTTACCTCAGACGCGCCAAACCTAGTACCTAATTACATCGTGCCGCCTAATTCCAATTTCAATCCGCGGCAGGTCTATTTACGTTTTCCGAAACTTGGAAAAACACTTTTAGTTTCTCGTGGTGTTGGATCAAATCCGGAGCAAGTCGAGGGGGCCAATCGTCCATGCGATAGTGTCTCTGTGGTAGCCCAGGCAGATCCAAACTGGTTTATCGTTGCTTTTCGTTCAGCTGCCACCAACCTTGACGACAGCCCTCAGGACCGAACTGTTGAAACTATATTCGTTGTACGAGTGGAGTTTGATGGCACTGAGCCAGCGATAAAAAGAGTGGAAGCGCCGCATCGAACACCAAGCGGTAGCATTCTAGAGCATCCCCTTAACAATCCGGTCTTGAGTGGCAACGGTCGATTTGTGGCCTTTAGCTCGATCTCGCAGATGGAAGATGGTGGAAACCAGAGCGCCCGGAACGAGCAGATATACCTTTTTGATTATACTGGAAAGAGAGCCCGCATGATCAGTCGAGATGCTTCGGGGCGGCCGGGAGATGGCGATTCATTTCAGCCGTCTCTATCCTATCAAGGGGATTTCTTGGCCTTTATAACTCGAGCGACCAACATCGTGCCGCGAACCATCAATACCCCTATGGCGGTGCTATTCAGTGCGCCAACAAAGAAGATCACTCAGGTAAATTCATCCGCGAGCTCAGAGGCAAGCAACGGCCAGGTTTATGCGGTTAGCATTAGCCCAGGTGGAAAACTCGTTGCGTTTGCAGACGATGGGACAAACCTCTCAAAAGTTACATCGTTACCTGGAGTGATCCAGACATACGTAAAAGAGCCCGCTAGCGGAGTGATCTTGCGCACCAGTACGACACCCGCTGGTGCCCCAGCCGACCAAAATAGCGGAGCCCACACCGTAGAGCTTCCAGATGGATCAACTCCCATGCGACCGTCGCTATCGTTTGGCGGCCTTGGATTTAATAGTCGCGTAACGTATACCTCGTTCGGCTCTCTTGCTCAAAACCTGAAAGCTATCCCTTCAAACGACACATATACCAACGTCTACCGCACTACTATTACACCACCCAAGCCTAAGTTTTCCCGCAACGCGCCTATTGAAGCGCCACCGGATGCCACCATCTCCTCCACGCTTCCCAACGGCCAGGGAGCTACCGTTGTATTTCAACTGCAGGAATTTGAGTTGGCATCAGCTAACGCGGCTTACCAATCGAAAGCCAGCGCGCTGGCTGAATCAAGCGCTCGACTAACGTACTCGCTCGAGATCCGGAAATCAGGCGCTAAACAGCGAATATTCCGAACATCTTCTCGTAATACAGTCACCGTGCGTAAGTTAGCGCCAGGAAGTTACACAGTTCGGTACCGAGTAATAAAAACCAGTGGGCGAACTGTAACCAAAACGCAATACAGCCCTAAAGGCTCACTGCAGATCACTTGAACTTTGACTCACCTGCACGCACTCCTGGGGCAAGACTACCTCAGCAGGTAATGTGAGCCAGTAATATCAGGTGGTTGAAATGACAGATGCTTAACGCTCTTTTAGATGTTACGCTCCTGCTGTTTATAGCGTTCTGCAAAATTCCGCAGCGAAATCCCGATTTTTGGAGAACGCTATCGATTCGCGGATGCGAATCAAACAACAACCTATAGTGATGTCCAGCAAAAGCCTTGCCAGTTTTACTGGTACGGACTTTTGCACGTCACTATAAAAATCTCCGGCAATGACATATGCATTTACAAACACACTCACGCAAACTCGAGGTAGCTGCAGATAGCTTAAGGTCATTTATCGACGTTGCCCCGAACAGTGATTTTCCGATTCAGAATCTGCCTTACGGAGCGTTTACGCCGCCCGAGGCGGAGAACGCACGCATAGGGGTAGCTATAGGGGAGTATGTGCTAGATCTCTCAGTTCTTGCTGAAAGAGGCCTGCTCCGCGGCGATGCACAAGAACACGGATACTTTGGCGATTCCGTTCTTAACCGATTTATGGCTCGTGGTTGCGAGATCTGGAGCGCCACCAGGCGACGAATAACGGAGCTGCTCTCTGATAGCAATACTGAACTTAAGAACGATGATACTCTGCGAGAAAAGTCGCTTCATCGCATCGATTCAGTAAAGCTTCATATGCCGATTAAGGTGGAGGAATACACCGACTTTTACTCGAGTATTCACCATGCACAAAATGTCGGAGCCCTCCTCCGCCCCGAGCAGCCGCTACTTCCTAACTGGAGGCACCTCCCTATATCCTACCAAGGCTCGGCTCGTTCAATCGTAGTGTCAGGCACACCGATACAACGCCCAAATGTCCAGAGCTGTCCACCAGGGGCTGAGGTCCCGGTATTTGGACCTGAGCGACAGCTGGACTTTGAATTGGAGCTAGCTTTCCTAATCGGTAAATCCGGTAAAACCATTACGTGCTCGAATGCTAATGACTATATATTTGGAGCGGTGCTGCTTAACGACTGGAGCGCCCGCAGTAACCAGAAGTGTTCGGGCCAACCATTGGGCCCGTCAGCGTCCAAAAAATACGCTACTTCTATCTCTCCCTGGGTTGTCACACTAGATGCGCTGGCCCCATTCACAGTTGATGCAGAGGTACAGACACCTCAACCGCTTTCCTATCTTCAGTCATCGCGCCAGGTCTTTGACATATCGCTTGAAGTGGCGGTTCGAACTCCAGAAATGAAGCCCACGGAGGAATACCAAATCACCCAGACCAACTCCAAATTCCTCTATTGGGATCACACCCAGCAGCTGGCTTGTCATTCGCATAGTTACCCGGTTAATGTCGGGGATATCTTTGCAACCGGCACTATCAGTGGCCCAAGCCCTAAATCGCTTGGCTGTCTATTGGAGATTACTAAAGGGGGAAAAGAAAACATAACCTTACCAAATGGCGCAGGCATGACCTTTTTAAGGGATGGAGACTCAGTAGTGATGCGTGGCTGGGCACAGCGCGGCGACTTGAGGATTGGATTTGGCGCCGTGGATGGCACGATACTTCCTGCTGCAAAGCTAGCGTAACTGCTTATTCCGAAGAACGCGCCCGACGAGAGAGAGAAGCAATCCACCTACTATATAAGTAAGCGGCCGGGCCCATAGCTCAGACCAGAGGGGTATTCGTGCAATCGAGGGATTAGCAGGATCAATAAGTAACCTGATCTCGTCCCCCGTCTTAATCTCTTGCAACATCGGCAGATGCGTAACCGCACTCACCTCATCCCCAGCTTGATCTCTATAGAGTACATGCACCGATCTCTTCTGGCGCGGCTTGGGTGGGCCTCTAAGCTCCTGTACCCCTGTTACCGAGCCCCTTACCTCTGATGCGCGCTGAAGGAAACTGTAGGTCATTGCTCCCTGCCATACACCCAAAATACACAGGGCGAGCCCAACTACTGAGATTATGCGAATCATGCGTTTAACCTCTTCTAAGCCCAAGTGCTAGAATGCGCTGGATCAGATCCTCGTATGACAGTCCGTAGGCCTGAGCGGAATCTGCAAAATCCTCTAAATATGCGATCTCTGGATTGGGATTGGCCTCAATCACAAACACCTCTCCGTCATCTCTTAGCCTGAGGTCAATCCGCGCATACCCGGACAAACCTAGAGCACGATAGGTGCGCTTGCATACGGTTTGTATCCTTTGGCTCATCTCCGCAGACAGCCCCTGAGCGGCCTGACTCACTATACCGTGACGCTTCTGATATTCAGCGTCCCACTTCACCTTGCGTGTGGCTATATGGGGCTTATCTCCCGGCATGCGCTCAAAGAGCAGCTCCCAAATCGGTAAAACAGTCAACCGCTCATCACCCAAGACACCCACATATAATTCGCGGCCATCAATGTATTCTTCAACGATGACATCAGTGCGGTAGCGCTCATGCATTACCCTCACTCGCTCGTGTAGGTCAGCATCGGTATAAACCACCGATGCTTGCGATATTCCCAGAGAGGCCTCCTCTATCTGCGATTTAACGAAAAGCGGCAAGCTAAGCTTTTTGGGCCGGCGAACCTTCCTCCCGCGCGTAAATACGGCGAAATCCGGTCCTGGGATACGATGGTAACTGAGAACCTTACGGGTCAGCGCCTTGTCGCGGGCTAGTACCATTCCGCGCGGATTACATCCGGTGTACGGCACCGGAACCAACTCCAGGTAACTAACAACATTCTGGTCGTAGAGCGGTTGGTCGTGAAACTCCTCAAGGAGATTAAAGATAATATCCGGCTGAAACTCATCTACTCCGCTCCGGATTACTCCAAGGTCGTAGCGCACCCCAATGATTTTAGCGGTATGACCGAGTTTCTTGAGCGCAGAGATTACATATTGCTCTGTTCTCCAAGGCTCATTGTGGAAATCGTAGTCCTTTCGAACGTCCTCTGGCGGAACTAAGTCCTCATGAGTGAGGCAGAGAACTCTGAGCTTCTTTTTCATAGTGCCACTCTGTGTCGACCGCTATGGAGATAGTTCATGGTCTGCACGGTTACTAGTACAGTGAACTGCTTAAGGGACTCATCCTCAGAAAGCGTCAGACGCAACCCCAACTCAGAGCACCGCACCATCATCGAATCCAATACCCTATCGATAGTATATTGGTAGATTCCAGTCCAGCGGGCAATCACTGACCTGATCTGCCGTTTCTTTCGGCGTATAAGTTGAGCAGCTAAAAGATTTTTTGAGAACTCGGAGCTATCCGAGAATAACGCGCGCAAATCCTTGTCGTAGAAGCTTGGATGCTCCTGACCGTATTTTTTGCAGCGCGCCTGATAATGCTCCCCTAGAGTCTTAGTGAGCGTTTCAATTGAATCGATGGTTTTATTGTTGACCACACTGGGAGTCTTGCCCGCAATCTGCGACATAAGACGCTCCATGTAGTTTAGTTTCTTAAGAGCTGGCCAACCCACATAGCGTTGCTCCCACTGAGAGTTTGGGGTCAGCCACACAGCAAAGGTCTCTGCAAAATCCTCATCGGGGTGACTCTGCGCATACCAGCGGTCGAGGTGAAGCACAAAACTCTTACTATAGGGTCTAGGCGAATAGTATTCGGGGTATGGAACTGACGACTTGCCAAAAGTTAGTCGTCGTTCTTTCCTCAGTCGCAGGCGGAAAGCATTTTCGATGGCGTGACCTATTTCGTGTCTAAGAATCTTTAGACACCACTGCTCGTCGCCGCCTTCCACCTCGAACAACTTTGAGCGCTCCAGGCGCTCCAGGCGCGGATGGGCTAAATAAAACGGTATAGCGATCCCTGGAACACCGTCAGGACAGAACCACTCATCAGAGAGCCAATAGTGCGGCGTAAAGAGCAAGTTTCGCTGGTCAAGCTCTCGTTGCACGACAGCAATTCGGCTTTCCAAGATCGTGCCCGGAATGCTCAGGTTAAGATCGCACATGCGTACCTTGAGCAGCTCTTCATCACTCAAGTCTACCCACCACAAACCTGGCGGCACCTCTTTACTGGTAGTCACAACGCCCCCTTTAAGTCGAACCTCAGCTCTCAGTGCAACTACGACAAATCCTTGTCATCCCGGGCTATCAGCTCCTTGTACCGTGCGCTCCCAACGGAAACGATATCGCAGCTCTCGGTTGCCGAGTCAAATACAAGGCACGCCTTACCCTTCTTAAGCTGCTCCAGTACCGCGTTGACTTTGGCATCGAGGTCTACTTCAAAACCGTAATCAGTACCCTCGCGACTGACGAACTCCTCAATGACTGCCCGTAATACCTCAAGGCTTACGGCCTCGTGTGGGATTATCATTTAATGCCCTGCTCCGAAGAACGAGGATTCGAGAGTTCTAGTGCTCGTGGCCACCAGCTCCGTGCACATGTCCGTGCTCTAGCTCTTCTTTTGTTGCTGTACGAATATCGGTTAGTTCAATCTCGAAGAAAAGCTGCTCGCCGGCAAGCGGGTGATTTGCGTCTAAGACCACGACCTCGCTTCCTATCTCTACTATAACGGCCGGTACCACCTGCCCTTCAGGTGATTGCAACTCGACAACTTCGCCTGCGCCTACGTGATCAGGGAGCGTCCACTCCTTCTTGGGTACTTGAATAACCATTTCATCTTCCCGCTCACCGTATCCCTCAGCAGGCTCAACTGTTACCTTAAACTGAGCACCAACGGCCTTGCCCAACATTGCCTTCTCAAGTCCCGGTACGATATTTCTGTAGCCGTGAAGATAAGAGAGCGGTTCGGCACCAGAGGATGAATCCAAAATCTCTCCGGCCTCGTTACGCAGTGTATAATGAAACGTTACTACCATGTCTTTACCAACAAGTTGTTCATCGCTCATAGAAATTCTCCTCAATAAAATGCGAACAGAAGCAGCTTGCTGATTGGTTGCGCTCGCCCCAAACCAAATACCCGAAATCTTAGCAATCTTTCCTGATAAAAGATACCTCTCTCGGATAGCGCTTAGGCACCCTCTACAGCTATACTTCCCAAGGGGTCCTACCAATAGTTCCCCAAGTTTAGCTATAGTGAGCTTATCGCAGGGCCCTTTACGCGCCCGGCGGTCCGTCTGGGGCCATCAAGTGGTCATAGGCGACAATCATGCAGTAAATAAAAACAGATATATGTCTCAGCCAGCCAACCAGAAAGAAGTACAGATTCAAGCCGCAAAACGGCGCACATTCGCAATAATAAGCCATCCAGATGCCGGTAAGACTACCTTGACCGAGAAACTTCTTCTTTATTCCGGTATGATACACACCGCAGGCATGGTTAGGGCGCGTAAGGGGGGTAAAGCAACTTCGTCTGACTGGATGGCTCTTGAGCAGGAACGCGGCATATCAATATCTGCCTCTGCGATGCAGTTTGCTTACAAAGACGCGATCATTAACGTACTTGATACCCCAGGCCACCAGGATTTTAGCGAGGATACCTATCGAACACTTACAGCAGCGGACAGCGCGGTGATGGTTCTGGACGCTTCAAAGGGAGTTGAAGCTCAAACCCGAAAGCTCTTTGCCGTCTGCAAGATGCAGCACACTCCGATCCTAACTTTTATCAACAAAATGGACCTTCCCAGCAAGGACCCACTGGAGCTACTACAAGAAGTTGAGGATGTTCTCGGCATTCTCGCGAGCCCGATTAACTGGCCAATTGGCAGCGGAAGTTCCTTCAAAGGTGTGGTACACGTAGCCACCAGAGAGGTAACGCTCTTTACACGATCAGAGTTCGGTGGATCTGCCAAGGCGATCTTTGACACTATGAATCTAGACCAGGCCGTGGCAACCGGACGGATAAGCGACGAGCAGTTTCAGCAACTATCCGACGAACTTGAATTGCTAGCCACTGCCGGCAATCAGTTTTCAGAAGATAAATTTCTTCGAGGCGAGATCACTCCGGTGTTCTTTGGTTCGGCGCTAACTAATTTTGGAATAGAGCCGTTTTTTGACGCATTTACGAGCTTAGCGCCACCACCCCATCCCTATCAAGCCGACGCACCGAACGGAGACACATTAGAAATAAACCCGGGTAGCGAGCCATTCTCAGCATACGTTTTTAAGATTCAGGCTAATATGAATCCTCGCCATAGAGACAGTATGGCCTATATGCGGGTGTGCTCCGGGCGTTTTGAGCGCGATATGGTTGTAAAACATCACCGCTCAGGTAAAGAGCTGCGGCTTTCGCGGTCGTACAGCATGGTGGCTCAAGATCGCAATACGGTAGACGAGGCCTATCCGGGTGACATTATCGGAGTGATCAACCCTGGCGCGTTTGCGATCGGGGACACGGTTTCGCTGCGTGGAGGGTTCAACTACAAACCGATGCCGCAATTTCCACCCGAGATCGTTGCTCAGATTCGACCAACCGATGTGATGCGGCACAAGGCCTTTGACAAAGGTATACTCCAGTTGGCCTACGAAGGTGCAGTCCAGATTCTACGATCATACAAGAACCCTAAGGACCCGCCCTTAGTAGCAGCTGTAGGACGCCTGCAGTTTGAGGTGCTGCAGTACCGTCTCCAAGATGAGTACGGGGTAAAAACTGCGATCGATTTTTTGCCTTACCGGCATAGCGTCTACGTGCTGGGCGACATCGCGACTCTGACATTACCTATGGGTTCGTTTATTGCGGTAGACGCACGGGATCGTCACGTTATATTACTTAGCGCCGAATGGGAGAAAAAGTACGTTCGCGAAAAGAACCCTAATCATGAGTTTAAGGACTTTGTTCAGTAGTTTCTTCAACGTAATCAGTGAGCAATCAAACGCAATGACCCATCTTCATCTACTCAACTATCTCTGGTATCTTTGGACATATGGCTGTTAACGATATAAAGACTCACAAAGAGCTACAGCGAGAGCTAATAGAGGAGCTCATGGCCCTTCAAACGCCAGAGGACCGCCTATCATGGTTGATGGAGCGCGCTCCCCTTCACGATCCCCTCTCACAGAGCGATCTAATCCCATCGCGCAAGGTCCCTGGTTGCCTATCTGGATTGTGGTTAAAGGGTGAGCTCCGGGAAGGCCTATGTCATTACTCAACGTACAGCGAATCAGACCTAGTGCACGGAGTGGTATCATTCGTCTGCGACATTTATAGCTGTCGTACTGCTGAGGAGGTTACCACTATATCGGATTCACTCGTGCAGAAGCTCAGACTTGATGGATTACTGAGCACTACGCGTAAACGGGCACTCTCAAGCACTCTGTCGTTTATAATTCACCACGCAGCGCAGCATAATCAGCCCCAGTCGCTGAGTCGAGCATCTGCAGCATGACTTATGCACTTTATTGATGCACACAACCATCTTCAGGACGAGCGCTTTTCTGGACGGATCGAAGCGCTTGCGACTGAGTGTGCGCGTGTTGGCGTGCGCTACTCGGCAGTAAACGGCGCTCGTCCTGACGACTGGGGCCTTGTTGCAGACCTATCCGAACGTTACAGTTGGGTGATACCTAACTTCGGAGTGCATCCTTGGTATATCGAGCGCATACCGCAAGATTGGGAGAGAACACTGTGCGGCTTCCTAGACCTTATTCCATCTGGAATCGGCGAGACCGGTATAGATGGATGGCGCAAGGAATTCAATCAACTTCGCCAAGAGGATATCTTTATTCGACAGCTGGCTATTGCCGCCGAGCGGAACCTTCCGATATCGATCCACGGATTGAGACGGTGGGGACGGCTACTTGACATTCTTCGCGGCTCTCGGCGGCCGGAGTGTGGCTTTCTTCTTCACTCATACGGTGGACCAACCGAAATGATACCGGCCTTTGCAGAGCTGGGCGGCTATTTTTCCTGCCCTGGTTTCTTCTTGTCCCCAGGTCGTGAGATGAAGCTCTCTGTTTTTCGGCAGGTACCACAAGACCGATTGTTGATCGAGACTGACGCCCCAGATCAGAACCTGCCAGAGTCATTTGATAGATACCTACTCAGCCATCTGACTGAACGATCCCGCATTAATCACCCCGCCAACATCGCAGCAGTGTATCACGGAATTGCAACGCTACTTAATCGCCCCCTGGAAACCCTCTGCCTAGAGATTGCTAATAACTTTTGCCGCCTATTTGCAACTGTGCTGGCACGTCGTCAGCGTGACATCTCACCCCAATAGAGCTAGTCTATCAGCTATGCGAAAACCTCCCGCCGATGTTGGCACAGAAATCACAGCCTCTCTCACAGCGCTCGCCACTGGAGGCACATGCGTCGGTACCATTGAGTCACCTGACAACTTAAGCGGCAAAAAAGCCTTTATAACTGGCGCCATTCCCGGAGAGCGGGTTAAGGCCATCATATCTTTTTCCAAAAAGAGCTTTGTCAATGCCGATGCTACTGAGATCATTTTACCATCTCTGCACCGCACAACTCCCCGATGTAAAGTATTCGGTGAGTGTGGCGGCTGCGACCTCCAGCACATAACACTTAACGCTCAGAGAACTTTGAAAGCAAAGATGGTAGAGGACCTTCTTAGAGTACATGGGGGCGTAGTCGCCCAGGAGGGCATCAGCATTCTCGGCTCCGACCTACCTGGATTCGACTACAGACGCCGTATGTCCTTTCACATCAACAAAAAACGTGAGTTTGGCCTTTATAGAAAGCACGGTCGTAGCATAGTTGAGATTGAGAGCTGTCCGATATCAACCCCAACTATAAACAGTTGGCTTGGTGAAAACCTAGAGCTGATAAAAGAGTGCGCGCCAGAGATCGAGACTGTTACGATTGAGGATCACGATGGGGAGGTATTCCTGGCTTTTGAAGTTCACCCGAAAAACAGCTCCGCACTTGAGACCCTGACGGTTAAGCCAGCCTTCAAAGCGTTGTGTGCAAAGCATGCCAACCTTCAGGTAAACTATCGTCACAAGCCGATCTTTAGAGCGAAGGAGATATCAACCGATGCCCCTCCCGTTGGCCATTTCTCTCAGAACAACAAACTCGCAAATGATGCCATGCTGCGCTACCTGCACGAGCATGTGAATACTGCATCAGTTACCGATCTATACGCTGGAGCGGGTAATATATCGATTCCATTAGCTGCAACAGGTAAGCGTGTTGTTGCTGTTGAGGTCGACCCGCACCTGGTCACATTTGGTGAGCATAGAGCTCGTCAAGCTGGCGTCTCTGACAAGGTCACCTTCCACACCAGAAGTTGTGAAAAATGGGTCGAGCATAATCAGACCGAGCCCACTGTTGTACTTGACCCTCCGCGCGGCGGCGCTTTAGAGGTTTGCAAACGACTGGACCCGAAAGTGAGCCCCACTCTTCTTTATGTAAGCTGCTACCCGCCGACCTTTGCCAGAGATGTTCAGGTGTTGCAGGAGCGCGGCTACTCTCTAGCTACGGTCGAGGTACTCGATATGTTCCCTCAGACCTATCACAGCGAGCTGATCGGCGTGCTTCGCGCAACTTAGTTCAGCTCTATTGCTTACCTCAGCGGCGCATTAAGGTGCCAACAGATGAACAAAGAAGCGCGAGCCATGGCAGAACGTCGTTTGTTTCTATATTGTGCGCCCCCCTTTACTCTTATACTTAATGCGTAGCCTCCACTCTACGAGCTCTCTCTCTCTCTCTCTTCTGCGGTATAGCTTACGTTTATTGCGCTCTTTGGTATCTTTCAAAGTGGCTCAATTTCGCCCCAGAGTCGGTATGTCTATAGCGTTCTCCAAAAGTCCGTAGCTAAATCCCGAGTTTTGGAGAACGCTATCGATTCGCGGATGCGAATCAAAACAACAACCTATAGTGATGTCCAGCAAAAGCCTTGCCAGTTTTACTGGCACGGACTTTTGCACGTCACTATGGTTATCTAAAGGTCTCTGGTCAAATCCTGGCTTTTGCATATCACTAAAGGTGTTACCGCCTAACATTGGATTATTCCTCTTACACGTTAGTATAACAGCTGCTATCGTCTCTGTTATGAAAGGTAGCTCTTTTTATCTGTTTTTTTTATCGCTGCTCTGTTTGACTCATCTGTCACCGCTATCGCCGGTCTCGGCAGATGAGCTTGAGGTCGCTCCAGCGTCACAGGATTTTGTTCCGACAAGCCCCAAAGAAGCGTGGCGCGACCTAGAGGCCGTTGAAGTGAACGACGGGACCCCATGGTGGGCAGAGGTGCTTTTATACATCCCAAACCGAGTGCTCGACCTGATCGATGTCTTTCGTGTCGATATCGGCGTTGGTGGCTCTGTGGGTGGCGTTGTGCGAGTGACAAAGTACGTGCAAGGTGGCTACCGACAGATGCTACCTGTGTCCTTGAGAGTTGGGGATTTCGGAAGGCAATTTCCAGTTATGGTTGAGACCTCAAACGAGATCGGAATCAGTCCGGCCTTTAAGCAGTCTGCTGACCGGGATATCTGTGAAGCCGAAGTCGGCTTGGGCCTCGATCTGTTTATTGCCGGATATGGAGGACTCTGTCTCGATGAGGTCGCTGACTTCGTTGGTGGGATTTTTTTAGTTGATTTAAAGGGCGATGACCTGTAAGAGCTTCCAACTGTGGTGAAAATTATCAGCCAGATAGAATTGCTATTCCCTAATGTAGTCGGCAGAGCCCGGTCGATCATCTCTGGCGACCAGCGTTCCACCAGGAAACGCCGACGAACAGCTCCTAAAACCAGAAAGACCAAGGCAAGCAAGATATCTCAACCTGTGCAGCTAGAAGCTCATTCTCGTGTTGGCCACGATGCTCTTGTCGAGCTGCGTCTAAACTCGCGTTCTCCAAGAGGCAAAAGCGATGAGTTTTTACTCTCCCTGTGGATTAACCTCCGACGCGAATTCTTCCCAGAACACCCCCACGTTGACGACTACACCGTCACTTGGAGTCCACGCGCTCAGAAGCGGGTGTTAGCCTCATGTAACATTCGTAGGCGACGCGTAGTTGTTGCGCAGGAGCTTTTTGAACCTTCAGCAACGCGCTGGTTAGCACCGGTCCTGTACCATGAGATGTGCCACGCAGTTATTGGGGAGGGGGTTCACCTATCACAGTCCGGAAAGCGCCTCTGGCATGGAGCTCAATTCAGAAAACTGGAGTCTAGGCATCCGGACATAAAGGCGATGAATCTGTGGATCGCCACAGGAGGCTGGGCTATGGCCGTCAGAAGTCATAGAGCTAGAAGGGCGTGGCGGGAGCGCGTCTCTGGGCGCTGACCTCTGGACCAAAAAATGGTATCGCGACGTCAATTTATCAAAACTGCGCTATTCGGAGGCACCGCGGCTGGCATGGCCCTCTCGGCTTATGACCTTCAGAACGACGCTTACACGGCAGATTTCAGACTAGAGGAGATTAGTCTGGCAATTAGCGGTTTACCGCTCGCGTTCACTGATTACCGAATCGGTTTTATCACTGACATTCACATCGGCACCTGGGTGCCAGAGCAATGGTTTGAGAGGGCCCTAGAGCTGCTGCACTCAAACCAGGTCGATCTGCTCCTGCTTGGGGGGGATTACATCCTCGTTCACGAAACATCTCTTTGGGACGCTGCAGGGCTAATACGTAACAACCGATTCTCGGGGCTGACCAAGAGCAATGCGATACCGGCGATATATTCAACATTTGCTCGTTGTGCGGCACGATTCTCCTTCCCGGACGGAACACTTGCCGTTGTTGGCAACCACGACCACTGGAATTCTTACCCTGATTTTCTTCGTGTGATGAGGGATTATCCCTCGATACAGCTTTTAGTTAACAGCGAGCACACAATTCACCGCGGCGACCAGCAGCTGCACATCTTTGGTGTCGATGATTACCTCACAGGCCTACCTTCTGCGCCGACCAAGCGCGATCTGTTTGATGGTCGCGCCAAGCGGATTATTCTCAGTCACAATCCAGACTACCTACCTGCCCTTATAAAAAGACCAGAGGTCGAGTTTAGCCTAGCTCTCTGCGGCCACACTCACGGCGGTCAGGTAGTCTTACCGATCGTCGGGCCAATAGCTGCTCAGGTTGTCGATACTCGTTTTGTCTCCGGTCTCTGCCATGTAGGAGATTCCGTGGTCTATACCTCTCGTGGACTGGGTGTAGTTGGGCTTCCCTTTCGTTTCAATTGCCCGGCGGAAGTCACAATATTCACCCTTCGTCCAAGCTAGCCCGGATAAACCCTGCGCGAGTGATTTTTGAAAAAAAATCACTCGCACAGGGTTTATATTGATCCTCTTAGCAATACACTCCCGCGACTAGCATGTGTCGCAGTCCTCGAAGCTATTCATATTAACACAATAGTTTCAGCATGTTATGGTAATAGTAGCGAGTTGCTTATTCTGCAGGTCGGACTCTGAACGGGATATCTCCCGTACCGCTAAGTGCGAACGGACGATAGTCCTGGGCTGCGGTAGTACCGTAGTTTACCAGGCCGCCTTTATTTGATACAGTCGTTGTCCGTGCATTTTAGTGCGGTTAAATGTTTAGTGTTTAGTAAGTGTGGCATCCACGACGATGCCACGAGTACGTCCGAGGATTGCAGTGGATACAACAAGTGGTGATATGAACCAAGGAAACGAATCAGATAACTCAGCAATGAAGCCGCGTAACCCGGAGGCAACAGCTGGGGATAGAGGCGGAGACGCAGGTCGCGGCCGCCCGGGAGCCCTTGGTGCAGACCAGGCCGATCGCGCTCGAGCCGGTGCCATGGAAGTTGTGGTGAGTCACAACATCGAAAAAGCGATGAAGATATTAAAGCGCAAGCTGATCAAGGAAGGGCTGTTTAAGGAGCTCAAAGCTCGCCGCTATTTTGAGAAGCCATCAGTTCGCCGCAAGCGAAAAGAAAAGGAGGCTCGTAAGAAGCAGCGCAAAGACGAGGCCAGGTTGCGAAAGGGCCCAGGGCTGATGTAGCACTGGTCTCCTAGACATCGTCTCCTGTGGTGGACGATATCCCGGCTCCGACTTAGTCAGGCTTAGCAAGAAAATCCTTGGCTGTTTAACAGTCCTCTGTTGGTTTTTTCGAAGTGGAGCTCCGTGCGCCTTCTATCTCGTTACGTCATCAAAGAAGTACTGATATTTTTCTCTATCAGTCTGCTTACCTTCACCGGGCTTCTTCTTACGCTCAGGATGCTCAAACTCACATCCCTGATTGTCAATCGTGGGGTAGCGCTCGGCCAGATCGCCACAGTCTTCGTGGCAATCATACCGACCTTTTTAGAGATAGCTCTGCCGATGTCGGCCCTGCTAGGGGTGATGCTTGCTTTTGCCCGCATGTGCGGAGATTCTGAAGTCGTTGTTTTTAAGGCTAGCGGCGTAGGACTACACAGCTTTATCAAACCCCTTGGGTGTTTTGCGTTATTTATTGGCCTGATCAGCCTGTTTGTTTCCTGCGTGCTGCGGCCGTGGGGTTTTGACACCCTCTCAACGGCGCTATTTGACATCGCTCGTTCAAAGAGCACGTCAGGTCTCAGCGAGGGGGTATTCAACAAGCTCGGAGAGATAACCCTTTACGCTGAAAAGATCGACTACGGTACTGGTGAGCTTTCGAGAGTTATCGTGGACGACAAAAGAGACTCAGCTCAACGTAAGGTAGTAGTTGCAAAGCGCGGAGTCATAGTTGCGGATGAGGTCGCCCAAACGATTTCGCTTCTTTTGGCAGATGGGGTTGCACACGAGAATCTTGAAGGCAAATACACTCGGACAGCTTTCACATCAAACAGTCTTAGTGTTAACCCAGCAGAGCTGCGTGATGATAATAAAAAGGGTGTATCGGCGCGGGAGCTAAGCACGTCAAAACTCAAGGAGCTGATAAACGAATATAAATCCATGCTTCGCAGCTCTGATGCCCCAGAGCTTCAGCTATACGGCCAAACCATAACCCGTGGTGAGTTATCCAAAAAGTTTAGACGTGCCAAGGTCGAGCATGGACAACGCTTCTCACTTCCGTGCGCTTCGATAATCATGACCTTTATCGGTTTTGCCATTGGAATAATGTCACCGCGGACCCAAAGGTCCTGGGGAGCCGGATTTGCGGCCACGCTGGGTCTGATAGTATTCATGCTTTACTACGGAATATTTTCTATGGGGCTGGCGTTAGCCGACAGTGGCAAAATGCACGTTGGACTCGCGCTGTGGCTCCCAAATATAGTAGCTGCCTCCATATCCGCTGTTTTGGTGTGGAAGATAACTTCGGAGAGGTGGAACTCGGTATCCGAAGGGGTTTTTAATTCGATCTCGCACCTAGTTGCATGGTTCAAGAGGCGCCGCCCGCGATCATCACCATGAAGATACTTCACCGCTACATATTCAGCCTATTGATTAGAAACTTTGCTATCGGGTTAGCCACATTCGTCTTCCTTTTTATGATGGTCGATTTTCTAGATCGAATCGATAATATCCTCGCTGAAAAGGCCTCGCTCTGGCTAATGATACAGTACTTTGCCTGCAAGGTGCCGATGATTGTAACCCTAATGCTACCTGTTGCCCTGATCTTTGCTACACTTTTCACCTTTGGCCTTCTATCAAAAAGCTCTGAAATCACTGCGATGCGGGCAAGCGGGGTAACGCTACTATGGTTGGCACGACCCCTCTTGCTTTTTGGATTGGGGCTTTCGCTTCTCTCGCTTGCGTTAAACGAGCTAGTTGTGCCGATAAGTGAGCGCAAGCAGAAAGAGATTTATAACTTAAAGATACGACAGAAGGACGCTCGCGGTGGATACAACCAAACCGATTTTTGGTGGCGCAGTGGCTCTCACTTCTACGCCATCGATCTCTTTAACTCCAAGACCAAATCGATGCAGGACCTATCCGACTTTGAGCTTAATGGCGATTGGCAGGTCATACGCCGAACGGACGCGGCATCCGTTCGATGGCTTACCGAGGGGCTTGGTTGGAGCATGAAGAATGTATCTCGCTATCATTTTGACGGAGAATCTATTCGGGTAGAACGGCTGGCCGACCTTCCTCTTCCGATCCCCGAAACTCCGCGGGATTTTTATGAGTTTAACGACGATCCATCGGCCATGAGTTTCACCGAACTAAGAAGCTTTATCACCAAACAGAGCTCTAATGGGGTCTCTACAAGTCAGTACTTGCCGGACCTATACGGCAAATTATCCTTTCCGTTTATCATCTTTATCACTGGAGTCTTGGTGCTCCCCTTCACCCTTCTGCCAGCGCGCTCAGGTAGCATGGCGATTAGCTCACTTGCGGCTATCTTCGTGGCGTTTGCCTACTATGCGGTAGATTCTTTTAGTATCTCGATGGGGCGTGCAGAGCTGCTCCCCCCAATGCTTGCTGCCTGGAGTGCTAATATCGTCATGGGATTGGTTGCCTTTATCCTTAACGCAGGCTCCGAGGCGCCGCGTTGACAGCTTGTACCATATGAGCGAGCACATCTGGTAGTGACTGGTCCGAATTATCGATTAATAGGGCGCCCTGTGCCTGCTTCATAGTACCAACAGAACTGCTTGAGTCGCGTTTATCGCGCTCTTCGAGATCTTTAATAATTGATTGAAGTGAGGATTCTTGAGGGGTGCCGAGTAACTGCTGATACCTGCGCGCAGCCCTTACCTCTAAACGAGCTACCACGAAAAACTTTACTCGAGCCGCAGGAAATATGACCGTTCCCATATCCCTTCCCTCCGCGACTACTCCACCTGGCTCAAATGCTTCGCGCTGCGGCTTAAGCAACAGGTCTCGTACCTGCTGATGGCGGGCAACTAGAGATGCACCACTAGATACCTCGGTAGCGCTAAGTTCATCAACATGAGTAACCCCGTCGATCGCTACGGCGCTAGCACCTGTCGGATCAACGGTAAGCACAATAGAGTGCTGGTTCATAGCGTTGACAACTGCCACTTGGTCGGTTAGCGCAACTTTATCTCGCAAAGCTATAAGCGCTACGGCACGATATAAAAGGCCCGAATTAAGGTGGCCGTACCCCAAAACTGCCGCCAAGCCCTTGGCAAGTGCGCTCTTACCTGACGCCGCCAAACCGTCTACAGTGATAACATCTCTGCCGTATTCCATGTCCAACTCGATTAAGGGGCCTTGCCCAATTCAGCCAACCCCTCGATACTATAGATGAAAGGTGACGGCGCACAATCGCTTAGCAAAGGTTTGGCATCAAATGTTATAGAGGGCAGTTTACCTCTAAAACATAGATAGAGCGCTGTTTTGTAAAGGTTTTCACGTCCCTACCGACCTTAAACCTTAAGTGACCTTAAGTGGTTAAGTAAATCATGGGGCGGCACGAGAGCAGGAGCTTCTCCAAGTTATGCGTAGACGACCTCAAGACGAGGACCAAAGGGCAGTACGATTTCATCGGTCTCTCAAGCCATCCCAGTGCGACCTGGGCATAGTTCTGTCAGGGGGTGGAGTGCGCGCAGCATACCAGGCTGGCGCGCTTAAGGCTCTCGCTCAATTCCTCGAAGCAGACCTAGACAAAACTTCTGTTATCCTCGGTAGTAGTATAGGGGCCATCAACGGCTTGGTTTTCTCTGCCTGTCTTAAGAAGGGGGCTAAACACGCTATCGGGACCCTTGAGGAGATGTGGCGGGAGCGCAACTTCAACAACACTTTCTCCGGCTCACGCGCAAAAGCATTTCTTAGAGCACTACGCATCGCTGCCAAGCAATACATGGACCCAGGCCCCCACAGCTCAAATCTTGCCGTGTTTGATCCGGAGCCGTTACGCACCAGGATCGACCGTGAGCTTTTAGCACACGGTGGACTATCTCCTGAATCACGTGCGGCAACGCTGAAATCAATCGGGGTAATGACTACCCTCGAAGGTGCAACACGCAAACCCCTACTCTTTCTTAGCTCTCATCACCAACTCAGCAACGAGGAGATGCAGGGCGCCAGCTTCGACATATGTTATGTCCCTGAACTGAACTCGAAGCACGGTTTTGCCTCGGCCGCTCTCCCCTCTCTTCTGCCACCAGTGGAGATTGACACTGGAAACGCTACCGTGCGACTGATTGATGGAGGGATATCTCAGAACATCCCGGTTGATCCTGCCGTACGGCTAGGGGCGCACCGAATAGTAATCATCGATATATCCGGTCGCACATGGTGGTTTGATCGATACGGCGAGCCTCACGACACGCGTCCAAGCTGGGAGGTCCCGGCCGATGACCACACCTTTTGCCTTAGACCTCCAGAGACTCTAACGATAAAGAACGCCTCGGCGCTTGGGCCGTTTCTCAAACAAGCCGTCGGCTCATCGCGAAAACGCTTTATGGATTCCTGTGGTGCTCTGTGGCCTTTCTTCGTCTTGGTAAAGAACAAGCTGGGCGAGGATTTAGCTTACGAGGTTATGTCTTATGTAGCCTTGGATGAGGAGTACCTAAATGCCCTTCTTGAGGTTGGGTACCACGACACGATGGCGATCCTAAGGGCTAGAGGCTCAAACCTCTTTGTGGAGAACGAGGAAGGAATTGCAGATTCTCTATCGGTACAGCCGGTGCTGGCCTAGCAGGAAAAACTAACATTTGATATCCATGACACAAGTAGTGACACTCTCCGGTCACCCTCTTGGGATGATGCCAAAAGGAGGCGTAGCTGGCCGCTGCCAGGTCGTGAAAGTCATTACCGCACCTAATCTGAATCTCAGCTCGGATTCGCCTATACTGCCTCTGCGTTTCTTCGAATGTCGGAAACCACCAAGATTTCGGCGATATACTAGCGATTTCGATACCGCTCTCCGACAATAGCACCTCTGCCAGCCGTTCAAGCTGCTAATCGATTCCAGGATTAAACCCAGCCTTATTCATTTTTGAAAAAAATGAATGAGAATCGCTGGGCGAGCGCAATCTTGGCCCATGAAGATCAAGGGAACAGCCAAGTTGCGCCGTAGAAGACAACAAATTCCTATGCGCTTAAGCGTGTGAAATTTTAATGTCATCAGAGACTCTACCCGGATATTTCATGAAACTGCGTCGCGAGAGCGCCGGGAATGGTGATTTTTCGGGCTTCAATCGTATCGAGATACATTCCGGTCCGAAAATCGATTTTTGAACCGAAAAAGCGCCGTCATCGTCGCTCGCAGTAGCAGGCTGCATGAAATTTCCGGACTAGCTCTGGACGGTACTGCTTGATGTTAACAAAGAAGCTTGAGAATGGCGGCTTTGAAATCAGCAAATCGCTCATAGTACCTGTTGTATAAGACGATTTTTTTCAAAAATCACTCGCGCAGGGTTTATTAGCTCACAGCGATATAGCGCAGTATCTTCTGAGAATCTCTCATGGCGCCAGAAGCTACAGCTCTCGCTCTGGTAAGTTTGAGTTCCTGCTTGGTTAAAGCCGACTAATTCAGGGTTTAAATCCCATCGGCATCCAAGGCAGTCCGCGAATCATAGAGCCAGTGTTGTGAAATCGTAGCCCTTGATGTTCGAAATCTTTAAAAGGGACGTGAGTGTGTCCGAAATAGATATCGCTTAAGCCATCGAGCGCGCCGTTTTGCGTTCGAGCTAGGTGACGAATGATGCGCTCTGCGAGCATCCGTTTTGAGTGCCGTAGGTATTCAATCTTGTTTACCCTTAATCTGGTCACGAGCTGGGAGAATAAACGGCTACCCCAGTCTGGCTCTGCTTGAGCATAGCGCGAGCGCACCTGAGAGATGTCATCGGTATTTAGCGGTAAGTCTACTACATCGCCGTGAAGAAAAAGTGAGGACCCTAGGCGCAGCGAGTCATTAATCAGAGATACATTCGGCATTTCAGGTAAGGCGGCGGTGAGCGCTCGAACAAAATGAGTCTGACTGTCATGATTGCCGAGTACATAGAAGAACGATGTAGCTGGAGCGCGTTTGGAAAGCTCTCTTAGCCAAGTAGTAGCGTGCTGAGCTGTCTCAGCTGAACTGGCGTAAATAGCTCGTTTGAAATCAAAAGTATCACCATTCAGCACGACCAGAGAGTGGCATGCGCAGGCCTCGTAAAAGAGCGGGAGGTAGCTAGTGTATAGAGAGCTGCACCCAAAGATGTGCAGATCTGATACAACGTAGCCAGGTTGATGTGAACGGTGAGAGGTCATTCTGATAGCTACGGTATAGCAGTACTAAACCCTGCGCGAGTGATTTTTGAAGAAAAATCACTCGCTCGGAGGTTGTCATTCATTTTTTATTCTCAATAACGAATGCGGCCGCGTTTAGTTTGCCATTAAAGGCCGTGCAGGTAGTGAGATACCCCCTTGCGAAACACGCCAAGTAGCTTCATCATAAAATTACCGATCGCGATTGTTTCTCCCCTGAAACAATCAAAACTCTGGTCGCCTATGAGGGGTGACTCGTCCGGCCTATACGGATGGGGCCCTTCGTTCAAAAGGAGGTGATCCATGTCAGCTATAGGAACTAATTCAACCAGCCGTGTGGATGAGGTGCTCGTGGTTTGAGCAGTATCTAGCCTTATTCTGGGTTGGTTCCTGGGTTGTACTGGTTTTTGCCGACTAGCCGAGAACGCTAAAGTTATCGGCTGGAAGGTTTGAAGGAAGTACCTAAGAGCAGTGGAAGTGCGCGTCGCGGCAAGTTGCCAACAGCAGCTTGACGCAGAAGGTAGTTGTAAAAAGTTGTACCGTAAAGTTTTTGCGTAAATTTGTTGCAATAAAACTGCGGCGCGCACTACATGCCTCGTATTTGCAAATTATCAAAAATGATAGCCACTCTCCGGTATTAAAAGTTCTGGGTCGGGCTTAATCATTAAATACCCCCATTTCGTTGATCATTCTTTCTGGGTCTGCCCTGATTGGGGTTGTAGTATCTCTGGTGAGGAGATAGTGTGCTCACCTCGCGTTGCTCTCTCAAAGCTGCCCCTATTAAGGGCGGTGTTCCCACCCCGCTTTGCTCCGCAAAGCCGCCCCTAGTAAGGGCGGTATTCCCACCCCGCTTTGCTCCGCAAAGCCGCCCCTATTAAGGGGCTGGTGCTACAGTCGCTGCATTTCCTGAGTGGTTACCAAAAATGATTGAGCCTGGGTTTATTTGACGGCGATCATCTCAATCTCAACGATCGCCCCGAGCGGCAAGGCGCTAACCTGAATTGTTGAGCGGGCTGGTCTATGGCCGCCAAGAGCTTCACCGTAGATGGCATTGACGGTTTGAAAATTCGCCAGGTCGGTTAAAAAAATGGTAGTTTTAGCCACATTCTGAAATGAGAGGCCAAGGCTGGTGAGTACCGCTTTAAGGTTTGCTAAAACCTGCTTGGTTTGCGAAGTGATATCGCTGCCAACCAGTGTGCCGTTCTCTGGGTGTAGACCAACCTGTCCTGACAGAAAGTAAGTGGCACCGGCCTGAACAGCAGGAGAATACGGACCAACCGCCTTTGGTGCATTCATAATCTCGTGAAAGCATTTAATCGTTGTATCCATAGCGTCAGAGCTCCGAAAAACTTGTAAAGTTAAGGGGACATCTATCTCCAAGATGGCCGCGGTCGTTCGTAGGATACGGTGGCTTGTCGAGTGACGAAAGGGGGGATCGCTTAGGGATAATAAGAAGTCGGATCAAAAGGCTCTAGGTGTTCCAAAGTTGGTTACTCCTGCCTTCCACAGCAACTCAAAATGGGCAAAGCGGCTCCTATTCTTGACCCATGGCGCTGTTAGTGGTGAGTCGCCACGTTAAAATTTCGTGAGGAAGCCGATATACTGGCGATTTTTCATTCCAAAACGGGCATTGTCGGGCTAGGAATAGATTGCGGAGGACGAGGTATGAATGAACTCATCGTTGTAATTGAAGACGAAGAGGATATTCGGGAGCTCATTCGTTATAATCTTGAGCGCGATGGTTTTCGGGTTTTGGTAACTCCATCTGGCGAGGAGGGGCTGAGTATTGTTAGAAGTGCTCTCCCTGACCTTGTAGTGCTTGATCTTATGCTTCCTGGTATCGATGGGTTGCAGGTTTGTCGTGAGATGAAAGCCGAGCCGCGATTGAGCGCGATCTCGATAGTTATGGTTACGGCAAGAGGGGAAGAGCCCGATGTGGTGACAGGACTTGAACTCGGTGCTGATGACTATATCTCGAAACCTTTTAGTCCCAAGGTGCTGCTGGCACGTGTCAAATCAGTGCTAAGACGAAAGAGGGGTGGAGAGGGAGATGCTAGGTCAATCGTTCGCTACGAGCGATTGTTAGTTAATCCCCAGCGCCGAGAGGTGGCCATAGATAATGAACGGATTGAGTTAACCAACACCGAGTTCAAGCTCCTCCATTTTTTAATGCGCCAACCGGGGATTGTTTTTAGCAGAGATCAGATAGTTGAGGGAGTGCACGGAGATGACTATCCCGTGACTGATCGTTCAGTTGACGTTCAGGTGGTGGGACTCCGGAAGAAGCTCCTTGAATATGGCGAGTGTATTGAGACTGTGCGCGGGGTAGGTTACCGTTTTAAGGGGTAGTGCAGGATCGCCTCCCTGGTTCTTTAAAGTCGTGGTGATATGAAACGTATTCTCGCTCCCCGATCGATGAGCGTGCTAGGGACTCTCATTGCCCTGGTGGCCTTTGTGCCTCTATCGGTATTGGCTTGGTTGCACTGCCCGGATCAGCGGATTATTGAGTTTGCGTCTGCCTGGGCTCTACTCATGATAAGTCTGGGAGGTGTGTATACTTTCGGGGTGGTCGATGGCGCCTTCGACAGGATTCAGCGACTAGCGCGCTCGATCCGGGCCGGTAACCTTGAGGCTCGGCTCTATCCCAATCGAGCTCCTCAACTTACCCCGCTCTATTCGGAGCTTAATCAGATGACCCAGGCGATTGAGGAGCGGATGCTACAGCTATCAAATATATCAGCAGAGCAGCAAGCGGTTTTGCGCTCCATGATAGAGGGAGTTTTTGTGGTCAACCTCCGGGGCGTTGTGCGTACGATTAATCGAGCAGCGCTTAATTTTCTTGAGGCCACAACTCTGAACGTAGAGGGCTCTGATTATATGCAGGTTTTCCACCACGCCGAGCTGCAACGATTCATCGCACGGGCCTTGATAGTCGGAGAAGTTGAGCCGATCACCGTCACTATAGGAACAAGGCAGGAGCGCATAATTGAGCTTCAGGCCGCGCCTTTACTGCCGACCGAGGGAGTTGAACCCGGAGTGCTGTTTGTGATGTACGATGTAACACGTATTCGACGGCTTGAGAATGTGAAGAGGGATTTTGTCGCAAATGTCTCTCACGAATTGCGTACACCGGTAACCTCAATTAAAGGTTTTGTCGAAACGCTTCTTGATGGAGCCAAAGATGATCCTGTGGCGCTCACCCGATTCCTGGAGATCATCGCTCGCCAGGCAGAGCGGCTTAATTCTATTTTCAACGACCTACTGACCTTGGCGAGGCTAGAGGCGGGTGGTGAGGCAGTCGGATTCGAGATGGAGGCGCGGCAGCTGTCGAGTCTGATTCAGGCGGCAGTTGATGATTGCGGTCACCGAGCAGCCGAGAAGAGCATGAAGATAGAGGTTAGCTTAGGGGAAGATTGTGAGGTTCGCGGTAATCAGAGCCTCCTACAACAAGCTTTAGTTAACCTTATTGAAAACGCGATAAAGTACTCAGATATCAATGGTGAGGTGCGAATTGAGTCGCGCGCGGATGGGACTTTAGTTGAGATTGCGGTAATAGACCGCGGACCCGGCATCGATTCAAAACATCTCTCGCGTCTTTTCGAAAGGTTTTATCGTGTTGACCAAGGTCGTAGTCGCCAATTAGGGGGCACAGGACTGGGTCTCTCTATCGTTAAGCATATAGCACAGGTTCATGGAGGTAAGGTTACAGTACAGAGCGTAGTAGGCAGTGGCAGTACTTTTTCCCTGTGGCTGCCCAGGCTGTAGGCAGGGTGCATGAGCTGGTAGATACATAAGAAATAAGGGTGAGGATCGCAGCTGATTGGTGCATACCTAAAGCTATTGATCTTATTCCATACGATAGGCTCCGCTTATTGGGTTAAACTTAGGTCTTGCCGATGTGTAAAACCGCGAGTTACTGTGGTGATCGAGGGGATATCGTCGGCTTTGAAGCTGTAGCCACTTAATAGTCCCCTTGAGGCTCGCCGGCTAATATCAGTAACAGCTGGCAGGATGAACGGCTAAAGGCCATCGAAGGTGTGTAGTATGAGAAATGTATTCAGGTGTACGGCAGCTTTCCTTTCGGCTGTAGTTTCGCTTGACGTTTTGGCAGCGGACTTTAATAAGAAGATTCCTTCGGGCTCATCATACGCAGAGGTGCTGTCGTTGTGGGGAGACCCAGTAGACAAAGTCGAAGAGGGGTTACTTAAAAAGACTATCTGGTACTACAAGGATGGGGCCAAAGTTGTTTTCAAAAACGGACGAGTGCGTTCATTTAGACCCACCAATGCGGTAATTGCCCAGCAAGTTATACAAGAGGAGTCAAAGGCAGCTGCTCAGGTTAGTGCCTCCACAATCTCTGGAGAAACACGAGACCTCGTTAGAGATATCGCCAAGGAGGTGCCGTCAGGACCCGATGTCCCATTTTCTGAGTCCGCGGGTTCAGTACCGGCGGGCATACCGAATGTACCTGCACAGGTGGGTAGAGGTGCTGCGCCCCCAGCGATTGCGCCTGCTGATGAACTACTTGAGGAGGATTAGGCTATAAACCCTAGCTCCTATAAACCCTAGCTCAGCGGCGTGCACCCCTAATTCGTTAGCTTCACGACAAGAATCTCGGAACTAGATAGACTATGCGTGCTGGGTGCTGAATTACTCCCGCCGCCCGCTTTGCCTCATCTCCGCGCCCCCAGAAAAGGTCAACTCGTCCCGTTCCGGTAATCGCTCCCCCAGTATCCTGATCGACTACAAAACGGGCTGATGGCACAAAATCGGGGTCTGAATCGCTGGTATCGACCGAAGATCTAAATACGGGCGCTAGAAACTCTAGAAATGCGACTGCTCCCTTAGGAGAAAAACGAGGGTCGGTAGCGATGGTGCGCCCTGGTGTGGCTGGAACTCCGAGAGAGGTTATGGCCCGTTTCGAAGATTTGCTGAAGAACACATAGCTGGGATTACGGAACAGGATTGAGTCTCGTTCATCTGCTGGCATGCGGCGCAAAACAGAATCGATCCGCTGCATCGTTATCGCCTTGGGGGATATCCGTTCTTTTAGGAATTTCCCGATAGCCTCGTAGCGATGGCCATTTTTGTCGGCGTATACAATGTGCTCCTCGGAGCCATCGTCGTATTTAACAGTTCCTGAGCCCTGAATCTGGAGAAAGAAACCATCAATCGGGTCAACCCAAGAAAGCTCTAGCCCCCTACCATGTAGTTTTGATTTTCCGTCGATCTCTTCTCTTGAGAAGTATGGTACCACCTTTGAATTAAGCACTCTGCCTTTGAGCGGCTTTTCATCTGCGAACCTTTCGGAAAAAGGGCCTAATGGTATGGTCAAAAGATCGTCTGGTTTAGCCAGCAGTGGCCTTGAAAATCGCGGAGTAGGATTCCGGCTTCCAGGTATGACCGGTTCGAAATAACTGGTCAGCAGCACCTTTCCCCACTGGTCACTGCCGAATATTTCAAAGAATCGGAAGTTATCGCGTATGTAATCGAGCTTTGCAGTTAGTGTCTTTGGACCTCTTAACTCACGTAACAGCAGCTTAAGAGAAGTGGCGTATTCGGCTCTTGAGCAACTCTGGGTGCCAAACTGCATAGCGATGTCGGGTGAGTTTCTGAGGACACTGAGCTGCTGCTCAATCGCTTCGGCTAAGCCTAAGAGATGAAGATCGTCCCTAAGTATCGGAGGGGCTACCTCTCTAAAAGCCTCGCGAGGAGACTGCGGTGGAATTCGAGAGCAGGCACTAAAAGATAGGAACAATATCACGCACACCGTCAATGTGGCGCATCTGAATAGTACTGAACAATTGGTGGGCTCGGGAGCTGAGGTCATCGGTTTTAGATTGGTAAGTTGGTACTCCAAGATGTGTACCACGATGAAAGCGAGCACTTCAACAGCAGAAGATGTGCCCAACTTTTACCGAGCAGTTTTGAAGAAAAATGATTGAGAATGGCAGCGCGGGTAATTGCTCAAAATTCACTTTAGAAGAGTCTGTCTGAGCTTGCTTCTAAAACATCTGTATATGTCTCGCACGGGGAAGCCGGTAGCACGCAAAAGGATTCAACAAAATCTGTTTCCTGTAGCTACCCTATTTTACAGGGATATTTCCGAGCCGAGTCGCTGATATTTAAGGTTGAAGCACAGACGCTAAATAATTTTCACATTCGGAAAAATAATCGCGACCTAATGGCGATGACGGCATCGAAATGGAGAACGCTATAGCGTTTGGTTTTGGAAGAGAAGGAACTTTTCCACGTTTTCAACAAGAGGTTGTATGCGGTGTGTCTCCGGAGTCGGGCTGTATCTTCTTGCTGTTTGTACGTTGTCTCTCCCCCTAACGTCTTTCGCACATAGTAAGCGCGAAACTTCTCCTTATCGAGCGCAATTTAGCCTTCAGCGTGTATATCAGGTAGCCGCAGAACGAGGGGGTAAATCCGAAGTCGAGAGTGTTCCGTCTGTTCGCCTTGAGGGGCAGATTCATGGGGTCGGCTTCGTGGATGCTCGTTTTAACGTGCGTCGCAATCATCAGAGTTCAGCGTCTTTTCGTCGTTTCGGTCGCGAGACTCGCGATGGCAATGAGCCCGTATTACTTCAGGGAAAATTAGCCGCTGGGGGAGCATGGATGCAGAGAGGGGAGCGCATATTCCCAGTTGCAGCGTCGATTATTGGTAACGAGTTAAAAGTATCCTTTCCTGGAAGAGCAAAGGGGACCAGAAAGTCTTGGCAACGGGTTTACACGATCAAAATGACCCTCGATGGCTCGCTAGTTATTCGTGCGCGTGTTTCGAGTGTTCCCCAGTCGGCGGCACGCAGGGGTGCGTGTGGTGCCAATAATGATGGAGTATCGCTTAGTGAGAGTGTCGCGCAACAGGTTCGGGCACAGACCGCAGCAGTGGACGAGCACGAGAGTAGTGTAATCGCCCCGATAGGTGCAACTGAGCAACCTCAGGAGACAAGTCTCGCGCGAGTGGTCACTATCAGCACGGATGCTGATCCTGAGTGGTATCAAAAATACGGCGAGCAGAGTAACGCGGTGATCGCCAGCCTGCTCAACGCCGCAGAGGCGATCTATAACCGTCAGCTTGGGTTGCGCTTTAGATTGGTTAAGCAACATGTGTATGCGGATTCCTCACCTTATGTGACAAGTGATTCTGGTTTGTTGCTTTCGGCCTTCACCCGTAATGCCGAAAATGCGACGAATCTAGGTGTGACTCCAGCAACATTTCATGAAGATGTCGATCTAAAGCACCTGTTCACGGGCAAGGATCTAGACGGTTCAATCATCGGAATCGCTTATATCGGAGTAGTTTGCGCAGTTCCCTCACTTTCATATGGAATCACACAATCGTACATGGAGGCGGCCAACGCGGGAATATTCGCACATGAGCTTGGACATAATTTTGGCGCCGGCCACGATTCGTCACTGAGGGAGGGGTTGATGTTTCCGAGCATATCGATTCCGTCGTCTCAGAAATTCTCGGATGTATCGCTTGGCGAGGTTACATCGCACCTGTCTAAGTATGGTTCGTGTGTGTCTCTGGAGCAGATGGCTCCGCGTCCTGATGTGATTCCTGAAATAAACCCGAACTTCCCAAACGACCCACCGCTATCGGCAGCGGTATTAACGCTTAAGCGTGGAAGAGCCGGAGATCGTAACGATCCACTGGTTCGGTTGTCTGGCTCGCTAGTGTCCCAGTCTGGTGCCCCTATTCGCTCCGTAGGGGTGAATTTGATGGCATCCGGTGAGAAGGTAGGTAGCGCTGTTACCAGAGTAGATGGTACGTTTGAATTCTACGTCCGGTTGGTTTTGCCGAAAAGACAAAAGGTCTACCTGTACGTTGAGACGGAGGGCGGAGAGGCATTCTCAAACTTCATCTGGTTAGGTAGGACGTCGGCTTCAGAGCCTCCGCGTTCTCGCAGAGCGAGAAGATAGTTGTTCTGTTGAAAGCTCGCTAAGCTAGAAGAATAAGCGCATTCGAGGAACCCCAATGAATGATCAGTACGGGAAATTAGAAGAGGGTCTGCTTCAGGCGATGAAGGCGATCGATAATCAGGTTGCCAGGGCGATGCAACGTTCGCCGGCTGAGCGCGAGGCGCACGGAGTGCAGAAATGGGAGCCGTATGCGAGCCGCGTTGAGAGTATTGCGGCCTTTTTACTTCAAGAGGTCGGTGATGAGTCAATCGGATTAGACTCGCTACTCGTATCTGCTCAGGCCTTTGCAAAGGCTCTACGTTTATTGTGTGATGACCTGGGCGAGGATGGGCTTGGGAAGATGCGAGCAGCCTATTGCTTAGATGCCATGGATAAGATCTCCAGAGATGCTCAAATGGTCGCAAGCGCGCTCTCGGATCAGCACCTCGTGTAGGCAGCCTCGTTCTTAAAGCTGAAGTAGGTCATACTAGTGTCTCTTTGGGTCTGCTAACCTCAAGCAGAGATGAAAGTACTACATTGCATAACTGGTTTATCTGGCGATGGTGCCCAGAGGATGTTGTTGCGCCTTGCTGAGAGCATGCGCGATCTCGGTGTGGATTCGAGTGTGGTGAGTCTGGGCTCTTCCCAAGGAGTGGCCAAGCTATTTGAAGAGTCGGGGATGAGAGTTTCGGCTCTCAACATAGCTCCTACTACTACAGGCGCCATTGTCGGGGTGCAAAGACTACGTAGAGTTGTTAACTCAGTCAGGCCAGATATCGTGCAAGGTTGGATGTACCACGCCAACATCATCGCTACTCTTGCCCTAAACGCCTGCAGATGTGCGCCTAAAACGATGTGGAATATTAGGCGTGGGCTTGACGACTATGCACAGCGAAGACTTAAGACACGACTGGTTATACGCGGAAATGCAGCGCTGTCCAGCTTAGCAGACGGTATTATTTACTGCTCAGCAGAGAGTCAGACCCAGCATGAACAGATAGGCTTTGATCGTCGTCGCAGTGTAGTTTTGGTAAACGGTTTTGATGTTGGTAGATTCAAGCCAGACCCAGAGCGCCGGTCTGAATTTCGTAGGGCACACGGAGTAGAAGACGAGCAGGTAATTATCGGCAACGTAGGGCGTTTTGATATTGCTAAAGGTCATAGCTTCTTGGTGGAGGCTTTTAGTCGGGTGCTGGAACTCAGACCTAATGCTCGACTGGTGCTAGCAGGTAGGGGTGTTGATTACTCCAATTCGCTGCTTGTTTCGCTTCTACATACACATGGCTGTTTTAATCAAGCTATTTTGCTGGGCGAGCAAAGCGCAGTAGAGAATCTACTGCCGGCATTTGATATCTACTGTTCCTCATCGATCTCGGAGGGATTTCCCAACGCGCTGTCTGAGGCCTTGGCGTGTGGTGTTGCCTGTGTGGCCACGGATACAGGAGCCTCGAAACAACTAGTCGAGGGGGTCGGTGGTCTTGTGCCATCGAGACACCCTTCACTGTTGGCTGATGCGCTGGTGGCAATGATTGATGAAGGGGCTCAATCACGAGTTGAAAAGGGCTCCCGAGGGCGCCAGAGAATAGCAACGAAATATGCCTTGGCATCTGTTGCAAAGCGCTACCACGACTTGTACCAGCAGACACTTGGATTAGGTGAATTCAAGCGCGCAGCCTAAAATAGCCATGCTTTCGATGGGTTAGGGGTAGTTGAGTGTACCTAAAGTCTTGATTGACCTTAGTCCCTGTCGGCTGGTATCCTATAGCCTGTATCTGGTTACCGCTCCGGGACCCTTACCGGTGTTTGTTGATTGTTCCGAACTGTTCGTAGTTGGGGCAGCAGTGGGCGCTTCCGTCACTCGAGTTCCTGCGGCTTACTAGAATTAATGTGCCGTGGAGGACTAATGTCTAATAAAAAATTGTACGTAGGTAATTTACCTTTCTCGCTCGGAGACGCTGAGCTAGCTAACCTTTTTTCCCAGGCGGGAAACGTGGAATCAGCGAGGGTCGTTCTTGATCCAGCAACCGGGCGCAAGCGCGGCTTTGGATTCGTTGAGATGGCAACACCTGAGGAAGCTCAGGCGGCCGTAGAGATGTTTAATAATACTGAGGTAGAGGGTCGTCAGATCGTTGTTGATATCGCCAGGGAGCGTGCTCCTCGTGAAGGCGGCGGTGGCGGCGGCGGTTACCGCGGTGGTGGAGGCGGTGGTGGCGGTGGGCCACGTCGTCGACCTCCACACGGTGGTGGTGGCGGCGGTGGCGGCGGCTACCGTGGAGG
>JBKCMS010000171.1:0-10339 GCA_046300175.1 Pseudomonadota bacterium | reverse complement strand
CTGTTTAAATTGAGGACCAGCTCCATGCCGGTACCTCTGTTTGTTTGCGGCTCCTTAACAATAGGATGACCGCGTGTTACATCGCCAGGAGGCTACGCTTATTCAACTGCGGTAGCGACAGTGCGAATTATTCCACCTAGGACTCGCTGAGTGCAGAGTCATCGGATTTTGTCTCAATATTGTTTTTTCTGTTTATGGTCTCTCAATCTCCGCAGCCACCCCTGTCTAACTCGTTTGTCTCGATCGCAGGCGTCAGCTTCTCACTGCATAACCGCCCGATGGTTAGCAATCTCTCGCTATCGTTAGAGCATGGCGAGTGTGTTTCGCTAGTTGGCCCAAACGGAGCTGGTAAGACGACGTTGCTTCGAATTCTTTGCGGACTTTATCGGGGATACACTGGCTCAGCGCGAATTCTTGGTAGGGAGATTAAGAATGAGCCGGTCGAGTCGTTAGCTAAGCTTGTCAGTTTGGTTCCTCAGCGCATGGAGTTCCTACCTGGGTTTACTGTGTCTGAGTATATGGAGCTTACAGGCCCTCAAACAGGCCCCCAGGTGCACGATCTGCTGTCAGACTTAGAAGACCGCTTGCTCCCGGAGCTAAGTGGTGGAGAGTTGCAGCGGGTGATAATAGCAGGTGCAGTGGCTCAAGGAGTTAAATTACTTCTGCTCGATGAACCGTCATCTAATCTAGATCCGAGTGGTAGGTCTCAAGTGGAGCAGATTTTGAGGACCTGTCGTGATCAATTCGGCATTTCATACATTCTCGTCACTCATGATATATCTTTGGCGCTGAGGTGTTGTTCTAGGATGTTGGTTATGGCAAATGGTGAGCATCGCTGGTTTGGAGATGCCACCGAAGATACGGTGGTTTCAGAGCTTGAGAACGCCTACGGGTGCGGCTTTGTGCGCCTAGAGCACCAATCGCTTCAGGGCTCAGTTGTGGTACCGGTGTAGGGGAATTTATTTCTTCTTGGTATATCGCTGGTGATGAATGAAGAGACCTATTGGGGAAAGTAGTAGGGCAGCGCACCATCAGCCGGTTTCGCTGACTTTGGTTTACGTAGCCCTCACAGGATTACTAGCGTGCGTTATTCTTGCTGGCGCGCTGCTCGGAACAACCCACTATTCTCCCTCTGCTATTTGGTCTGATCCGGAAGCTAGGAAAATAGTGTTGCAGCTTAGACTACCACGAATTCTGTGTGCTCTTTTTGTTGGCGGTGGGCTTGCAGCGGTTGGGGTGGCGTATCAGGCGTTATTTCGCAACTACTTGGCGAGCCCTTTTACTCTGGGGGTCTCCTCCGGTGCTGCACTTTGCGCTTCAGCCGCCCTTGTTTTTGGTGTGGCGACTTCACAGGGGGGCGTAGACGTTGGCCTGGCAGCGTTTGTAGGCGCACTTATTAGCATTGTAATGATAGTTGGAATTGCCGAGCGTATTAGTCGAAGTGCGGCTCGAAGTGTTGGTGGCCCAGATTCAGCTTCCCTACTTCTGATCGGTATAGTCTTTAGTTTCTTCTGCTCAAGTTTAATGACATTGCTTCAATATTTAGCAGACTACTCCCAGCTTTTTCAGGTCACTCGCTGGATGATGGGTGGTATTCCGACTCCGGGGTGGGAAGATCTGTTAGTTGGCGCGATCTGTACGGTGCTTATCGCCTCCTGGCTTTGGTCGCATGCGCGTCAGTTAGATCTGATGCTTTTTGGGGACGATTTGGCGACTGTTAAGGGGCTCGATCCGATTCGGTTTAGTCGTTCAACCTTTGTGCTTTCAAGTTTTTTTGTAGGGTGGGTCGTCGCCCAGTGCGGCGTTATTGGGTTTGTTGGCATTATTGTTCCAGCAATAGCGCGTCTTCTTGTGGGGATTTCGCACTCGCGAGTACTACCGATTTCTCTTCTCCTCGGAGCGTTGTTGGTGGTATCCTGCGATCTTTTGGGGCGTGTGGTAATTGCTCCGTTTGAGATTCCAGCAGGGGTATTTACCTCGGTGCTTGGCGGGCCGGCTTTCATTCTTCTGTTGGTAGGTAAGAGCAGACCAGCTAAGGGGTCTGTGAGGTGATGATGAGAGATATGGTTGGCCAAGAGTCAGACGCTGCCAGGGCTTTTTTTGAACTCACTCCCGAAAAGGTATTAGCCGCGGTTGAGCGACTCGGGGTCAGCTGCACCGGTAGAATTCTCGCCCTCAATAGCATGGAGAATCGTGTTTACGAAGTCGAGCTTGACGTTGATTTAGCGCCTAAAGCGGCAAAGTGGGAGGCGTTTCGCGTCATAAAGCTTTATCGCCCTGGGCGTTGGACGAGGGAACAGATTTTAGAAGAGCACGAGTTCCTGTGCGAAGCAGCGAAGGCGGACTTGCCGGTAGTAGTTCCGCTACGATTCAATTCCGGACTAACGCTAGAAACGCTACCGGATTCATCGATTCACTATGCAGTATTTCCCAAGGTCGGCGGACGGATCCTTGATGAGTTATCAGAGGATGAGTTAGAGCAGATCGGAAGGCTGATAGCTCGACTGCATTCGGTCGGCGCAACTCATCCTTTTAAGCACAGGCTAGCTTTGACGGTAAAGAGCTATGGCTACGATAATCTCAATTACTTACGTGAGCACAAGTTAATCCCGCCGACGGTAGAGGCACACTTTCTCCGTATTGCAGAGAGGATATTTGATACCTGTGATCCGTGGTTTAAGGACGTCACGCAGATTCGCATACACGGTGATTGTCACCTGGGTAACATTCTGTGGTTATGGTCTAAGTGCTCGGTGGTTGATTTTGATGACGCCCTGATGGGACCAGCGGTACAGGACCTTTGGTTGCTAACCCCGGGCAGAGACGATGATTCACTAAGAAGGCAAGCGGCTCTAGTTCGCGGATATGCGAGCATGAGACCGTTTGACCATGGGAGCCTCAGGCTTAGAGAGCCGTTGCGGGCGTTGCGTATGGTTCACTTTACTACCTGGATAGCCAAGCGGTTCGAAGATCCGGCTTTCAAACAAGTTTTTGTGGATTATGGCTCGGAGCGCTATTGGCGGGAGCAATTGGTAGCACTTCAGGATGTCGGTGAGTGCCTGGGGATAGCATAATTTAGCTCTAACCAATTGAACATGCTGTAGTAAAGATGAAGTGGTTAATAGCAGAGTTTTGGGCTACGATGTTTGAGCATCAATATGTTCGTTGGTCTTACCCTTCTTATTGTTTTAATCGCTGTAAACGCCTTCTTTGTAGCTGCCGAGTTCGCGCTGGTCAAAGTGCGATATTCCGCCGTGGAGATGGATGCGGAAGAGGGAAGTTCTATAGCTGGTGTATCGAAGCAGCTTCTTGACCGTCTCGATGCTTATCTTTCAGCAGCCCAGATAGGAATAACGCTCGCTAGCCTAGCCCTTGGATGGATCGGCGAGCCGGTAGTAGCAGAGATACTCGTCGCTTTTATGCACGGTATCTCGGTACCGATATCAGAGGAGCTGGCGCATAAAATCGCTATTCCGGTGGGCTTTATAGCAATTACCATTCTGCACCTTATTTTTGGCGAGGCTGTTCCCAAATATGCAGCGATCTATCATCCGCAGGGGATAACTTATGCGTGTGCATGGCCGTTGAAGTTATTCGCGACCGCTGTGGCGCCGCTGGTATGGATTATTAACAGTGGTACCTGGCTTATCCTGGCTCCGTTTGGAATCAAGGTGAGTAGTGAAGAGGACACCCATACCGAGGAGGAGCTTCGTTTATTGCTCGCCGAGAGTGCTCGTAGTGGTGAGCTGGGGTCGATTCAGAAAACGGAGCATGAGTTAATTGAGCGAGTGTTTAGCTTCGATGAGCGTCTTGTTCGTCAGATCATGGTTCCTCGAATACAGATGTCAGCGGTCGATCTAGCTTGCACACCAGAGCAGGTTCTAGATGCAGTGAGCCGAGACGGTTATTCGCGTGTTCCAGTTTATTCTGGCTCAAGGGACAATATAGTTGGAGTAGTTTATACCAAAGAGCTGCTTCGTAAGTGCATGGACAAAGCTCCATTCTCGATTCAGGCGATACTCCACCCTGCCTATTTTGTGCCAGAGACAAAGAAAATACGTGCTCTGTTGCGGGAGCTTCAGAGTAAGAAAATGCACATGGCCATAGTGGTAGACGAGTTTGGAGTGACCTCTGGGCTAGTAACACTAGAGGATATCGTCGAGGAGCTTGTAGGTGAGATACAGGATGAGTTCGATGATGAGCGACCGGCGGTAGAGAGACGAGCCGATGGTACATTTGTGGTAAACGCACATGCATCGATCATCGACGTTAATGGTCTTTTGCCGATACCGTTACCCGAATCGCCCGAGTACTCGACAGTTGCAGGATACGTAAATGTGCTCTTTAGTGGGATACCGGAGGTCGGCCAGGAGGCGACAGATAGCGCATTTCAGGTGCGGATACTAAAACGCTCGCGAGGCAGCGTGGATTCAGTGTTGCTTGTTCCTCAGGTATCCGAAGAGGAAACGGAGCGGGACTTGGCAGATACCGAGTAGGCGCATCTCTGACTTGGAAACTCTATGTCCGGCCGTGCTCAATGTTGGTGATTTTTTGGGGGGGGGGCTGCCAGGTCATTGAAGATAAAGCATTTTCAGTGCTACCATGCGCCTGGTAATCAGAGTAGAGTTCGACAGAGCTGCGGTATGTTGACCCAGAGTGTTAGTATGATTGATCGGTTGCGAGTATCCGATTTAAAGAGATTCAACGCACGAAAGCTAGTGTCAGTGCCACAGCTGCCATCATTGCGCGAGTTATTGATAACAGCGGGCGTTACATTGGTCATAGCTTCATTTGGTTTTATCACCTTTTTGGGAATACCAGTGATGGGCCAGGTTACTATCGGATTTGCCCTATTTCTGGCGGTTTTGCACCTATTCTATCGGAGTCTCGCTCTTGTAGCGCTTACGGCTTTAAGCTGCGCGGCAGTGGCTTGGACAGCGCTCTTTCTCAGTATTAAAGGTATCAAGAATAACCGTGAAGTCCTGTTGTTCTTTTGGACAGCAACGGGAATTCCAGTAGCAGCAATGTGCTGTATGTTTATCGGGGCCAGGATTTGGTCAATTCAAGGTGGGGTAGAGTAGTTATGCGTATTATTTCCGCGATTATGATGATTGCAGTGGCGTTGGTAGCACTATCCAGCCCGAGCGCAGCTGAGGATATTTTCACCTACAGAGTAAAGGGAGTAGTGAAGGTGCTACCTGGAAAGGGCACTGCAAGTAATGAAATCTTGGTTAAGCACGAGCCGATCCCTGATTACCGAGATGAAGCAGGAAATATTGTCGGGATGGCCGCCATGACTATGCCTTTTTACCTAGCTCAAGGCGTGACGCTAGAGTCCGTAGCAGTTGGGGATGAAGTGGACATGGTCCTAGAGCAGCGTCTCAAGCCCCGATTCACTGAACAGGTAGTGTCGCTCAAGAAGACAAAGTAAAATTGATAAAAGGGGCGGCGCAATTTAGGCTGGCCAGGAGCAAATACAATGCCTCATTCTCTGCACATATTTCCCTTTAGCGAGTTTTGGCCGGTTTACCTGCTATTTTCCCTCGCCGTTACAGTCGTTTTATGGCTCTCGCTACGCACGTTCAGTAAGCAGGCGCACGAGGTTTCCATACGTGAAGCAACTATATCTGCGCTTAGTTGGCTTGGGATCGCACTGTTTTTTAACGTCTGCCTATACGCGTTTACACTGTGGCATTTGCAGCACGATCCTGCCCGAGCGCTTAGTTTAGGTGGAACCCCTGAGTCATTAGCACGCCAGACGGCCTTAGAGTTCCTCTCTGGGTACCTTCTAGAAAAATCACTTGCCGTCGATAATTTATTCGTATTTTTAGTCATATTTAGATTCTTCTCTATAGCACCACAGTATCAACAGCGAGTGCTGTTTTATGGTCTCTTTGGCGCGATAGTTCTGCGAGCAATCTTCATCGCTATGGGCTCAGTTGTAATGGAGATACCCGTGGTAGTGATCGGCTTCGGTTTGTTCCTGATTTACCAGGGGTTTTCGGTGCTGCGCGGCAAGGAGCCGGAAATCCATCCTGAAAAGAATCGTGTGCTGCGATTGCTAAAGCGCTTTTTGCCGATATCGAACTCACTAGATGGTCAGAGATTTTTCACCAAGCTGGACGGGCGCTGGTTATGCACCCCACTTTTTGTGACGCTGATCTTTGTCGAGATTACTGACATTATGTTCGCTTTCGATTCGGTGCCAGCGATATTTGGTTTAACTAAGGAGCCGATGGTAGTTTTTACCTCCAACATATTTGCGGTGATTGACCTGCGGGCGCTGTATTTTCTTCTTGCTGCGTTTATCTCGCGCTTTCACTATCTCTCCTATGGCCTATCGTTTGTGCTGATATTCATCGGCGTCAAAATGGCGCTGTTTGACGAAATCCTTCACATGAAGCTTCCTACTGAAATATCTCTAATGGTAGTGCTCGGTTTGATTGTAGGGTCAATCGTCCTCTCACTTGTAAAGCCGCCTAAGGGCGATGTAAAGATCGGATAAGGCCACCAGTCCTTCCGATTTCAGCTCGTGAGGTATTGCAACTCTAATTTTGCTGAAGCGATTTCTGTAGCTCTCGAGCTACGTGAAATTTATAGTTATAAGGCACATCGCTGTTGATTAGGATGCTAAAGCGAGCTTGACCAAGCGATCCCCCTAAATCAAGGTAACCGGCTAGAGAGCTTACCCCACGTAAGGTGCCTGTTTTGGCGATGAAGCCATTTTTTTCTGGCATCAGGAATCTGTAGCGCTCAAAGCTAGCGAGCAGGGCCGTCATTTGAGCCGAGGTGATCCTGTTTTTACGCGATAATCCAGATCCCTCTTCAACGTGGAAGTCCTTCCAGCCGACCTTCTGCTCAAGGCACTCCCGCATTACTTCTTGACCCTTTGTAACGGTGGCGGGTGCCCCATGCACACTAGCGCCAAGCACCAAAAACAGTTGATTAGCAGTGAAATTAGTGGAGTAGTCAAGCATCCCTTGAACAACTTGACCAAGAGTTAGTGGTGAGCGATGGCGGAGAATAACTCTTGCATCAGGTTTAACCGCACCTAGTTCAATGTTCATTGAGCCTCGCAAGCCCTTCTTTAATAGAAACGCGGCCAGAAGCTCGCCGCCGTAACGGGTACCCACTCGCCAGTCCGTAGAGAGGTTTACCCGATCTGTTTTACCTCTTGGTAATTTAAGGCCGGCCTGGCGAGCAATCGGTGTAAGCGGAGTTTGAGGCTCGGCACTCGCGATCGTACCCTGCTTTGAATGAGTTATGGTTGCAGAGGCATAATTCCCGACAAAGGCCGAGTTTTTTGCATCGTAAGGGTTAAGAGAGCGCTCGCTTCCATCAATCCTAAGATCGTCAGCGAAAAATGAGGTATCTATGACTATTCGATCAACCCGTTGTAGCTTGTTTGCCAATTGCTCGGCTACGGCCTCAAGGGTCTCTGATACAAGAGCTGGGTCTCCTGAACCTTTAATGAACAAAGTGTACGAGCTGTCTGTTAAAAATAGAGTTTCAAAGCGAAAATCGTCCTTTAGCTGCTCAAGAGCGCAGAATGCAGTAGCAACTTTGAGGACTGAGGCAGGCACAAAAGGCTCGTTATCGCGGTACCGTAGAAGAGGACTGCCGTCAGTGAGGTCAACCCGAACTGAACCATTCTTAACCAGAGCGGGCAGGTTGAGTGTATCTTCAGCTAGAGCCTGATGAATGAAAAAAAGAGATATAATTGAGAGAGAAACTAATCGCTGCATAGTATCACTTTACACCAATCAGCGAAGGACCGCACGGGCTTCACCAGTTACCAAACCTCAAATTGGTCAGCCTCTTGACATCCATTGTCTGGCGGTCTCAAATTACCGTGGGTAGGAGAACAGGAGAAAAAAAATGAAGGGCATTATACTAGCGGGAGGAACAGGAACCAGGTTGCATCCGGTGACGCTAGCGGTCAGTAAGCAGCTCCTGCCGGTGTATGATAAGCCCATGATTTACTACCCTCTATCGATGCTTCTCCTGGCCGGGATTAGAGATGTTTTGCTCATAACGACCCCGCAAGATAGGGCGGCTTTCGTGAGATTGCTTGGCGATGGATCGCAGTGGGGTATTTCACTCTCCTATGCCACTCAGCCAAGTCCTGATGGCTTGGCTCAGGCTTTCATTATCGGGCGTGAATTTATCGGAAACGATAGTGTCTGCTTGGCTTTGGGTGACAACCTTTTCTTTGGCCACGGGTTACCTGATCTGCTTAGAAGGGCAGCCAAGAGAGAAGAGGGCGCCACCGTTTTTGGATACCACGTTAAGGATCCGGAGCGATATGGAGTAGTTGAGTTTGACGCCAATAGAAGGGCGATTAATCTTGAGGAGAAGCCCAAGCAACCACGGTCTTCATACGCAGTAACGGGAATTTATTTCTACGATAATCAGGTTGTAGATATAGCAAGTTCCCTTAAACCTTCAGCGCGGGGAGAGCTAGAGATAACGGATGTTAATCTTGAGTACCTTCGCCGAGAGCAACTCCAAGTGGAGCTCTTGGGGCAGGGGGTAGCTTGGCTTGACACTGGAACTCACGAGTCGTTGATGCAGGCAGGCGAGTTTATTCACACGATTCAGGAGCGGCAGGGATTAATGGTTGCGTGTCTTGAGGAGATTGCATATCGCCAAGGATTTATATCAGGCGAACAGCTAGAGCGGCAACTTGGCTCTATGAAGAACAGCTCGTACGCGAATTACCTAAGGACGCTCATTTCCGACAAGTAAACGCACCTGAGCCTATGTGTCAGGGCCTGGTTAGGCGCTGTTTTAACCACTCCGTATAGTCCGCAGGTGTACACCAACCCCTACAGTACCAAGATGCGGTAGAACCCATACTGGATTCAGAAATACAACTTTTTTACCAATTTTTTACAACTAATCACCAACTACTGACAGGTTCGAGTCATTAGAAGCTGAACATCTCGAAACCGCATCATAAACCCTAAGCTTTCGTGCGTCTGGTCTGCCAGAGGCGCCTTTAGTTACAACAGGTTGTTTGCGATTCGGCTTTACGCTTTGGTCGGCGTGGTTGATTTCAAAAATATCCTCAAGTGATGCTGTGCGAAGTCTACAGGCACAGCGATAGGTAAAAGAAAGCACACTAATGTTTTGTACGCACTCCAGGTGCGTAGAGGTATTGATGTGTGGCTTAGATAGGCCTGCGAGACGTCGCGGGTCTAAAAAAGTTTCAGGTAGTTTCCTGTTGCGCAAAATGGCGCAGGCGCTACCAGTGTATCTCCGACCACCGACCAAACCAAAAAGCAATACACTCTCAATTCTGGTGCTCGCAGTCATGCTGCTAGCCGCAGCGCCAGTACACGCCGCCACATACTACTGGGTTGGATCAGGAGGTAATACCAATTCAGGCAGTAACTGGCGCGCGACGGCTCCGACGAGCGGATCGCAATGTACTGCGAATGGCAATACCAGTGTCCCAGGTAGTGCTGATGATGTTGTGTTTGATGCGGATTGTGATGGGAATGCCGCGATCGATGCCAATCTGAGCGTAACTAAGATAACTACCGAGAGCGGGTACGCTGGCACTATTACTCAAAATAGTGGGGTGACTATCGCGACTACAGGTGACTTTGTATTTGCGGGTGGTACATTTCTGGGGGGTAATTCGGCAATCGATGTAAATGGCAGCTTCGATATGACGGGGGGGAGTTTTACGAGCACGTCGGGGGTGCTGTCGTCAGCCGTCCACTTTAAGATTACCGGTGGCACATTCACGCATAATTCGGGAACGGTGACTTGGGATGGTGCCTGCTCTCTGGGTTTCCCTACCCCTGTAACATTTGACGCCTCCGGTGTCACGTTTAACCAAGTTTCTATAAATAAAAGCTACACGAGTGCAAACGGCACACGCGCTGCCTCTATCGTTGCCGGCACTGTAATCAATCTCGGAGACAACCCTACTCTGACGATCGTCGATAGTAGCAGTGGAGGTACTTGTGCGCTTACGAATAATGGAACACTTGAGGTTGGTACCGGCACATTTGCTGCAAACATTAAGGGCACCTTTACTAACGCCGGCACGATACGCACCAAGACTGTAACTAAAGCTAATTCGTACAGCAGGACATACTCCAATGCCTCCGGCTCCACCGTAGAATTCATAGGCGATGGCGACGGCGCTGTTGATAGCTCTGCTCTCTCTGACTTTGCCACAAGCTACCATCACCTGATCATCAACGCCACAGACGGCAGCTCTGACACCTTCACCTCAGCAAGCCCCCTAGATATTAACGGCAACCTCACCCTCACAGCCGGCACCCTCTCAGCTCCATCACAGATATATCTAGCCGGGGATTTC
>JBKCMS010000170.1:0-5456 GCA_046300175.1 Pseudomonadota bacterium | reverse complement strand
TCTACGGCGCAACTTGGCTGTTCCCTTGATCTTCATGGGCCAAGATTGCGCTTGCCCAGCAATTCTCATTCATTTTTTTCAAAAATGAATGAGGCTGGGCTTATCCTCGGGCAAGCTTTTGCCTCTGACAAGGAAAACACTCCCTCCCACGAGAGCAGTCAGGATCGGCCACCAGTAGATTCCTTGATAGCTCCAAAAGACTAACTCGGGCCTATTACTTCTGAGTCCAAATTCCAGCGCCGGAATGAGAACTAGGGAGTAGCCGAGAATTGCGAATAATGCCCCTACTGCAAGGGATACTACAGCGGTTCGAGGAGGATACCGATGCGCTACGCCGCAGAGAGAAACAATGAGGGGCGGAAGAATCGCAAACATGAAAGAAAAGGAGAAGTACACAAATGCGTAAACATCTGAGGCGATTCCGAATATGATCGCCATGCATATAACAATTAATGGAACCACCCCAGTTACTCGACGAGCTGTTTGGAGCGCCGCTAGGTCGCCATCCGAGTGCGACTGCTCTGCGAGCGTACCGCGATTCCTCGCTAAAAAGTCAGGAAAGATCGAATGACTCGCAGACATTATGTAGGTATCTATCGTTGACATAGCAGCGCATATCAGGCCCCAGATCAGGATCGCGCACAAAACCGCCGCGATAAACGGGCCGTACAGGGTGTTGCCAAACGCCACAACCTCACCCGCGGCAACTCTAACGAGGTCCGGTGAAAGCGAGGATTTCGGCGCTGTGATGTGTATGAGTGTTCCAATTCCTACAAATGCAAATGAGAGCACTCCGAAATAGAGTGTCGGAACGACCCCGACCGTTCCCCAAAAAGAGCTGAGGCTACTGCTCCGCTCCTTAGTTGCGGCACACCGCTGCCATTGATCCATCGCCGTTGGCCACCAGAGACCCCAAAAGATGATATTAGCGATCAAAAAGGATACGTATCCCCAGACGCCCTGCCTGTCTGGATTAAAAACAACTTGGATGATCCCATCCTCAGTCGAACTGTAGTTAGCCGGGTACTTAGAGACGATCAGGTCGAATTGCGAGAGCACTACGGCACACAGAACGGCAACCATCAAAGAGATTATGATCCATTGCACGAAATCAGTTTGAACCACACCACGAAATCCAGCCCGGACGTTATACACAGCTATAGCAAGAGTGACAGCAGCGATGAAGATAAAGGGACGGAGAGGTAGGTGAGTAAAAGGAATATGAGGTTCATTCAGGAACAGCATATTGAGGATGTGAGAGGCCACAACAAGCTCACACGCGATAAGCCCAACATACGAGCAGCAGCTCAGCAACGCGCATGTGGCCTTTACGTCGTTACAACCGAACGATGCCCCGATAAACTCATGGAGCGTTCCAGATGAGCCAAACCAACTTTTGCCCGCGCGGCTTTGAGTGAGGGATTCCACGCGATTTACTGTAATAGCCGAAGCGATTTGGGTGAGTATCCAAAAGAGCCATACGAAAGGAAACACCGCTAGCCCGTAGAGATAGCCGTAGTACATTATAAGCAGGCACGAGCCCGACAGCCCCGCGTTCGCCGCAATCAGGGTCGCGCTGAATAACGGGGGCTTAAAATCATCGCCGTAGAGAAAAAATCTTAAGAGGGACGACGCATTTTTAGCCTCTCGTAACGACAAGAAGAGAAATAGACTTAGCATCGCTACGATTCCTAAGGTCAAGACAATTCCAAAGGGCTGATGTAGGTGCATGTTTTAACCTATGTTGGCTTTAGGCTACACTTTTAACACGCTTGGGGCGAGCTGTGATTCTACTATGTACCATCGGGCGGCGGGTTTGGCTAGCAGGCCACGAGCGCCCAGCGATTTTGACAGTAGCGCTCGGGATATCTCCTGGTCATGATGCTACAGCCACATCTGCCCGTAGCATACAAAAGGCTCTCGCGGATATTGCTTGCAAGCAAACTATAAAGGTGGTCGCTATTAACTCTGTCGTCACGAGAGAGTTACTGCTCTTATCGCTCACCTGCGATAATCGCTACTGGCTTCTGCCACTTGGGGGCACGACTTGCTACGTCTATCCCCACTCCTGCCAACTCCAACTCCTATGCTCTTGGTTGACGAGCCTCAAATCAAACGGCTTCAAATTAATCGAGCTCTTCGACGTTAACTTTTTGAACTTGCGCAAGGTTACCAACTGTATCACAAACTTTAAGCGGCATAACCCTATCATCGCTCGTGTGTAGGGCTAGGGCACGATTCGCCATGTTCACACTCTCTACCTTAGCGGTCATGGTTTCGTGTTTGCTAAGGCGAGTTGAACCGTGCTACGGTCATCTAATATTCGATAGGGTTTGCGCACCAAGAGAGGTCAGAATTGATTATTCGTTTAGCTCTAGCTGTAATTGCCCTCCATTTGGCCCTCACCACACCGACGCGCGCAGGTGATAACTCAGAGAGGGAGCGGGTGATCATCGCTCAGTTCGGCAAAGAGAAATTCCTCCTGTACCTGCCGCTCTATGTGGCAATGGAGGAGGGGCTTTTTGCTAAACAGGGACTTGATGTTGACCTACGCTTTGCAGGTAACGACGATCAGATATTCGCTACGGTGATGAGCGGATCAGCTCAGTTCGGTGTTGGCGATCCGGCCTTTGCTGCGATATCTCGTGAGAAAGGTGGCCCCGGAAAAATCGTCGCCATGATGGTAACTCGACTGGGGCTCTCGGGGTACACCAACAAGCCGACCATCCCTGATATCGCCAGCGCGACCGATGCCACGGGACTCCGAATAGGATCGATACCGGCGCCTTCCACAACGTACACACTTTTACGAGAGTTTATTCGCAACAATAAGCTTGAACACACCACCTTAGTGCAAGTTGCCATAGGTGCACAGCTCGCCGCACTTGAAGCCGGCCAGCTCGACGTAGCGGTAGATCTCGAGCCGAGCGTTTCAGTTGCTGAGAGTAAGGGATACCGGGTTAACTTTCTCTTTGATCGCTTTACCGAAACACAGGCAATTACGGGCATCTCTACCCTTGAATCAACGATTGAAAATCGGCCGGATCTAGTTCAAAAAGTCGTCTCGGGGCTCCAGGATGGACTCGACCTCATGCACTCGAACTCAGAGGTTTCACTGCGGGTCGCCAAGAAGTTGTTCCCTACCCTCTCTGATGAGGTGATCCGCCGGGCAGTAAAAAGAATGCTCGACCAGGCGATCTACCCGAGATCCGTTAAGGTTGACGATACCTGTTGGCAACGGACCCTGAAGACGCGCCTTGAATCAGGGGAGCTTAAGAAGCCTCAAGCTACTAGTATTAGCGTCGACAACTCCTTTGCTGAGGAAGCCGCTAAACACCGAGTGCCCTCGTAAGACCGCGCAAGATGTAGAGAGAGTAATGAGAGCAGCACAGCTCGTCACAGCTAACGATCTGAGGCGGTCCTTTGTAGGCCCGGATGACATTCATACACCGGTGCTCGACGGAATCACATTTGCTCTTTCGGCCGGAACGATTACTTCTCTTTTGGGAGCGAGCGGGTGCGGTAAAACAACCTTACTGAGACTTATCGCAGGCCTCGATCGTCCTGAGCACGGAGATATCGTTTCTAGTGTTGAGCTTCCTGGTCCAAAGCTGGGATACATACAGCAGGCAGAGCGCCTCTTGCCGTGGAGAACTCTGGTCGGAAATGTAGCGTTAGCCCTAGAGCTACTCGGCTCACCCAAGAGGGAGGCACAGGAGCTTGCGCAGCAAGCCCTTGCGGATGTTGGTCTTAGTGAATACGCGCTACGCTACCCCAACGAAATTTCAGGTGGTATGACTCAGCGAGTGCTTCTAGCGCGGGCATTTATCACAAAACCACAGCTGCTTCTCCTTGATGAACCTCTGGGACAGCTCGACCTGCTCGCCCGCAAAGAGTTGGCCTCGATCATTCGGCACTATGTGAGCACCAATCAGGCCGCCGCGCTCTTAGTAACTCACTCTGTAGAGGAGGCGGTGTTTATCTCCGATACAGTGCTCACCTTGACACGGAGGCCGGCACGAGTCTGTGAACGCTTCAGCGTGACCCCGCTCGGTCTTGGTGCGGGCGCAGTACAGCTGCACGCAGACAGTGCATACGAAACTGTGCAGCGGGGACTCCTGGGCGCGCTTGAGCGTGGAGGTACGCGATGATTCCCTCACGGACTATGATGCGCCAATCAGCAATTACCCTCGTTCCAGGGGTGCTGTGTATCGCCCTCTGGCACTTTGTGGTCAGCGGCAACACTCGGCTTGAGTTTCTCTTTGCCTCCCCCGCACTGATAGCGAAGACCGCTCTCGTTGAGCTAACCGATGGCCCCATCTGGTTGGATATCGCAACCACAGCAAGCGAGGCGATCCTCGGGCTCTTACTCGGTTCCATCTTTGGCTGTGTCCTAGGGTTAGTATTGTGGACCAACGAAACGGTAGCTCGCATCGCCCGGCCCTACATCGTGATCGTCGGCTCTATACCTATATTCGCGATCGCACCGATGCTCATTATCTGGTTCGGAACGGACCTGTTATCGAAGGTAGTTATGTCGGCGTTCTCTGTGTTCTTCGTCGCACTAGCACAGACCTACGATGGCGCTCTTTTTTGTGCTCGAGAGTATTCACAGTACGCCGAGACCCTACAAGCCCCACGCCTAAGAGTAGTCACTAAGGTGATCATTCCAGGGGCGCTGCGGTGGGTAGCGGCAGGGTTTAAGATCAGTATCGGCTTAGCACTCGTTGGAGCCTTTATCGGCGAGTTCGTAAGCTCTCAGGTGGGGCTCGGTCACTACATACTCACGGCAGGCTCTCTGTACGATATGCCTCGTGTAATTTTTGGGGTGCTACTCCTCTCACTCCTCGCTCTCGCCTTGACTGCTCTGGTTTGGTGCATAGAAAGGTGGCAGCCACAGCTGTTTAGACGCGTGTAACACGAGCGGCGCGATTGGTGGACGTCCCGCACTATCTGATGGCACCATTTTAGTACACTTTAACTGCCCTTTTTAGGATACCTACTCTTTTGGGGTTATTTATAGGTATACCAATATGATATTAGTGCCCTATTCCGTAGCTTAACAGCCACCATGTGATAAAATAGGGTGTCTGTAGGGTTTTCCAAAGGTCCGTAGCGAAATCCCGGCTTTTGGAAATCGCTATCGATTCGCGCATCCGAATCAAAGCGACAAACTCTTGTGATTCATAGCAAAAGGCAAGCCAGTTTACTTGGCACGGACTTTTACAATTCACCTTAGCAAAACGCTGCTGTATGGGCACATTTTCAAAACACCGAGATGCCGATCCCCGAGCGATTCGAGCTCGTTTGCTTACTGGCAGGTTCAATAACTTAACGCACCACTCATCACTTTAGGTATGGTGTAGTATTGGCCATCGGTGCTGTTACGTCGGTAGGTACAGTAGCAGACTTATCCATAGGGGGAGCTGAGCGGAGCCCGTCAGGGTGTAGCTCAA
>JBKCMS010000169.1:0-5879 GCA_046300175.1 Pseudomonadota bacterium | reverse complement strand
GCGTACAGAAGTCTGAAGGCAATCCCGAAGGCTTCTTCCCTGTTCGTTCCGCGAACAGTTCACGAGGGTCCAACAAAAGGAGGTGCGAAATGTGAAATTTCGCCAGGAACTATTGCAGCGAATTACAGAAGCCCGCATATTGCACGAGAGTGCATTGTTCGGGCTAACAAGTGCATGGATGCACTTGCAAATTCTCAAAGCGCAGCGCAGGAGATTGGAGCCTACAGTTTGTGTGGGCACTATGGGCCCCGCACAGACTGTCGCCGATAAGGAAACAGACCAGGGATGCCCCGCTTCCGCACATTTTTCGCGGCGCGCGCAGCGAGCTTCGTTAAAAATACGGGCTAGCCCGAACATTGCACGAGAGTGCATTGTTTGGGCTAGCAAGTGCATGGATGCACTTGCAAATTCTCAAAGCGGAGCGCAGGAGATTGGAGCCTACAGTTTGTGTGGGCACTATGGGGCCCCCACACACTGTAGCCGATAAGGAAACAGGCCAGGGATGGCCTGTTTCCGCCCATTTTTCACGGCGAGCGTAGCGAGCTTCGTGAAAAATACGGACTAGATTCGTTGCCGAGCTGTTAACGTGAGAATCGATACAGGAAGTAGTTCTTAATAATGAGCGAAGTGCGATGATGCCTCAACCCGTTTTTACATATTGGGCGCGACTTATCCTTTGGGCGTTGCACCTTATCCTCCTCGGAGTCTCTGTTTACTTCATCCCTGTTAACTGGGATGAGGGGTGGACTTTTTGCTCAGCACGTCACCTCCTCATGGATGGCAACTACGGGTGTCGGTACAACGGGAACTTCACCCCAACTCGATTAACCACAAGTTTGTCCACAGTGCTCATAGCCTACAGTGGGTTCGCGCTCTGGGGAGTATCGTACATAGGAGGCCGGCTACTTTTCGCCGTTCAGGCGATCATTCTCATCTGGTTGTATACACGACTCGTTCGAACGATGTGGGGCAAAAAAGCTGAGCTGGTGTGCCTCTCATGCTTTTTGATGCTCTCAAGCGATACTGCAGTACACCCTATGGCACTAGGAGCGCAGGCGTGGGGCGAGATTCCCGCACTCACAGCGTTGATTCTCGGCGTAGTCATCATTCGCCCATTACTTTCAACATCAGGACGCACCACAGGCCTCATCCGATTTCTACTGTGCACGATGTGCCTGGTGGCCGCCGCCACAACAAAGATTCAGTTTCGTCCCTTCATTACTACTGCATTTCTTGCTGCGGGAGCATTAGTCTATATCACCCGCCGTGCGTATCTTCCCTCTCTCCTCTTTGTATCGGCAGGACTAGTGACCTGGTTGGCAACTCCTTGGGTGCCGACAATATCAATGCCCCATGTGCACCCTCTCGACACAACCGGCATGGTCAACCTCGGTAGCAACTTGACCCGGACGATCGGTTTGGTAACCGACATAGAGACTAGGCTCTATGTAGCCGGATGGCTTATGAGCACCCACGGGGCAGTAGTCCTCACAATGCTCGCCTCCCTCTTTTTGAAAGATGCCCGCGGAATGTCTACGTGGCTATCAGGCTCCTCGTCGATGCTGCCCCTCGTTACCTTCTCAGGAATTGTCCTCTCTTGGTTCCTCTTTCTGTCGATCGGCTTTGATCGCTACGCGGCTCCCGCCTTAATCTGTGCAGCCGGCCCGATCGCCCTGTTTATTTCAACCCTCTACGAACAGAGTCGGCCGCAAGTCCCTCCAATAGTTACGCACTCATGGAAAATTCCTCGTCCTCACGTCCCATACTTTGTTTGCATACTTCTCCTTATTGGAGGTTTGAACCTGGTTGGTCTATCGCAGAGCATTAACGCCTTTCGCTCGTACAACGACGATATGCAACGGACAGCGGATTTTTTAAATAGCACAGTACGCTCCGATCATGCCGTTGAGACCTATGATTCGCCTCTGTTTCACCTACTAAATGTGCGCTACATCTTTCCGCCGGATGATTACCATATGCGCGTTCTACAAGCTCGCGCAGGTCGACCCGCAACTCCCCCCACTTTGTCGGCGCGCTACGTAGCTCTTGGACCGTGGAGCCGTTTTTTTAAAATTGCAGGATCGGATCCAGAGGGATACTCTGAAATCGCCCGCTTCGGCTCTTTCACGATATATGAGCAGCGAGCGGCCCATGAGCCCAGCTCGTTATCATCCGCTCTTCACTGAGGAGCACTGCTCGCGAGTTCATTACACGGGAGATCTCCGTGAGCGGCGTAATACGAGCCCCCAATTGCTGCATCGTATACGCCAGCGAGTCAACGCAGTTATCCCTGAAAAACATCGGCTCTATATTCACTCCCTCACCAAAGATACCTATCGTCTCGCGATGTTCGGGAATATCCGAGATAAGGACCGGACACCCAACTGCAATTGCCTCCAGCAAGGAGTTCGGCTGACCCTCAAACCTTGAGGCACTTACCAAAAGATCGACCTCGGAGAGAAACGCTAATGCATCAGTTCGATATCCCTCGAAGGAGACATATTGCTGTAGTCCAAGCTCGGAGATAAGGCTCTCTAATTCGCTCCGCAGCGCCCCCTCACCGGCGATTCGCACGACGATATTACGCTGCCCCGACTTTGATAGTGCTTTGATGATTAGAGCTACATTCTTTTGGTGGGCAAGTCTTCCAAGCACTCCGATGACTAACGTATCGGATGCAGCATCAGAAACGGGCTTCAAGGACGCCCCCCCCTTCTGGTGCATCAACGCTTGGTCAACGGGTTGCGGGATCCAGTTGTAGATAACACACCGGGATACAGGATGCATTCCTAGCTTAGCGGCCTCGTATGTCTCTGACGCTTTTGAATTGAATACGACAGCGTCCTGTAGCCTTGCCACTAGTCGCTCGAAAAACCAGTGGAGGGAGCTGTAGTCACAGTTACGCGCACGAACTGCTCGTATTACTCGGCGCACTCCGACTACCTTAGCAAGAGTCGTAGCTATGATATCGGAGAACCAGAGAACGGTTATGAGAGCGCCATTTCGTCGCTGACGTAGATACCATCCGAGGCGCAATAATCCAAATCCAAACAGCAGGGAGATCTTACCGATCACGACCACCTCAATGCCGCGACTTTGTAGCTCTGCAACAACGGAGTTACAAAAGCTATCATTGAGTGTAACAACCGATACATCATAACCTTGAGACCTCAATCCCATCGCCAGACATACGAGCCACTTCTGCGCCCCGTCGCGTCGCAAGTGATCGATACAAAATGTAACTCTATGTACTTCAGTCTGCTCCATGCTCCCTCTAACCCGTATTTTTCACGAAGCTCGCTACGCTCACCGTGAAAAATGTGCGGAAACATGCCGTCCTTGGCCTGTTTCCTTATCACCTACAGTTTGTGTGGAACCCATAGTGCCCACACAAACTGTAGGCTCCAATCCCTACGCTGCGCTTTGAGAATTTGCAAGTGCGTCCATGTACTTATTAGCCCGAACAATTCACTCACGTGCAGTATTCGGGCTAATGTACCTACGGAGCCTCCTTCCGACCAACTATCCGATAGCACGCACAAAGAAGCTCCTCGTCTGTATACTCGACCAATTCCTTACGAATAGTTTCAGTGAGGCGATCCTCTCCTTCTTGAGCTCGCGCATACGCCGCTAGTATTGAGAATTCGGCACGGAACGCCTCTAGGTACTGCGAGATGCGCCATTCATTCAGTGGTACACGGGGAGTTACTCTCTTTGCCCGTAAGTGATCCCACGGCTCAACTCCTTTCGGTAGTCGGCGTATAGGGTTTAAGCGCATACCAATTGTATGTCCCCCTGATAATCCAGAAAAGACATGGATGTCCACCGTGAATACTCCGCCCGGTCGGAGCACCCGCTTCATCTCGCGAATCACCTTCGGTATCTCTAAGAAGTGCTCAAAGGCTGATGCACTCACGATGAGATCGAAGGAGTTGTCGGCAAATGGGAGGTGGCCAACATCTGCATTGACTATAGAGAGGCATTCGTCGTGCGATGCAGTACGCGGCGTGCTCCATCGAAGCAGCCGCCGTAAGACCGCATACGCCGCGTTGCTCACCGTGAACAAGTGTATATCAGCGCGATCAACCCCTACTACTCTGTGCCCCCATCGTGAGAGTATAATACTCTGTGGCTGCAATCGGCCGCACCCAAGATCGAGGATGTCTTTCGGTAGACCCATATCTATCCAGGTCTCTAGCTCACGGTTGCGATCGCTCGCAAAACTTCGTTCCGAGTTAAACCGCCTTCCTGAGATAACGTCAGCCAGGTATAGTAAGTAATCAACTACAACAACTATAGCTTTCATTAAGGGCGCACCTCTCTATCAGATCGCTTCGGCCGGTGCATTATAAACACCTGGCATGACGCTCCAGTACACATGGTAATCACCTTTCGAATAGCCATTGGAAGGTATGTACCGAATACGCTATAGCCTGAATAGGCTAACGACATGGGGCACCTCGTAATGTTGCCGAATCCAGCAGTGCGGAATTCACGATGCCACCTGAAGCGTGAAAAATAGTACACCTCAGTCGCCTCACTGCCGTGTTCACCGTGACGACCTGAGTGTAGAGCCTTCCTAAACAGTTCAGTGATCGAGGCCGATTGACGAATGGTGGCTATCTGGTCCAGTCGTGAACTCCTGAGCATAACCCCCCGAGCGAGCGTCGATAAGGCAAGCTTTGCGATCGCCAGGTAATGCATGGCCGAGGTGTAGATCCTCCACGATGGAGTCGGAAGCACATGAATGGCTAGTCCACCTGGCTTGAGCACTCGGTACACCTCGGTAAGGAGCTGCTCAAGATGTGTCACGTGCTCAAGCACGTTCGACGTGAAAACACAGTCAAAGTAGGAGTCTGCACAGGGAATGCGGTGACCATCGTAGGTCTGGACTGGAAATACAGTCTGCTCGAGATAGACACTCTCCTCAATATCGAGTGCAGTTACAGCCCAGCCGAGCTGAGATAATCGTTGTGACTGCCATCCTGAGCCCGCGCCCAGCTCTAAAAGTCTGCCAGCCCCCGCAGGAATAGGGAGGTGCTGAAGAACCTCCTGTAACTCATACTCCCTTATAGTACGAACAAATTCGAAATTCACATCTACCCGGTCAAGCAACAAATTGACGAAGTCTGCAGATACTTTTAATGTTCAAGTGGTGGCGTAGGTTTTTGAATACCGCAACCTCTCAAGCGAGATGCCACTCGCCAGCCTATCAAATCGAGGGGGCTATGAGTAGCACTAATGATTCCTATCAGTGGACTTAGGAGTGCGTATCCAGGTTTTGGGGCAAGTTGTGCACAGCACCGGACCTGCAACTCTTCGGGGAAAAGATCTTACTCATAGCTTCTTAGAACAGACACCTTGACGGTTTTTCCTGGTCACGAAAGCACGTCAGCGTTAACTCAGGAGATGCCGGTCCTCAGTGGGTGCTGAGAGCGGAACGTGAGGGTCAAAAGCGCGTGTCTTAAAGCGGCTTCAGCGCAATCGGGATGACAGCGACCCACCGTTCCGAACAGCATAGATCCGATCCCGACTCCCGGACGAGTTTCCTTTAAAAATCGCTGCACGGTAGAATACTCGGAGATCTTCCACATTCTTTTAGGAGGCTATGATGATCTTATTGCCATTGCTGAAACAGGTAGAAGCATGAGTGCGGTTACCCTTCATCCTTTACAGGCAGATGATCAGCGGAATCGGCACAGGCAGGGGTTGTCTGAGCTTGATCAGCAGCTTTTATCCGGCAGGTTCAATAACTTAACGCACCACTCATCACTTTAGGTATGGTGTAGTATTGGCCATCGGTGCTGTTACGTCGGTAGGTACAGTAGCAGACTTATCCATAGGGGGAGCTGAGCGGAGCCCGTCAGGGTGTAGCTCAA
>JBKCMS010000168.1:0-2046 GCA_046300175.1 Pseudomonadota bacterium | reverse complement strand
AAAAATCCGAAATATCATCGAACAGCGCCAGAAGAGCTATGGGGCGCTCTGCGCCTGCTAGTTTGTTTAGAGAGCCCAACCGCTCCTCGATGAGCTCTTTATTCTTTTCATATGCGTCTCCCACCGCAGCCTTGATTCCGCACCTAAGGAAAAATTCACGGACGACCGGACTGCTGAGCCCAAGGATTATATTCTTAAATACTCGTAGCTCGGCAGCATCGAGCTTAAAGAGTGACGCCGTGTCTATAAGGGTCATAGAGGCGGGCCCCTGAAGCATCTGGTTTCCTTGATGCAGGTCGCTCAACACAATACCATCTTTAAGAAGCCTCAGGTAAAGACGTTGGTTCACACGGGCCAAGGTTGCCTTGTCTCCGGACCTATTCTCGAGATATGCCCCGAGGGTTTCACCTCCGACAAATTCCTCTAATATAACGTTATCGTCGGAGAGCTGGTCGTCTACGCGCGGGGTTGATACTGTGATAGCAAGTCTTTTAGCGACTCTCTTATTCGCAAGAGCCGGCCCCAGCAGCGCAGAATTCCGTATTTCAGCGGTAAAATCGAGCTCACTGGCGATAGCACAGGCTATTCTTCTCCCGATCTGTGGAAAGGTATCAATACCGAAGAGCTCAGTAAGAAGCGGCTGCACTACTCTATATATCTCTTCGATCTCCGCCTGGCTCTCTGCCAAATCCTTGCCCGCCGTGACCTGCTTTACCTTGAGTGCACTGAGAGTCTTACCGAAACTGGCCTTGTAGACAGCCTTAATAGAGGCGGCCGCGACCTGTCCTTCAATCTGAGGATCTTCCGCCCTGAGGCTGGGATTACGAACAATAGCCTTCATAGCATCGATTATGCGCATGGAGGGCGCATGAGACTTACACTCTTTACTAGCCTCGTACAGCTTAGGAAGGCGATTACTAACCTCTGGCCTGCTAGCAATTATTTGCAGCCCCTTGATCATTGCGGCGCTGTGAGCTGGAAGCCAGCGGGCGAGAAACTCCTCTGGGGCGAGCTCGTTTGAATTAGCGGCGATCTCAAACATTTTACGGAGAAGGGTCTCCCGACGGTGTGGCGCGCTACACACCACGGTCGCTTTGATGCACTCCCGCGCAAAGGTCTCCATATTGGAGTCTAATACCGACATCGTATGGTGAGGCGGATGTGCTTTTTCGAAAACCGAATTGAGCGCGTTGTCGAGGAAGAGGCGTAGCTCTGTTAGATCCGAACCTGAAGCGAGACCGTTTGCACCCAGAAAAAGCTTGCTAATCAACTCTTCCCGCACTCCTTTGTCCGCCATCAGTGCGGGAAGCTCATCGAGCTTGCAGGAAATTCTTTGTTCTACGTCTGTGATCGCTTTCGGCTTTAGCTTGTGAAGAAAAAGCCATTCGGCCACTTCTCGTTTGACCTTGAGAGACCATGCGTCGATGGCACTACCGATAGTTCCATCGAGGATGCTCTTGGCGCGCTGAAAGCTCCTGGAACTACTAGACAGGTAAGGTTGGATTTCCTCCATGAACGAGGAAACTTTAAAGGGCAATTGCTGCAAGCATTCCTCAAAAAGGGCATCTCGCGCCGTCGAGGCACAAGGAAATACTTGGCAAATGAACGACGATCGTGACGAAACTGTTCCGTATTCATCCTTGAAGCGCTCGTATACCTGCCTTGAAAATAACTCACGCCGTGGAGAAGTATCTTCAAAGAGCTTAAGGAATTTAAGCGCGTCCTCTTTTGTATAATCAGTCTCCTTAAAGCTATCTTTCCACATTCGGCTGAGAACGATCTCTCGCAACTGTCCGGGATGCGGCAGATATGAGCTGACCCACTGAGTTGTTTCCGCCAGATTGAGCCCGCGCAGGTCCCTAAACCCAGAGCGTTGAAGATAGCCATACATCACGAATTCACCTTGTCGCACCTTAGGCCCGAGAAAACCGGTGACTGGAGACTCTGATAGATCCTGAGGAGCTCGGCGTAATACACTTTGTGAAGAGCCTTTAAAGAATTGCGATGCCCGCTCCAGAGTATCAAAGTAGCCATTTTGTATGAGAT
>JBKCMS010000167.1:0-2245 GCA_046300175.1 Pseudomonadota bacterium | reverse complement strand
GTCCCGTCACCGAGAAAGCGGGTCTAGAAGTCATCAGGCGCTGGTTCGACGTTGCTCACCACAGGTACTACCGGGTAGTCGTGACCTGGAGCGTAAAACACCGTGCGGTAGAGGCCCGGGGTGTCAGTATTTCCAAAGTATAGTTCGAGTGATGGTTTTGTTGTCATTTCGAAGAGTCCTTTAGGTTCTTTGGAATAGGCGGTTTGATTGAGTTGTAGGAGCACCTAGCGTGCCAAGGGATGCTGCAAGCTATCTACTGCGCGCTGCTGGAAACGGGTGCTGGTTTGTGCAGCAGCGCTGCTGGGTGATGCAGCAGTGGGTGGGTGCTGCGCTATAACCGACAGATTCGGACAGGGGTTGCTTAGAGCACGCGTTTTCTTACAATACCCATAACGCTATTGTAATTCGAAGGAGAGTTTCATGGGCGGAGAAGCAAAGCGTAGTAAAGAGGAGCTGATTGCAGAGATTCAGCGCAAGGTCGCCTATCTTGTTGCCACTGATGACTACACAGCAGAAGAGAAGGAAGCGATCGCACGGAGATTTTTTCAGGCGTTAGAGGAAGAGGAGTAGGAAGATGGAAGCAGGCATTACCCCAGAAGAGCGAGCAACTGTAATTAACGCAATTGACAGGAACCCCGTCCTGGCCCGGCTGCTTTATAGTATGGTCGAGGCGGTTGAGACAAGGGAGCTCGCGGCGGAATCAAACGGGGCTCTAGTGAGAGCCTCCGACACCCTTCCAGAACCCAAGATCACAGCGACAGCTACAGGAGTCAGTGCAGATTTGCCTGATACCCGCCAGGGCTTTGCGCCACACCATGCATACCTCTTCTCAGTGGCCCCCTCTAAGGGGACGGTGCTAGATGAGCTTAAAACGTTACTAGGGGAACAAGCTGCAAACCGCTTGGCTACGGATTGGGGCGATAGATGCGACTTGAATCAAAATTTGCCAGAAACCCAAGTTGCACTGTTCCTTGATTCAAATAACAAAGCTCGGAATCGTGACTATGCGGATATGAGCGACAAGACGACTCAGGAAGAGGATTTTAAGGCTACAGGACATCAGTTCGCCGGTGACCTAGCAGCGACTCTTCTCTGTGCCCGGATCTTTAAAAAGGCGCAGGATGGGGGAGCGTTGTCCGAAGGCGAAAAAGATCTATATCAGAAGTTGAAGGACGGAGTCCTGAGGTCTTGCTCGGGCGCCCTGGACATCGATGATGTTGGTCGCCTGCGCGCGAACCGCTTCGGCGGCAGCTGGGACTCGTACCGCTGGGCTTTGGGCTCGCCGCTCTCCCCGGAATTAAAATAATTTGATCGTTGATCGTTGGTTTCTTGATCCCCTCCGTCAGGAGGGGTTGGTTCTATTGATCCTTGGTCCTTTGATCGAAAATTTTCTACTTTAGCCGGTTCCGCTGGTCTGCTACCTTTCGAGTTACCTTGGGTAATGACAGGGCGGCTAAGGCTTCCGTGCACCTAAGGGCTGTTCCCACAGTAACATCAGTAGGAGAAATCCTCTGGAACTGCCAGAGTCGTTGCGTCCTTATGAGGGGCGGCGTAGCCGCCTCTCATAGATTCAACGAGCGTGCAGGACTGTGATGGGAGCAGCAATTCTTGTCCAAGCCTTGAGAGGGGATCTTGTTGGTTGGTATCGGACGATACCAAAGCTGTGAAGCGTAGCTAACGGCACCACAACCCCTCCGCATTAAATTCAACCGTGAGAACCGCGTAAGCGCTCAAACGGTGGTGGGTCCGTAAGGGCTTGGGCAATAGGATGTGCGTCTTGCTCGGGCGCCCTGGACATCAATGATAATGGTCGCCTGCGCGCGAACAACTTCAACGACAACAGGAACTCGAACAACTGGGCTTTGGGCTCGCCGCTCTCCCCGGAACTGCTGTCTCCCCCCTTTTTACCTCTGCCGAACGCTTTTTATCCACCCTCCAAAAGGGTAGTTGCTATGTAGCCTCATAGAGGAATCCCTCTCGACTCGAAAGTAATCGAAGTGAGTGGAGTCAAACATTACTTTGAGAGGAGAGGGATATGAAAACGACCAGTTACGAAGGTAAGCCGGTGTTCATTGGATTGGATGTTCACTGGGAGTTTTTCGTTGCGAGTTGTATCTGCGACGGGATTGTCGTTAAGCGGTGTCGGATGCCTGGTACGGCGGAGGCGGTGATTTCGCTGGTATCAAAGGAGTTTGGTGGCGCCAGCGTTCGCGCGGCGTACGAGGCAGGGTACAGCGGTTTTTGG
>JBKCMS010000166.1:0-45109 GCA_046300175.1 Pseudomonadota bacterium | reverse complement strand
ACGATATCTGGGATGATAAGAGATACAGAAAGGATGTGTTTTTATAGCGTTCTCCAAAAATCCGTAGCGAAATCCCGAGTTTTGGAGAACGCTATCGATTCGCGGATGCGAATCAAAACAACAACCTATAGTGATGTCCAGCAAAAGCCTTGCCAGTTTTACTGGCACGGACTTTTGCACGTCACTATAGACAATGTGCTGAAGTCAACAGGAAGTGTGCTACGCTAAAAGCGACTGGAGTATTGTAGAGAAATAGATGACAGGATACGGAAGACGAGCAGGAGACCCCAAAGGCGCCACCAAAGAGATGGATGTGCCCTTTCCACAATCAACAGTAATGCAGGCACTAGTTGGTGATAAAGATGAGAACCTGCGAACAATCGAGCGCGAACTAGGTCTTAAAATCGGCCGATCGGCTAACGGATTGACACTTGTCGGACAGGATACTGATGTAGAGCTTGGATATGATCTGCTCACACAGCTCAGAGGCCTGGTGGAATCTGGAGAGAATATCTTTAAGGGCGATGTCGAGAGGGCGATCAAGATGCTCTCAGGCAACCGTCGGCTCCGTTTAGAGGAGCTTTTCCGAGACGAAATACGTGTAAGCGGCAAGCGCACTAAGATCGTCCCAAAAACCTTTCGCCAGAAAAACTACATCGAAGAGATCAAAAGTCACAGCGTTGTATTCGGCGTCGGACCGGCAGGAACCGGTAAAACTTACCTCGCCATGGCCATGGCTGTTACAGCTCTTTTGAACAAAGAGGTAAAGCGGATCGTTTTATGTCGACCCGCTGTAGAGGCTGGTGAGAAGCTCGGTTTTCTTCCTGGTGATATGGCTGAAAAAGTGAATCCATACCTCAGGCCACTCTATGACGCTTTGCATGATATGGTAGATTTTGAACGCGCCAAAGAGATGGTTGAGCGCGGCATAGTAGAGGTAGCGCCACTGGCGTTTATGCGCGGCCGAACGCTCTCTAATGCTTTCGTAATCCTAGATGAAGCGCAAAACACGACCCCAGTTCAGATGAAGATGCTACTGACTAGACTAGGATTCGGCTCAACGTGCGTCATTACAGGCGACGTGACTCAGATTGACCTGCCACGTGGCGTTGAATCAGGCCTAAGCCATGCGCTCAAGCTTCTGCGAGACGTAAATGGAATATCGATCGTTCACTTTACCGACGAAGATGTAGTACGCCACCCACTCGTTTCTAGGATTATTCAAGCCTACGACCGCGATGAAGCGTAGACAAATCATCTCCCCAGAGCAGCGAGATGCCGCCACGATGTTACTGTGGATCGGATTAGTTGCTATTGCAGCCGAGCTAGTGCTCGGAGCTTTTCTCGCCGAGAGCTCGCTGGTGAGTCGAGCTTCTCGTGCGATCATAGTCTGGCTCTCGCTTGGTATCGTTCACTACGGAGCTCAGCCAGTTATGTCTGAGTACCAAGCTCACGATCGGAAAGGATTTACCACTCTCTATATCCTCCTAGCGGTCTCGACCCTCTGGATCGCTCTTAGTGAGGTGATTGTCATGGCCCTGGTAATGTACTCAGGGTTGCACCTTCCTGAAGCTGGTGTATCAGCCGTATCGCTCAGCTTTGCGCTGCCATATGCTGCTGCTGTCCTTATCGTTCAATCTATCGGTGGCTCACAAAGAGCACTCTTTGCAGCTGCGTGCGCTACTATCGCCTATTCATTCTATACACCTGCTCGAGCGCTCAACCATTCAATTTTACCAGCCGCAATATTTTGCTCCTCGGTTGTGGCGTGCTTGGCGTTTAGGCGCGGTGTGCGCTCTCGTAGCGCATATTTCCGTGGTGCTCTGTGGGTTTCAATCTCGCTTATTCCCTTCGCAATCGTCTCATTGATAGTCGATGCCAGCAGCAGTCCCCTCGATGCCTCAATCCGCATCTTAGCCTGCTGTATCGCCGGCTTCACCGCCGCTCTCTTTGCAGTAGCACTTACTCCGATACTGGAATACTTAGGAGAGTATGCATCTGATATGCGACTTATCGAGATGGCTACACTCGATCACCCGCTTCTAAAGGAGCTTAGCATACAAGCTCCGGGAACTTGGAATCACTCGATGGTAATAGGCATGATGGTAGAATCGGCTGCTAACGCCATCGGCGCTAATCCGGTTGTGTGTCGTGTTGGCGCGTACTTTCACGACATTGGTAAGAGCACAAAGCCGCTCTATTTCGTTGAAAATCAGGAACCAGGGGTCAATCGTCACGACAAGCTAAGCCCATCAATGTCAGCGCTAATAATTCGAGCCCACGTAAAAGACGGTATCGAACTTGCCAGGCGCCACAAGCTCCCGAAAGTGATCGAAGAGATGATTCCACAGCACCACGGAACTTCGCTAATCGAGTACTTCTACGATAAAGCTCGTAAGGAGGCAGAGGAACTCGGCGTTGATCCCGACTCTGTAGATCGTGCCCTGTACCAGTATCCCGGTCCACGCCCGCAGACAAAAGAAGCTGGACTTCTAATGCTTGCTGACGGCATCGAAGCCGCCGCCCGAACCTTAAATGAACCGACCCAGGATCGTATTCAAGGGTTAGTTCAGAAGATGATTAATAAGGTATTTGCCAGTGGAGAACTTAATGAGTGCGAGCTAACTTTACACGATCTACACCTGATCGCTCGAAGCTTTACCCATATTCTAACCGGTATCTACCACCAGAGGATTTCGTATACTGAGCCTGCGGACAAGACTTGCGATAAAACGCCCAGCAAGCTCTCCTCAATAGAATCTGGCGATAAACCGACAGAGAACCTACGTAGACTTGGGATTGAGTAGTAAAGCAGTGAAGCGATCTCAGGGAAAAATTAGGGTAAAAATCAAAAGGCGCACCGCGCCCCAGGCGCCTACCACGAGACCCAAACTGCCTAGCTGGAGGGTTCACTGCACAATCGAGAGCAGAGCATTGCGCATACCCGTCCAGCGCATACGCGCGATTGCTCGCTCTGTACTCGCCGAAGTGTCACAAGAGATCGCCATTCCCGACGTGCATCAACTCCACATTATGGTTATTAACGATGCGCGGATGCGAGAGATAAACTTCGCTTTTCGGAAGAAGGACAAACCGACAGATGTTCTCTCATTTCCACTCTACACCCCAAGAGAGATACGCGGCCTTGCGCCACTCAAAGAGGCAGCCGGAGATTACCTGGGCGATCTGGTGATATCTAGTGAAACAACTCTACGACAAGCCAGCCGATTTGGAGTCAGCGTTGAGGCTGAGCTCATTCGCCTAATAGTGCACGGCATACTACATCTAATCGGCTACGACCACGAAGGAGTACCAGCCCGCGAAGCTCAAAAAATGCGACGAAGAGAGCGTGGGTTGCGGGGGATAGTGGGGGTGAAAGCTAGAAAGTTAAATTCTAGCAGCTAATCAGCAAACAAAAGCCAAGACACCATAAGCCTCAGCACGCCTGCTACTGAGTACTACTAATTCTTTCTAGTTTTGACTACATCACCTGTTACACGCCAGCCGGTCTGACCATAAATGTAAGGGATATACCAACCCCACGACTCTACCACGACATCTGTCATGACATCGCCGTCTGCAAGCTGAAATGCTTTATCGAGCGCACCATCCAGAGTAGGTTCGCCGCCCGTTGGAATAATCACGATGATATGCTGCTTATCTTCACCAACGACTTTTCTGACTCGATCTGCTTTTTCCAGCTCAAAGTCACTAAGCCTCACCATCTTGTTTGAAAGTACCGTGAAGTCCCCGTGACGTACTGTGCATCCAGAGAGCGCCAGTAGAACAACAAATGCTAGTGCTTTAACTCTGCCCATCTTTAACGCTCCCTAGTTTTAACGACAGTTCCACGAACTCGTAGCGAACGCTCTCCAAAAAGCAGTGCCCACCAGCCTTCTTGATACACCGTCACATCGGTCATCATATCACCGTCGCCCTTCCTGAGAGCATCTGCAATTGCCTCCTCTAGGTTAGGCTGACCCAGCGGGAAGATGAAAACGATCGGTTTCTTGTCGACCCCCTCAATGTTTTTAACCTGAGGTAACTTATCAACATCAACCCTCGACAGATTAACGTTGTGTGGCGAGATCGCTGTTAGATCCGCCACCCTCACGCTGCATCCACTCAACATTCCCACTAAAACAATTGAGAATACCGCTCGTTTCATTTGGTCAAATCCTTTTCATCTAGACGCCGCATCGTAACATGAAGCTCTTCAGGTTCAAAGCGATAATGAGCTGCTGTGGCATAGTCCACTAAATAGGCAATCGGAAACACTATCCACACGAGATTCTTGCCAAACCACTCTGGGTCGACATCTCGCCTAAAGAAAAAAGTCTGCGGATGATAACCAGGTCGTTCGATGGTTAGGAAGTGCGAAGGCTGTCTTTTGTCGAGAACAAGATCTCCATCTTTTAGAGATATCTCTCTACCATCAAGGGTTACCTTGGTGGCTGCCATGCTAGAAAGGTGCAAACGCACGATCTTTTTATCACCTTCAGCGATAGTTGCACATCCAGAGGAGCATAACAGAAGGAATGATAGCAGGCACCGGCTCACCATGCAGCGTACTCTACACTCAAGCTACCGCAAGCTTCAATACCAAATCACTGATTTGCCCAATACCGGCGCTCTATTCCTTGTCTCCTTTAACCCCTACCCCGCACGCTCAAGCAACAAACGGTTACGTATATAAGTCGTTGAGCGCGCTACTACTCTTGCCAGTGCTGCTAGAATCGAATCCTCAACCTCTAATAGTCGACTTACGGTATCTGCTCGTATAACTATCTTGAAATCCCAACATCCAATCCCTGTTAGCAATCCCTCAACGTATGGTTCATTACTGCATGTTTCGATAACTAGTTGCTCTGCCTCCCGCGAACGCGCTTTGAGGTTAATTACCAGCTGCGCCTGCACAAAATCGTGATTTATACTGCTGAAGAAAAGATCCTCTGAAAGTGCGCCCCATTCCCGCAAGCGCTCCATTCGATAGGTTAGGGTCGACTGGGCGATGCCGATCTCTCGTGCAATATCTCTGGCTGAGGCTCCCAATTTTCGAGCGACAAAATTAAGGATTTTAAAATCTACACTATCAAGCTCTTGTATCTCTGTTGGGCTGCGTAAATGAACAAGCGGCTTGGTCTGCTTTCGCTCGGATAGAAACCTTAGGCCCCAGTGCCGCCATTCGGATTCAATCGTAACTATCGGATCACGAAAGTGGGTACCAACTTGGGCCCCAAGTGAAGTTAGTAGCTGACTGTATTCGCGAGGATCTCGCAGGAAGAAGGTGACTTCATATTTGCGCGGTCCTGCATTTTGAGCCAACCACGACACCTCAGTTTGCTCCCGAAGGAACTCAATACCGCGCTTAGCCGCAGCTCGCGGAAGGTCAAAAAATATATTAATCCCCTGAAAACCAAAGACTCGCAAATTGACATCACAAGCACGCAACACCCGCTTTGACGCAACGAGCTGATCGAGGTGGTAGCGCACCATATGCGGGCGTAAGCCGACTCTGCGCGCGATCTCCTGAACTGTCAGGTTACCCTCGCTCGTGGTAACACCGACAATTGCTCGCTGGATATCTTTCGCGCTTTTATCTGCCATAGCACTGCTGGACCATAGATTCGCTAGACTCATCATTGTGGCATGATGACAACCGATTAGCGCCCGCTGCATACCTAAAAATCCGGCAATTTAATGACCGTCTCTCTACGGGCTCTTACCGGATTAACAAGCTGCCTGCGGAGGCGCGCAAAGACAACAAAAGGTATTAAGACAGCACCGGGCCAGTCTGAAGCGAAACTTTAGCCGTCCAATTGCCGTCTTAATAACTTACCATCGCATTCCTTGAACATTAGCACACCGAATGCGGCCTTAGCCTCCCCTTAATTACCGCCTCGAATCAGCTGGTTATCCGTTTTCCGCTGCCTAGATTCCTGCGCGGAGCTATACTTATAGCCAGGTGTTATGCAACGAATTAAATTTTCCCAATCTACCGCTACGGACCCATTTTACCGAGAGTTGCGGGAGCGCGCCTACGCATTACTTCCTCACGTTGGAACAGACATATACTTTTGGTCAAAAGCGCTTTTCTTTTTTGTTGTGTGTTGGGGAACCTACACCCTTATCCTGGCTGGCTTTGTTAAAGGGTGGCTGGCATGTTTGGGCGCTATCGTTGTTGGGCTCTCAGGTTTACTGGTTGGATTCAGTGTCGGTCATGATGCTTCCCACCGAGTGATCTCCAGTCACAACTCGGTCAATAAAATCCTTCACTTTGTGAGCTTTTTAACTGTGGGAGTAGATCCGATTCTTTGGGGATTACGCCACATTCGCTCTCACCACCTATACCCTAATGTGCACGGCAGCGACATCGATATCGACAAGAACCCCCTACTGCGGTTGAGTCCTGACCACCCATGGCGGCCGATCCACAGGTATCAACACCTCTATGCACCCTTTGCATATTGCTTGGCGCTGATTCATTCAGTCTGCTGGGGTGATTGGGTCTATCTTATATCAAAAGAATATAGGTGGATGCGTGACGGGGTCTCTCCGATCGGACTATGGTGCTCATTTCTTATCTTCAAAGCTCTTCATGTCGGACTCATGGTGGTACTACCAATACTCGTGCTTGATTATTCTCCAGCTTCTATCATCGCTACTTACTGCATTTCAGGATTTTTTGTCTCGATGATCTTCATTGTTATGCTGGTTGGCACTCACTTCTTTGATGAAGCTGCATTTCCTGCCCCAACTCCGGATGCTCGCCTACCTGACTCATGGGTACATCACAATCTATCAACATCGTGCGATTGGAATCCAAGCAGCCCTTTTGCCCGTTTTATTAGTGGCGGAGCAAATTGTCACGCTGCCCATCATCTGTTCCCTAACATCTGCCACTCACACTACGGAAAGCTCATTCCAATCATTACTCAAGAAACTTCCCGCTTTTCTCTTCCGTATCATTCCATGGGTATAACAGCTATGGTTAAGTCGCACTTTAGGTTGCTTAAGCGCTTGGGGCGGCCGTAGCGCCATAGGTTTAAAACTTGCAAATACTCAGCATTTTTTTAGGTTATGCTTCGAGCTTTTTCCACAAATAGCGCTAACTGTTGATCGTTCTTTCTTGTAATCCTCTGATCGGGGATGCCATATATTTGGTGAATAGTTAATGTTACCACCCAGCTTTGCTCGGCAAAGCTGCCCCTTAATAGGGGCTGTTTCTCCTCCCCGCTTTGCTCCGCAAAGCTGCCCCTTAATAGGGGCTGTTTCTCCACCCCGCTTTGCTCCGCAAAGCTGCCCCTTAATAGGGGCCAACTCTACCGTTCCATAATTTGCTGAACAGTAACAAAACCTAAAACAAGCAGTTTAAGAGGATTAAATAGTGCAGGGGAGTCGCAGCGCGAATAAATATGGAGTTCCTGGCAGGTACAGAACCGGAAATACGTTTATATGGCTGTGTAAACTCAGATTTACTTGCTGATAAGCTGAATTCAGCACAAGGCTTAGTTTAGCTCTATATCTTTGAGCTTAGACGCCAACTAGAAGCGTAAACAGAGTAGCGAGCAGAAAACTACCTACTGCTATGCCGCCGCTTTTGCGATAGGTTAAGAGCGCTACTTGCAAAATGAATCTTCAAGCCAGGCTGCACGAAAGCGGCTCTGACTACCAGGATTATATGAGTGAAAACTATCAGGAAGCTCTACTGATCAATAGTCAACGGCCTACCCGTTCACGGCTCTTCGCCATGGTCACAACGGTATCATCTCGTGACTATACCCCATATGCTCTCCAGAGCTTCTTTGAGATGACACCTCTTACGGATACTGATTCGTTTATACTAATTAGCAATGACGATCCGGACGCTGGCAATCTGATCCCATCGAATGCGCGCCAGTTGACCTTGAGGATTAATGATACTCCGCTGAGCTTTGCTCGCAATGCTAATCAGATGATCGCTCTAGCTCTCTCCTCTAAAAGCGATCTATTCTTCATGAATAACGACGTGATTTATTCAGATAATTGGCTAAATCCGCTAATCGGCCATGATCGTTCTATTCTTTCCCCCCTATCTAACCGAGAGGTTCAGTACGCTGGGAGTGCAGTTGTAGTATCATCTAAGCACGTAGCAACAACGATGGTCCTTAAAGCACCGATGGACCTATCAGAGTATCTTGCATCACCCCGAATGTTTCAGGCTTTAGCAGAGGCTCATCGTAAAACAGGTAGTGGCTATCTGCCTCTACTTGTCTTTCCTTTTTTCTGCGTTAAGTTACCGCTTCTTGTTCTTGAAGCAGTCGGCAAATTCGATGAAACGTTTGGTCGTGCAGGTGGAGAGGATTACGACTATGCGCTCAGAGCCTGGCTTGCAGGATTTGATGTAAAGCTAGCCCTTGGTTCATACCTACTGCACTTTTGGGGTAAATCCACCTGGACCGCCAAAGGTGACGCAGCACAATCCGAGAGCTATGATACAGGTTTTCTTCGCAGATTTGAGGAAAAGTGGGGGTCGCCTCTTTTTCGTTACACATTACAAGAGAATGACTCCGAGGTATTAGCAAATCCAGAGCTTCTAGCACTGAGACAGTCTGGAAATATGGGCGCGCTAGTATCTCAGATGATGAAGCAGCCTGTGCAGATAAAGATACCGTAAAGGAAATGGTTACTAGCACCGCACCAGCACATAGAGGAACAGCCGCTCTTTACTGCCTTTTTGGTGACATTTCATGGCTTAGGCAGTCATATCTCTCAGTCTACCCATGTGTTGATAAGATATACTTTTTTCTCTCGACCTCTCCATGGTACGGGGCTACTCGCTCATCTGAGATCGACCCAAATCTGATCGCCAGCCTGCCTGACCCACAGGGAAAACTTACCCTTGTATCTGGCGACTGGAAAACCGAACCCGATCAACGCAATTATTCGCTGGCTTACGCCCAGCACGATGGATATGAATATGGACTAATCGTTGATGCCGATGAGGTTTACGAGTCATCACAACTTAAGTCTGCTCTTTTGCTTGCGCACCAGCATCGTGATATCGCCGTGTGGCATGTAAATTGGTTTACATATTGGCACTCAGCGGACTATCGAATTGAGCCAATAGAGCCATACCAGCCTCCGATCTTAATTCACCTTGGCTACGCCGCATTTGTAGAGACCCGTAACGCTGTCGGCTCAAAGCACGAGCTTATTCCTCCAACTCTATGCATGTGTCATCACTTGAGTTACGCACTTTCTGATGCAGCCCTAATGCGCAAGCACATCATGCAGCCGGGCCACTCACAGAGTGCATACCCAGAGTGGTACGAGACCAAGTGGTGCGCATGGCGAAAGGATCAAACAATCACAAATTTGCACCCGGTTCACCCGCCGTGGTTTGAGCGCGCAGTGCCTCAGCCGCCCGACATAAAGCCTTCTGTGCTGAGGTAGCCACAACTGTTTTCGTGGCGCAGTTAGTTGACTTGTCAGGTAGTTATCTCAAACTACGCCACCTGACTTGACTGAGTTTTTAGTATGAATCACTCTAGCCCGGAAATTTCATGAAGCCTGCTACTACGATCGCCGATAACGGTGCTTTTTCGTTTCAAAAATCGATTCTTGGCGCTCTCGCGACGCAGTTTAATGAAATATCCGGGCTAGCTTTTAGGTCTTTAATTCTAGCAGTCGCGCTAATAATAAGCTCTATGTCTGGACTAAATCGCCCACAGAAACACCAGCCGTTGGACACCAGTGAGCTTTTTGCGCAACCTGCACTACAATTGCAAAGCAGACCGACTTCACGTTTAGTTGGTATCTCAAGACACTCTACTCTTAGTGAAGGTCAAGACCTTTCAAGGATCACGGGGGAATATTTTAACAGGGATTCTAACTTCAACCTGGCTATGCCGGTTACACTTCCTACTGATTCGTTCCAATATCGCAAATCAAGCCTAGCTGCTTTCCAAACAGAGCTCGATATATATAAGTATATTGTGAAACACAGGCAGTCACTCTCTGTTGATGCTTTAGCCAGCTTTGACTCTACACTCCTAGAAAGCGCTACCACATATAATTTACTTTTAAGGATCGCAACTGCCGGAAAAAAAGATCTGCAACATATGGGCGCTGGAGTATGCATTGGAAGTCAGCTATGTGACCAGAATCTTGGAGAGGTTCTGCTTGAGCCAATTGATAGAGCTTTTAAACAAGGCGGTATAGACCACGAAAATCGATCATTATTGCAGGACCTCTGCAATAATTGGGGTAAATACCAATATGACGCCCGTACTGAAATCGCTAAAAAAGCGTGGGAAAATTTAATTAGCAAACACCGTAGCTATGATATTTGGCCAGTGCCAATTGGCTTTACAGAGAACCTCTCATGCATACTTGAAGAGGACTTGAATCTAGCACAGTGCCAAGACAGCGATTTTTTATTATGGTTTAATCATGTGGATTCGCTCTACCAAATCAGCGCTGAAAAAAGAAATTTAAACCGTAGCGATCATGACATTCTAAGAGATATTCCATACATAGATTACCACCAAGCTATCGGTGAAGTTTATGCAATCTCGATATCTATGCGTGATGCTTTTGAGTTTCAGCACTATTGCCTTGCTATTTCTTCCTTGCGGAAAGTCACCATAAATACCCCTCTTCCTCACACTTGCGGCCACACGAATGGCTCATTAAGCTTTTTCAAGATGATGCAGTCACTTTCTCGCGGACCACTGGCACCGCTGATAGCATGTATACTTGTAGATGTAGAAGGCGCTAGTAGCGAGCAGGCAGAGACTGTCCTGCTAGGCTACTTTGGATTTCTACAATCGCTCGCATCTAACACTACTTGGAGAGATAATTCACGTGAGCAGCGAATCGGACTAACATTTATAAATCCATCCCAAGAGGTCACAGAATATTTAGGTAACGTAAAACCACTCCGGCAGTTACCTCAATCCCAAGCGCTTAGCGATCTGGAAATTATGGAGGCGCGGCTAGATGAATACCTGGCCAAACCAGCTATGGTGATCGATACAGTTATCTCTGATTCTACGCGCTAAAAAGCTAGTCCCGCTCTTAACGTGCATCTTCCAAAACGTGCAGTGCTACTTTACTCGCCGGCCTTAAACCTGTCGGCAAGTCTTCTAATGCAGGAGCTCTGATGCCGACATGGCCTTTTTTGCCCTGCTATTAAAACCTGGACCGCATTTTTTAAGCACTCGTGAGCTTAGCATACAAAAGGTTAGACGACTCGGATCGGTGGGCACCCGCTTTTTATTTAGCTGCGAATACAACTCGCCATAGCGCCTCGCAAACTCACGCTCACTTGAGAGCGGCGCTCCGGACTCTGCAGCTGGACGCATAAATTTCGTCCAAAAATCAGTGGCTAGGCCGATGATAACTTCATCCCCCACCGTAAAGACGCTCATCTCGCCGTGTATCTCAAGAAAGCTGTAGCAACCGGCAGGAATCGCGTTAGCGTCCACCAGCAACTCAACAGCATCGCCTGGCTGTAGTGTAGTAATGTCCATAGCTGTATCTCCTTTACTCGATTCATCGGAGAATTCAGAAAGAAGTTGCGCGACGGCGCGGAGGTGATACTAAAAACCTACATCGACTCGCTTTAAATAGCTGGTCTGGCCTGCCAAAAGTTTCGACTGCGGCAAACAATCTACCCTACCCAATCCTTATAACAACCTGGAAGCACTGCATAATATCTCAGGCCGCACCTCTTAACTCGCAGCTAATTAGACCCCAATGCTGTCCTGGTGCTATCACCCCCATGGATTGCAAACGCTATTCTATTTGGTATCGCGTATGCCTAGCGCTTCTTCTATTTCAAAGACCGGGTAAGGTTACCACGGCGATTCATTTTGTGCTCACCTAGGCCTGAGGTTTAACTCCAGTCAAGGTCAGAGGAGACTCTACTACTACCTTATTTGCTAAAGACTCATGCATATGGCTACAAGACTCGAGATACTTTGATCCGTGGATTGATCTATTTGCATCACAGGAAACCAGCGAAGTATTTACTGAAATAAACAATCAACCCGCCAACAAGTTAAAGAGAGAGTTGATATTGCATAAGTTAGGGTCTAGCACACCCCGAATACAAGAGCTAAAGGGTTAAACGTTGGGTTAGCTCTTGGCCAGATTATCTAACCCGTTTATCCTGGAGGCTGTCGAAAAAAACCTTGGGCGCATATGCTTTTTCGACTAGTTGAAATAACTCATTTAGCCCCCCTCTTTTATCGAGGGAATTAACGTAGATTACCCCGCTAAATATGCTAAGAAAAATTTTCCAAAAAAAATCGATCAAAGTACTGGCAGCTCTTCTTCTTACAGCACCTATTCTGCTCCTTGGTATCTGCTACGGATTACTTCGCAGCGACCGATTCATCCAATCCTATCTACTACCCAAGCTAAGTGATCTAACTGGACATCGTATCTCTGCTAGTAGCATATCGATTAAGCTTTTTAGTGAATTAACGTTGGAGGGTTTGCGAGTTAACTGTGATTCGGCAGATGGAAATTGCGCTTCTTCACAACCATTGTCTGTCAGCGCTAAATCATTTAACGCTAAATACAACATCTGGGCTCTACTGACAGGGACTCTAGATGTAACATCACTTACCGGAGATACTATACGAGTTAATCTGGTCAATCAGCCAAATAAGCCAAGCGAAGCCAAGCAGCAGGCGAGCAGCGAAGATCGCGCGTCACCTAATCAAGCTGGCACTGTGACTAACACCCCAACTGAAGCTCAGCCTGGGCCCAGGAAGAAGCCATCATTTGCTATCCAATTAGCTCAAGTAGCTATCAAGAACAGCTCTTTTCATTATGCTGATCCTAAAAGCAACTCGGCATATCAGTTAAATTCGATCTCAATCGATATCCCCACAGCCGATTCAAACGGTGACTCCGAACTGCGACTTCAAACATCCGTGAGCGCGACCAGTCCATCACTTAGCCTAAAGGATCAGCGACTAAGTGGCACTATTACCCTTAGGGACGCCGCTATGTTTGCCCCGAAAGCCGTTGAAATTGCAGCAAAAGCTGGTTCTGCTCAACCTACTCCGCTTGAATTACAGGGCTCATTAGACTTCGCAGACTCACCGTATGCCCTTGAGTTTATCAAGGTGTCTAAAGCGATCATACGCAATACGCTGCTCACTACCTTACAGATTTCGCCCGGGCCAATCAGTGATTTTGAGTACGAAATTAAGGGGGGCTATCCTTTAACTACTGCTACTCCATTCAATGTTGCGCTACTCATTAATAGAGCGATCACCCCATCATCTACCGATCTAAAAGGCTCTAAAGTATCCTCTACTCTGCTGCTCCGTGATGGTGCGATTACAGTTGAAAAAAGTTCTGTAGAGCTGCTAGCCCAAGCAGCTCCGATTGCTAAGAGCAGTGTGTCGGGCACATTTGCGTTTGATCCTTATAGTAAGCCAACAAAGGCTACGGTTCATATAAGCGATATTAACTTTGATTCAATCGAAGCTCTATTTAAACCAGTAGCTGTCGTTGAATCTAACTCAGCTCAAGGTGAAGCAAACTCAGGCGCCGCAACTAAAGAGCCTAAAGCCGCTCCCGACACTACAACTACCCCAGCCGTCTCACCGGCCGCACCTATGCGGCTACCCCTGGTTGATGCGAACCTAAAGATAGACCGTGCGGTCTATCAAAAGCTGGGGATATCAAACGTTGCAGCAGAAATAAACATACCGTCTAATCGAGTAATTAATCGCGCAGCTCTTAACGCGACATTTGACGGCGCAGGAAGCCTTTCGACCAACATCTCTGGCAGCCTCGATTCAAGCTTGAACGTTAAAGCTAACGCTCAAAAAGTAAACGTTCTGCCACTTGCTGCATTAGCTCAGGGAGATGGCGCGCTCCTTGAAGGAGTGATCGATCTTCTTGATCTAAACCTCTCTATTTCTCCAGCCGATCCACGCTCTACCATCACTGGCCGGTCGCAGCTTCAGATATCTCGGTTTATCGTACCTAGCACGCTCCATGGCCAGATACCTTTTAATATTCTCTTTCTTCCGTTTGACGCGCTAATCACTGTGTTTGGTGGCACTATCAATGCGATCTTGCCGAAATCGGTCTCAAGCATCAGCGCAGGAATTCGTGAGGTGCTTGATGATGCAGGGCGGCTTGGGATTGAAAAAGGAACAGTCGATCTTGATTTTAATCAGGGCAAGATTAGCTGCAATAAAGTCGAGATAGACACTAAAAATCTGCCGGATTTCACCATCAAGGGTAGCGTTTCAGCCAAAGATAAGCTCGATTTTACGATATTTATCGCACTCCTCAAGCTCAACCTTCCACTTCCTGTAGCAGGAACCCTGAGTACTCCACTACCCGATGTCGTCTACCTTGGCCCAGAGATAGTACGAGGTTTGGGGCTAAGCATCGGCAATATAGCAGGTGGTGTCGCCTCTCTTGTAGGTGGCTCGAAGAGCGATAATACGAGTCCGGCAGCATCAGTTCAGCAACCAACAAAATAATATTAATTAAGGATCCATTTTATGACAGACGTTATCGGTATCATCTCTGATACCCATGAAGATGTTCGAATGATCCGCAAGGCTGTGCGCGTATTTAAAGAACGCGCACCGGCTTTCGTCGTACACTGTGGAGATATTATCTCTCCGCCGGTACTTGAACACTTTGCTGGTATTCCCCTAAGACTTGTATATGGCAACAACGATGGCGAACGCTCGGGACTAAAGAAGAAATGTCTTGAACTTGGCTTCTTAGAGATCGATGAGACGCTGGTGTTTAGCCATGCCGATCGTTCTTTTTTTGTAAATCACGGCACACGCCCTAGCATTATCGAAGAAGCCATCGCCTTGCAGCGGTACGACTACGTGCTACACGGCCATACACACGAGCAACGCAACGAAGTGCGGGGTAAAACACGAGTCATCAATCCCGGAGCTCTCTTCTCTGCTGATATTTACTCGATCGCGTTCTTGGAGCCAGTAACTGGTGCCGTGGAATTCGTCGAGATACCTGAGTGACTAGCTGTGTATTTTTGGAAGACGCTATAGCTGCTCACACTGAGAAGGAAATGCCATGCAAATTGATTGGAACCTCTGGACACCTAAGGATATTGCAGTACTGTGCTTCATATTCCGCGACGAAGAGGTGCTGTTAATTGAGAAATTGCGCGGTTTAGGCGCCGGTAAAGTCAATGCTCCTGGCGGCCGACTAGAACAAGGTGAAACACCGCTACAAGCAGCTATTCGCGAGGTTCAGGAGGAGATATCAGTAACTCCGCATACACTCTCTCAGGTGGGAAATCTACGATTTGCTTTCGTCGACGGCTACAATCTTGAGTGCTGGGTCTTCCGAGCAGAGGATCACAGCGGAACGCCGACTCAGAGCCCTGAGGCTATCCCCTTCTGGAGCCGTATCGATGCACTACCCTACGACCGAATGTGGGCGGACGATAAGCATTGGCTCCCCTACCTGCTAAAGGGCCAAAAGTTCTTTGGAGAGTTCGTTTTTGATGGAGAGCTAATGCTAGGTGGCGGTGTGCGACCGGTAGAGAGTTAGCCTACCACCCCCCCAGCTACTTCTTCTGCTCTACTTTGAAGTGCGTAATTCTATCGCGAAAAGGATCATCGGTGAAAATCCCGCCGATCATGATCGCCAGCAGAACAAATGGAATCAGGATGTAGACCCAAAGAATCTTATTCTCATACTTTCCATGCATGAATATCAGGATCACAAGTGATGCCTTAATCGAGGCTATCACCAATGCGCCAACTATGTTCCACTTGCCGAGATCCACCTTTGCTGCAAGTACGGTGATCACCGTTAGTATCAACAGCGCTACTAGTACCTTAAAAAATGTACTTACCGGAACGACATGCCCCTGCTCTGCATGACTATCGGTGTGGCTGTGTGAGTGGCTATGGGAGTGTGCATGTGCCATGGTGTGTCCTTCTTCTTCTTCTTCTTCTTCTTCTTCAAAAATCTCAGCTATTCTAACCGGTGGGTATCTAAAGACCTAATTTACTCGTGAGCTATCCAACTAGGTACAACAACGGGAAGAGGTAGATCCAGATCAGGTCCACTAAGTGCCAGTAAAGAGCACCTAGCTCCACTGGTGTGTAATACTTTCCTGAGAAACGGTTCTTGAGAGCCGGGCGAATGCCGTAAATTATCATCACTACCATACCGATGATGACGTGCAGAGCGTGTAGACCGGTCATGCAATAGTAGATACCGAGGAAGTTTTTATACTCATAGAAGTGCTCGTTCCAAACAAACGGGAACATGCCGTGTTGAGCTTTTCCTGTATATTCGAAGGTCTTAACAATCAAAAACAGGAAGCCGCAGAAAACGCTGATACCAAAGTTACGCACGACACCTGCGTTATCTCCCAATTGAGCCTTAGTTACAGCAACAGCTGCCGTGTAGCTGGAGAAAAGCAGTATCGCTGTGTTGAGAGCACCCGCCCAAAGGTTTAGGTGATGGCTTGCATCGTGAAACTCAGCCAGGTGGTAGTAGCGCATGATCGCAAAGCTACAGAACATCACCGCAAAGAGAAGCACCTCGGTAGCCAAGAATAGCCACATGCCAAGCTTAGCCGCTCCATAGGCTGTAACACTATCCATATGGTGGATAATCGGGGGCTCACCCGGTGGTACATTGTGGTCTACGATCGCTGTATTGCTCATAACGTCCCTGTTTCGTTTCTCTTTATCCTAACTAATCTTCCCAATACTTAGTTCAATCCAGCTGCCTCTACGCATGCGTGTGAGTTGGCTTTCCGTAGTGGTATGGGTCTTTATCGACTACCGGCGTCTCTGGGAAATTCTCGTGGATCGGCGGCGACTGAGTCTGCCACTCTAGGCTCACTGAATTATATGGATTACGCGGGGCTTTAACCTTACCAAACTTTGCTGTCCAGAGGAGGCTTATCAGCGCGAACATATAGCCAAAGCCGTTTAAGTAAGCGCCGATCGTTGAGATCGTGTGCAGCGTCTGATACTGAGCGGGATAGTCGTAGTAACGGCGCGGCATACCATCCATACCGAGGATAAACTGCGGGATAAAGGTAAGGTTAAAACCAAAGAAGAGAAAGGCAAAAGCTGTCTTTGCGACTGTCTCGTTGTACATCTTACCGGTCATCTTGGGGAACCAGAAGTGCAGTGCAGCGATCAAGCCGATTACAGCTCCTCCCTGTATCGTGTAGTGAAAGTGTGCCACAACAAAGTACGTGTCGTGGTAGTAGACATCGACTCCAAGCATCGCCAGATAGATACCGGTTGTGCCGGCTACCATGAAGAGGAACACAAACGCCATCGCGTAGAGCATCGGTGTAGCAAAAGAGATCGAACCCTTGTACATCGTGCTTACCCAGTTAAACACCTTAATAGCTGTCGGGATCGCCACTAGGAAGGTGACGATTGAAAAGAACTTAGCTGAGAAGTCCGATATACCGGCCACAAACATATGGTGCGCCCAGACGATAAATCCTACTGCTGCAATCGCCATCGACGAGAGCACGACCATCTTGTAACCGAACAGTGGCTTGCGAGAGAACACGGGGATGATCTCGCCCACCACTCCAAACGCTGGAAGAACCATAATGTAGACTACTGGGTGAGAATAGAACCAGAAGAGGTGCTCCATCAGAACGGGGTCACCTCCCTTGCTCGGATCAAAGATACCGGCGCCAAACATGCGCTCTGCAATCACAAGCAGCAGTGTCATTCCTACTACTGGCGTAGCAACGGTCTGGATAACTGCCGTTGCATACGAAGCCCAGACAAAAACAGGCAACCGCATCCAGGTCATTCCAGGTGCACGTAGCTGGTGAATGGTCACAATAAAGTTAAGTCCAGTCAAAATAGACGAGAAGCCGAGAACAAATGCTGCAAACACCATCAAGCTAACCGATGTATCGGTGGTTGTGCTGTAGGGCGCATAAAACGTCCAGCCTGTATCTACCGGATGGAGCATTGCATAGCCGCCGATCAGGGCCCCAATAACATAGATATACCAACTAAATAGATTGAGCCTTGGGAAGGCAACATCCTTCGCCCCGATCATCAACGGTATGAGAAAGTTTCCGAGTGTTGCCGGTATACCCGGAACAACAAAGAGAAAGATCATAAAAACGCCGTGCATCGTGAAAAGCACGTTGTAGGTGTGTGGGTCCTTTATTATCTGCGCGCCAGAGAAGGCAAGCTCTGTGCGCATCAAAAGCGCGGCGATGCCGCCACCAATAAAGAAGATCATGATTGCAAACAGATACAGGAAACAGATGCGCTTATGATCTGTGGATGTAAGCCACGACCAGATACCGGTCTTCCAATTTAAGTAGTTAAGCTCTTCGTTTCCGTGTGCTGTGTGAGTGTGCGCTGACATAGGTTACCTACCTCTTTTTACTATCCTTTATCCGCCTTCGTCCTATTGAAGCGTCTTTAAGTACTCAATAACATCATTAAGATTCTCATCGGTTAACTTACCCTCGTACATCGCCGGCATGACTGGACCGTACCCGGCAACGAGCTTTGCTGCTGGCTTCCAGATCGACTCCTTGATGTAGGCTTCATCAACTACAACCTCTGTTCCGTCAGCAAGTTTCTCCTTGCGACCCCAAAGACCCTTAAAGGATGGCCCCACCATCTTTGACCCATCGATGCTATGACAGGTGATACACAGGTTACCCGTATCGTGCACGATCGCCTTTCCGCGCTCGACAGGGGTAGCCCCTGCGGCTGCGGCAGACTTCTTAGGCGCTGCTGGAGCAACCTCAACTGGCTTCGATCCATCGACCGTCTTGATAAACTCGATCAGGCCCGTGATCTCTTCATCTGAGAGCTGGTCTTTGTAGCTTGGCATCCCCATCGCTGGGTAGCCCTTCACGGTTTTCGCCATCGGATTTAGGATCGACTCACGGATATAGTTTTCATCCACCTTGTACTTTGATCCATCAGCCAACTCGCCCTCCTTACCGAAAGACTTTAGCCATGATGGCCCCACTCGAGGAGAGCCATCCAAACTGTGACAAGAAATACACTGCTTGCCAACGTAGAGCTCCTTACCGAGGTCGCTTGGCTTTAACGCTGCAAGTTTACGCGCCTCGCTATCATCTTCCAACCAGCGCTCGAATTCTGCTTTTGGAAGCACCTTCAAGCGGGCCAACATCTTTGAGTGCTCATTTCCGCAATACTCGGTGCAGAACACCTGAAAATCTCCGGTTTTGATCGGCTTAAACCACTCGTACGTGTAGCGTCCCGGAATCACATCCATCTTAGTGCGCATTACGGGAACGAAAAACGAATGCAGAACGTCCTTTGAGGTCATGATCAGCTTTACCGGCTGATCGACCGGCACAACCAACTCACTGGTTGTCTTTTTGCCGTTTTTGTACTGAAAATCCCAAGCCCACTTGCGGCCTGTAACGTTAATCTCCATTGCATCGGCAGGAGGCGAGCGCAGGTCAACAAAGGCATCAAATCCTAACCATGCAACCCAGATACATACCAGCGTCGGGAATACCGTCCAGATGATCTCCAGGGTGTTGTTCCCCTCAATCATCGGCGTATCGTGATCTTTGCCGTCACGTTGACGGTAAACCACCGCAAAATAAAGCATCGTGCCGACGATCGCCACAGTGCAGAGCACCGATATGATAGTGACGACGTCGTTGGCAAAATCGACCTTGTATGCAAACTCAGAACCCTGCTCGCCTAATAATCCCAACATAGCTTCCTAATCCGTATCCAATCTCAAAAAAAACTATCTTTACCCCATCTCACTCACACCGTGCGAGCGCTTAGCATCCAAGCTCTCTATTGGCACGTAGCCGATGTGCGCTAAGCAATCCTCTCCGCCCTATTACGCCTCTTGCGTGCAAAGAGAAAATACACCATCCCCAGGCCGACTAGGGTTAGCGCCCCCCCGACCCTTAAAAGACCGACTACTGCCCAGGTATACTTTCCTTGAAGCGGATCGAATCTAAAACAGTACAGGAGCAGGTGATCTATCGCTGTACCGATGCCTCCCTTGGATGCCTCGACCAAAGCCAGTCGGGTATCCCAAGCAGAGAACATAATGCCTGTGAAATACTGCGAGATTTCACCCGTTGGCGTCAATATCATAAGAGCTGCAGAATGTGCAAAATCCTCTCCATCACGCATATATTTAAACCCAAGGTCGCCCATCAGGCCACGAACCTCCTCTCGCCCCCCCACCAAGTATTGTATAGCGTCAGTGCGGCCAGCAGGGTCCCCAATTAGCTTAGCGTTGAACTTATTCATCACCTTAACGGCATCCTGAGGGGTCTCAGTTGGGTCAAAGCCAACCACTAGTACGGAGAAATCAGCGGATAACTTAAGAGGTATCTCATTTAGTAGGTTATACACCCCATCGAGAAGTAATCCGCAGAGCCGAGGACATTTATAGTACACTGGCGCGATAATAATCGGCTTACCCGGCACTGCAAAATCCCTCAACGGGCGGGTCTCTCCCTGAACATTGGTAAACTGACGGGCTAAATTCACCTTTGTTCCAAGCTCGGTGAAAACCCCGACCTCTTTATCGAGCACCTCACCCGGACGCTCTATCGCCTGGCTGCTTCCCACGGCACCGAACAGCAGCAGCCAGAGCGCTAAGAAAAATCCTAGGCGGTTGATTTTTTTGTTTACATTCAACATGTTAAAGCTGCCGGTTCGGCTTTTAAACACCTCTAGCATGTTCTAAAATGGAGAAGTTTGCAAATCGCTCTGACTTTAGCACCACTAAACCTAGCAAATCATCACCCAGACAAACTTTAGTTTGACATACATAACAAAAGTTTGTAGCTTTTGCTGGTAGTTGAATAAATCACTCACATATCCTCGCTCGAGGCATCTGTTATGGATATCTGGAAGAAATTCGAAGAGAACAACATTACCCACAGCGCTGCGCACCACCTAGTGACGATCCTTGAGCTACGGGAAAAGCGCGGCTATGCCCGAGTGACCGATGTAGCACGAGACCTAAACATCACAACTGGAAGCGCCTCCATCAACCTTAAAGCGCTAAAAGCCAAGAACCTGATAAAAGAGGACGAGAACAAGTTTCTATCGCTCTCAGATGAGGGCGAAGCGATCGCTCGCGCCGTAATGAAGCGCAAAAACATCTTGTTGCACTTCTTAACTTATGTGCTCAAAGTATCTCCTGAGCAGGCCGAGATCGACTCGTGCAAAACTGAGCATCTAATCAGCGCAGAGACCGCCAAGAAGTTAGAGGAGTTCATCGAGTGCTATAATCCCAAAACAGCAGCTTAGGTGGGCCAAGAAGAAATATGATGATCCATTTCGAACCATCCGAGTTCAAGTACAAGCTCCAAGGACTTAACGAACGCGTTGAAGTTCTTAGGGGGTTTCTTTGACATCCCTACTCTGACCACCAAGGTTGACGAGCTCGAGCAACAATCTCAGTCAAACGACATCTGGAACGACGCTAATAAGGCAAAGGCTGTGATGCGCGAGCGCGCTCAGTGCGTAGAACGCCTTGAAAGCTTTAAAAAACTAGAGCACTTAAGCTCGGATACAGAGGCCGCTTTTGATCTCGGCAAAGAGAGTGGCGATCAGGAGTTTATTAGCGAAGCGCTGCGCTCCATCGATGAATTCGCCGCGGCGCTCAATGCTCTTGAGTTTAAATGCAAGATGAATGGCGAGTTCGATAGCCAGAACGCCATAGTTGAGATTAACGCGGGCTCCGGCGGCACCGAAGCACAGGACTGGGGAGACATGCTCTTGCGTATGTACCTCAGGTGGTGCGAGCGCAAAAGATTTCGCACTGAGATACTTGATTATCAAGCAGGCGAAGGTGCCGGAATCAAGAATGCCACTATTCTTGTTGAGGGGCCCTACTCGTATGGACACCTACGAAACGAGTCAGGAGTACACAGACTTGTACGCATATCACCGTTTGATTCCAACGCTCGTAGGCATACCTCATTTGCTTCAATAGCTGTTACTCCCGACATCGAAGAAGAGATTGAGGTCGAGGTAAATGAAGCGGATTTACGAGTTGATACGTATCGCTCTTCAGGTGCAGGCGGGCAGCACATCAATAAAACAGACTCTGCTGTAAGGCTCACTCACATCCCAACCGGTATCGTGGTTGCCTGCCAAAGCGAGCGCTCGCAGCACAAGAACAAGTCAAGAGCGATGAAGATACTCAAATCAAAGCTCTATGAACTTGAGCAACAGAATCAGCGAGAACGGATCGACCAACTCAAAGGGCAGCGCAAAAAGATCGATTTCGGAAGTCAGATTAGGAACTATGTGATGCAGCCATATCAGCTGGTCAAAGACCTCCGCAGTAACTATGAGACATCAGATGTGCATGCAGTACTCGACGGAGAGATAGATCCCCTGATAGAATCGTGCTTACTACAGACCGAGTAGCGCGCACACAAATAAGGGAGGTGCCCAAGCGATGAAACCCCCGATTAAAATAGAGCTGGCCCGCGAGTTAGCAGCAGAGATCGCTCCGGCCCCCATTGACGTCGGCTTGCGATCTGGTGTTGATGCGCTTCACCCGCTTTATAGAACTGGGATCGTCACAAGCTTTGCCACCTGGAATGTGCTTGATATGTGGGGGCACAAAGAGATCAAAACAGCAGCTATCCACTCACTACAAGAGTACGGCGAAAGCGCCTGTGCTAGCCGCTACCTTGGAGGGTTATGCTCGCTCCACGCTACCTGTGAAGCTCGCGCCGCTCGTTTTCTAGCAGCAGAGTCGGCGCTTCTCTTTGCTACCAAAAACCAAGCTATCCTCACCTTGATCACCTCGCTAGCTACTGGGGGCGGGGTAGTTATCGGGCCTTCTATGAGTGCGCTTCCTCTTGCTGACGCCTGCGCTCTAGTTGACCTTGAGTTTGTTGAGTGTGAAACGATCGCCGAGTACCAGATAGCTCTTGAGCGCTACCAAGCTGCGCCCCGGCTGATTGCGGTTGCTGAGAGTGTATCGGCAACAACCGGCTCAAAGCTTGATATTCCAGCTTGGTTCACCGCCCTAGCCCAGTACAATGCTTGGGCAGTACTCGATGAGAGCACCGCTATTGTTCACAGTGGCTTACGTGGGGCCGGTAGCGCCGAGGTGCTACCAACCGCACCTCTTCTGTTAGCTCGCATTCTGGGCGCTGCTACCCTAACAGGTGGGCACCTGGCTGCGCTTGTGTGTTCACACGAAGTTCGCGAGCTACTGCTGCATCGCTCGCGCTACCTACGTGTCGAGCCGCCGCCTTCGGCAGTCGAGGTAGCAAGCCTTAGCTCCGCTCTTGATCTAGCCGAGGTGGCGATATCTCAACGCGATAGGCTAGCAGCACGCACGCGCCTAGTTCAGCTCGCACTACGTGAACAGGGATGGCAACTGGTTAGTTCAGATGACGTTCCGATTGCTGCTCTCTGGTTTGATACCTACCAACAAGCTAGGGGCATCCAAGATGCTTTGCTCCAACGCAGCATAGTTGTTGATGCCGTACCTGCACGGAGCATCCGCCGCACCGGCGCCGTTGTACGAATTGTCCTCTCCAGCGGACACAGCGATCTAGAGGTGACACGACTACTTGATAGCCTCTTAGAGATTCGTAAGCGCATGCTTGGACAGCAGGAAGGATAGAGCTTAAATCCCAATCTCGGCGGCATACAGGGTAATCGATAGCAGAAGGTTAAATTAGCCGATAATAAGGCCGCAATTGGCTTTTGTTCCTCTATAGTGTCGTGCAAAAATCCGCGCCAGTAAAACTGGCAAGGCTTTTGCTGGACATCACTATAGGTTGTTGTTTTGATTCGCATCCGCGAATCGATAGCGTTCTCCAAAACTCGGGATTTCGCTACGGACTTTTGGAGAACGCTATAATCGTTGCCTTGCCGAGACAGTCGGCTATACTCTTTTTGTAAAGCAAACAAATCCACCAAAGGCGCTGTAATAGGCAAACACTGTGACGCAGAATCAATCAGAAATACACGACTCACCATTGTGGCTGAATATCACAGCAGCTGCAGAACAGATCGCGATTAGCGAGCCGACTCTCGCACCTTTTATGGAAGATATGGTGTGTCAGCACAGCTCGTATGGAAGCGCTCTGGCGGCCCTTATTACTCGAAACTTTCAAAATGCGGCTCTTGCCACGCCAGCACTCGTAGCTCTAATTAACGAGGCTGTCACTCAGGACTCAGCGTTAATCTCGAACAGCATCGCCGATCTGCAATCTACCCTAGACCGCGATCCAGCCTGCAAAAACAGCGTTGAAGCTTTTCTCTACTACCGCGGATTTAAAGCGCTACAATCCTATCGAGTAGCTCGCTATTTCTGGAATCAAGGCCGTACCACTCTCGCTCGACACATTCAGTCGCTTATTGTTGAGACCTACTCTATGGATATCCACCCCGGAGCCCGGATAGAGGGGGGCGTATTTATCGATCACGGAACCGGAATCGTGATCGGTGAGACGGCCCAAGTAGAGCGTAACGTGTCAATGCTTCACAATGTAACTCTCGGCGGAACTGGAAAAACAAGCGGTTTGCGCCACCCACACATCTGTGAAGGTGTGCTTCTCGGCGCTGGCTGTAAGGTCTTAGGCTACATAACTATCGGCAGGAACTCTAAGGTTGCTGCCGGCAGTATCGTCCTTGAGGACGTACCGGAGAATACAACCGCCGTCGGAATTCCAGCGCGACTAATCACTAAAGATGCTTTCGAGGTTCCTGCATACGAGATGAAGCAAGATATCAGTGGCTAGCCCGGATATTTCATTAAACTGCGTCGCGAGAGCGCCGGGAATGGTGATTTTTCGGGCCCGTAGGGCGAGTTCAAAAATCGATTTTTGAACCGAAAAAGCACCGTCATCGGTGATCATAGTAGCAGGCTTCATGAAATTTCCGGGCTAGTGTAGCCTTCAGAGATTGGCCGCCAAGTCGACCGTATTTTTAAGATCTTTATGACTTTTTTGGGCTTATGAGATCTATCGATTCGCCTCTGTATTGATCCTTCCATAAGGCCGGTTCCCTTAGGATTTTCAAAAACGCTCTCTAAGAGTCTTAGATTTTGTTGCTTAGATTTGGAAATTAGTTACCCTATTAATAGTTAGTGTCGCTCGCAGGCGGACATTAAGCACAAAAAGCGCAATTTTCTTTGATAGGACTGGTTTATGGGATTTGGTCCATTTGATGATGTTCGGCCTGAGATGCGTAGAAGGGCGTTTGATACTGGGGATTTCTCTGGGCTATCGATCAAACCAGAGAAACACACCCTACTCCCAGAGGACTTAAATCCCAGGGCTCCCGGTCTGACTCTCCCAATTTCTCCAACTCAATGTTTACCAAACTCTCAATCCGACCAAAGTGGCGGTAATAAAAAACCGTCAAGAGTAGCTAGCCCGGAAATTTCATGAAGCCTGCTACTAAGATCGCCGATAATGGTGCTTTTTCGGTTCAAAAATCGATTTTCGGACCGGAATGTATCACGATACGATTGAAGCCCGAAAAATCGATTTTTGAATTCGCCCTACGGGCCCGAAAAATCACCTTTCCCGGCGCTCTCGCTACGCAGTTTCATGAAATTTCCGGGCTAGAGTGCTCTATCTATCCTGTATTTGCTCAGTAGTTACTCGGCAACGAAGATGCCCCTACCATTTTAACGCGCCTTTTGACATGCTTCATGCTACCAGCTTCCAGTACAAAGCCTAAATGCTTCCACCTTCTCATATTCTAGCCCACACTCATATTGTCCTAGTCGAGCCTCAAGATAGCTTGAATATCGGCTCGACTGCTCGTGCCATGATGAATTTTGGTTGCAGCAATCTACACCTCGTGCGACCGCGCGACTTCTCGCTTGAAAAGGCTCTTGTTACCGGCCGGTGGGCTGAGGAGCTTATACGCCAAGCGGTAATCCATGACTCGCTTGATTCGGCACTCAGTGAGATGACCGATGTCGTAGGATTTTCATCACATAGCCGCCCGCGACGCGGTGAGCCGATCCCACTACCTGACTGGATCGACTCACTCACATGTGGGATACCGGGTAGAATCGCCCTGCTCTTTGGCCGTGAAGATACAGGCCTTACCACTGAGGCGATTGAACAGTGTAGGCTTCTGATTCGAATTCCAACCAAAGCCGAGTACCCAGCACTGAACCTTGCGCAGTCAGTTCTAGTGTCTATCTATGAGCTATCTCGGCAGAGCTGGCACAATATCTCTCGTCCGATGCAAGAGCTTCCGTCGTGGAACCAATATGCGCAGCTAGATCGTATGTGCGATGAAGTGATGCTCGCTTCTGGTTTTCATCATGGGACACCTGGCGATCCGACGTCAGTGGCTGTAAAAAATATGTTCAGGCGAATTAAAATGAACGAAAAGGAGTTGCGCGTTATGCTCGGGTTGTTTAACCGAATAAGAATTGCGCTAGGGCGCTAGCTTAAAAACCATTCTCAAGCATTTTTATCAGGAGTATTAACTATGAAAAGTGAGCTTATTGCGTTGCTACTGATGACGGTAACTATGAGCAGCACGACTGCTTTCGCTAATCCAAACGCTCAGCCGATTCCGCGGGGAACGGGGGAATCATGCCCGTACGGATACTATTCAAGCGGTAGCTACTGCACTCCATCCAGCGAAAAGAGTAATCACGCCCTGCCTCGCGGCGAACATATGCAGTGCCCATACGGGTACTACCCAAGCGGAAATGCATGCCTGGCCGCTAACCAGAAGTCTCGTGAGGCGATACCGCGAGTGGGCCAATGCCCATACGGTTACTACGCAAGTGGCGACTACTGCCTAAAGTCAAGCGGCAGATAGCTCTAAGAACTACCTGACACTAACGGCACTGGAGATAGTGCGCATTCTCTCTAGCTGCCTCATCTTTCAGAGATGGATTAAACACTGCTGTCTTACCGCGCAGCCTCTTTTTCATCTTCTCAAAGAAATCGTTGCGAGACTCCAAGAATAGGTCCTCAAACTCTCCTAGGCTAACTGTCTGCAAAACCAAATCGGCTGCTTCTTGCTGGTAAAACTTGATCTTCACTCGGTACGGAATCTTACCGGCAACGTCGGAACTTTGCGCCAGGTATCGCTCAAACATCTTCTCTGCATCACCTCCGCCCAGGTAGACAGTACTTGCGCTGCCACTTAAATCACTGTCACATGGAGACGGTGTCGGCGGTACTATCTCAGGTTGAGGCTCAACAATCGATAGCCGGGCCATATTTGAGTATCTGCTATCGGGATTACTAACTGTTATTTTGTATTCGCCGACCCTAGCCATGTTCGGCGGTAGTGTTGCCGTTCTCCTGGTACCATCACCAGCCAGAGCAACAGAACCAAGTAGGCCACCGACCTCGTTATAGATCTCTGCAACAGCACCATCTCTTAGATCGCTACCTAAAACCTCAACTCGGTGACTTCCGTCATCGGCTAGCAGGTGCCTTACCTCCGAGATACTTGGAGCTGACGGTAGAACCGCGATCCTGTCGGGCGCTTCTGCCTTGCGATGCAGATTAATGGCAGGCGGCGCGACTTCTGGCGGCGTGCTGCATCCCATCGCTACAGCCGCTATGAGACTCGCTGCTGAGCATCTGAGGCTGGAAATGAACTGAGATAAAAAAACATTCCTACGCATGACTTAACTCACCTAGTAACTTTCTTGATCGTATTTGCGGCTCCATCTACAAAAGATGTGTAGGTCACATACCACGTGTCGTCCTCGTGAGTATCCTTACTGCCGAGGTCTTTTCTAAACTGTCTGGCTGAGTAGTACTCTTGCGCCCGAAACATCAGTTTTAAGTAAAGCTTCCTAAGCTGGTAGCTGTGCTCCACTGCAATCTCAGTGGTTGTAACGGCCAAACCGAAGAAAGCCGCTGTCACACCCGCGAATAAGCCTCCAGTTGACCAACGAAAGGCGGTAATACCAACAAGAAGAGCTATACCAACGATAAAAAGAATGATGTAAACACCCCCTATCTTTTCCTCGATTCCATACTTTGATTTGGTCCCGTGCATCACTATCTCAGTGATTCCCAGTCCGCATAGAACTCCTCCTGCTAGAAGGAGCAGCGCCAAGCCAATTAGCATACCACCAGCCTCGCGATAGAAAACAAGGAAGCTGAAGAAGAATATCTCAATTCCTCCTGTCACAATGAAAAGGAGAAGCTTACCTAAAATTCCACTGAGCGCTGGCGCCTTCTGTTTAAAAACACCGTCCTGCGCCTCTTGCATCAATCGGGGATCTACAGACATCTCTGAGACGTCGTAGAGTCTCTCCAGGTCTTTTGAGAGGGCTGGATATTGCGCTATTGCTCGCTCTCTATTGAGGTCTCCCCCCAACTCCTGGCGAGCGTGCTCCATAAGCCACTTCTTTACCTTCTCACAGTCGAGTGTATAGACTGCCTTAATGTCCCAAAGCCTATCTTTGGCCATTTTGCGAACGTCTTCTTGAGTCGTTGGCCTTATATCCATATATCACCTTTGTTCTAGTTGTGGCCGTTGGCCTGATAGATAATAAGAAACTGCTGGCACATGTATGTCAAGAGGCTGAACCAGCAGAATGGCCTGCGTCGTTCCAGTTCTAAGCAACTTGCAGCAGCTCTCAACTTTAGTAGAGATAAAATTTCCGCCGATTACCGTTACGATTGTACTTATTTGCGTTGAATAAAAGATGGGCAAGCCAAATATCGCACTTATAATGTCACGGGCAGTCTTTTAGCCTGAGACTCTCCTTGCAAAAATGGGGTTAATCTCCCTATTCTTGTCGCTCTGGAGGGGCATGCCAATGAAAACTCTTTTTTGCACATCACCAAAAACGATGCAGGTTCAAGACGCAGCGGAACCCGAAATCACCCAACCTACTGATGTGATTGTTCGAGTGATGCGAGTTGGTATCTGTGGGAGCGATGGAGGTCGCTGGGAGTGGACAAATGCACTCCTCAAGCAGCCACATATCGGCGGGCACGAGTATGCAGGCATAGTAGAAGCTATTGGGCCTGCTGTTGCTGAGAGGTTTCCTAATTTAGCGGTTGGCACCCGCGTTGCCGGAATGCCGATTGATCACTGCTCACTGTGCGATCTGTGCCTGTCGGGTTTATCGCAGCACTGCGCTAAACGTCGTGTTATGGGTGCTCACCCAACGTGGCCCGGGGCGTTCGCCGAGTTCGTAGTCAGCGATGCGAAGCTGCTTGTTCCGATCCCTGATGATTTATCCTTCGATCGTGCCTGCACTACCGAGCCAGCAGCCTGCTCGACTTGGGTGGGCGACCGGTGTGAACTTTTCTGCGGTGGAAGCCTTGAAGGTAAAAGCGGACTAATTGCTGGTGGTGGGCCGATCGGTTTTTTTGCGCTGCAAGATGTTATTGCACGAGGCGCCGGGAAAGTAGTTGTAACAGATGCTGATGCGAACCGACTCAAAGCGATTGAAGCAGCTGGGGGTATTCCGCTCCAGGTGGGACCGGGCGTTGATGTAGTGGGTGAGGTTACGAAGCTACTCGGTGGGCTTGCTGACTTTTCTGCTGATTGTGTTGGATTCACCGAGACACGAGATCAGTGTGGATTCGCAACAAAGCCGTATCATCCAAGCGCCTGGTGCGGCCTGCACGTTGATGGCCCATCACCGGTTGCGGCGGGACAGTTTATTCGTCGCGGTGTCGTTACCGTCGGGGTTTTTGCCTATACCCCAGAGGCATACAAGCTAGCCGGTTTACGATTACGATCTGGGCAGATGGGCTTACCAGATAGTGATGTAGTCTACTGCGGCTTTAAGGATGGCCAGAAGTGGTTTACTCGACTCTTTGCCGACAAGAACCCCGGCAAACCCGCCAAGGTGATCCTCGATCCCAGCAGCTGAGGGAGGCTGGTGCAGGGAGGCTGGTGCACCCCAACTATTGCCACACCTTCAAGCAACTTTTTGCGGCTGATACCGATTATTCTGGTATGAGACGAAGAAGAATGCTCCGCAGCAAGAAGTTATTAGACGTGTGTTTTCGTGCGTTACAGGGACTACCACTACCAGCACGCCCACTCACTACCCTATTAATAGAAAGTATCATGGCCAGGATCCTAGCTGCTGAACAGGTGGTGGTTTGTGGCTACGTATGGATGGCTAATCACCCGCACATACAGCTCTTTTCACTCGATAATTCCGCCCTGGCTCGCTTCCATGGGCGCCTAAAGAAACGCCTAACTGACTTTCTGAAACGGCTCTTAGGATTATCTCACCTAACACTGTGGGACAGCAGAAGTTCAGTAGGCGAGGTGCTAGACCTTGAAGCCGCAATCGGTCGAATAGTCTATACATTCCTCAACCCGGTCCGCGCTGGTCTTGTGCGCTCTATTGATGACTACAGGGGATGTAATACCTGGAAAGAATTCTTGACCGCTCCTGCCGATCTGCATGCAGTTATTGAAAAAGAGGTTCCTTGGATATTAGCAACGGATATCGAAAAGCTATCAAAGAGCAATCCGTCTTGGGCGGAGGAGCAACGAATCATCGACGACCTAAAACGCAAAGCTTCAGCACGGCAGACTCATACCCTAAGAATTCATCCCTTTAGGTGGCTTGAGGCTTTCGGAATAAAAGATCCCGAGGAGATCGAGCGAGTCAGAGCAAAAATCGTGGCCCTTGTTCGTGAGGGCGAAGCCCAGATTTCACCAGACAAAGCGCCCATTCACAGACGGGAAGGATTTATTGTTACTGAAGAGTATAAACCACCACCCAAGGAACGCTCTGTTTTTATGTACGGCACATCCGTGGAAATCCGACGTCTGCACCTAGCTGAACGCCGTCGGTTTGATAAACTCTGCAGGGAGTGTTTTGAATTAATGAAACAGGGAGCGATTAACATCCCATGGCCACCCGGCTGCTTTGTGCCCCCGGCGCCACAGCTGTGCAACGCTCTACCATAACATCACCTTTAGCCCTATGCCGATTGCTACAACACCTTCAAGTGGCTCTTACCACTTTAGTTTTTCTGCATATTGACCAGCAAAATAACGACTTGCCGGGTTCAAATCTCAACCCTACCGGCGCCTCTCCGAATGTTTTGCACATCATCTCCCTCATTTTCGAAGCTATCAAGCTAGGGTTTAGTCGTACAAACGATAGAGTTGGGGTGTACTTATAGCAACTACTGGTAATAGTCAGAGGGAGTTGGGGTGTACTAGTAATAAATACTAGAAATAAATTTTGTGATTTTTATGGAGTTCCTGGCCTAAACTGATTATCGTTGTCCTCGATATGACTACTACCTCTAAGTCCCCCACCCCAGATGAAATCGCTACTCCTAGAGACCGCATTTATTTCCGCAGGCGCAGTAGTGATGAATTGTGCTCGGGTATTGTAGCTGAATGTAAAGGCAGCCGCATCGTGCTTGAGGAGGCAAGCTGCCAGATTCGGCCCTCTCCGAATGAACCTTGGCGTTACACATCGCTGCTATCTGTTCCTGCTAATGCAGCTGTTTACTCTAAAGAGCAGGAGCTTATTGAAGCCGGAACTAAAAATAGAAGAAAAAGACTGGTAGCTAGAGACACAAAGTAATAAAGCGCCTCTGCCGAGCCGAAAGGCCTCAAAAGCTAGGATATCTGTGGTTCCTCGTTTTTTATTCGCTCCCAAAAACATGACTATGCTAAGCTACTACTCCCTAACCTGATCGAGACCTAGCTCTCTCATGTCACTGTTGAATACCCTACAGCTCTGGCGCGACATCGAGATGTTTCAGGCGTTTGACCTAGATGAAGTTCTGGTAGTTGAAGATGATTCATGGCACGTCTCTTTAAATGAACCACCCTGCCATTTCCCACCTTGGCTTGCCCCGGTTAACTGGGGTCTTAACCCTGAGTACAACTACGCATTCGATCTCTTTCTAGGCATCTTTGAGAAGGAAGAGTCGCACAACGTTGTGCGCAATCTGTACAGCAAAGAGGATTTTTTAGAGAGCTTTGACGATTCACGCGAACCTGAGGGCACAACCTGCGTGGCGCGACTCGGTATTAGCGCACTCGGCGAGTCACTGATTGAGGATTGCCGAATCTCTACTCTTCCCTGGGCGCTGACTACAGTTAGCCAAGGACACGAGCTATCACTCGATGGCTTTGATTCCTATGGCCGTGATCTCCTAATGAGGATAGCCTCGTGCCGAACTCCTCGGGCAACTCTAAGCGTTAGCGACTGCGACTCTGATAGCGAAGAGGTCTTTGCCCCACTATCTTGGGATGCCATACGAGCGATTAATATTGAGGTACGCCGTGGAATCGACGTTGCATGGCGTGACTTCTCCAATCGCGTAGTAATCGTTGCACATCGTCTAGGAAAGAAAAAACCTACCGACTGCGCTGACAACTCACGACCACAACCAGCCAGTAATGCCCCACTTCATCCTGAACCACTACCGCCTACATCAGCCTCTGATATGAAGACCTCCGGAGCCAAGCAGCCAAGGCTCAAGCGACGGTGTGAAATTCTAAATTCATTTTATCTTCGCGATCTACAAAGGGTCGCGCAGCGAATCGGCAACATAAATCAACGAGCGCCGCTATATTCATACCTCAATGCAGCACCCCATACTGCTCGCATCGATGTAGCCAAGCCTTCAGGCGAGCTCTGGTCGAGAGTCGCACTGCAATCAGTTCCCTTGGGCTGTTGGCCAAACGATCCGCAGCGCTTTAATTCTCTTATGCAGCAATTGGCAGTTAACGAGTATACCTCTGGCAAGCACTCTCTATTTTCAGTAAATGGCCCTCCAGGTACTGGCAAAACCACCTTGGTAAAAGATATTGTGGCATCGGCAGTAGTACAACGGGCATTGAAGTTAGTCAGATATCGCTCTGCCGATGATGCTTTTGAAAAGTTAAGCGTTTCGTGTGAGGTAGATCGTTCGCGCTACGTTATAAAAAAACTAAAGCGCGACTTGTTAGGGTTTGAAGTTCTGATCGCCTCAAGTAACAATAATGCTGTAGAGAACATAACTCGCGAGCTGCCCAAGCGATCCGGTATAGCGGATATTTTTAGCCATGCAGCATATCTGCCAGAGGTCGCAACCCTGTATGAAGATATACGGTCAGGTTCGGACCCTTTTAATCAAGAGAGCCAAAGCGACAATCGTTGGGGACTAATCAGTATTCCTCTCGGCAATCGCAGAAATCGCGAGATATTTTGCGACGCCCTACTCTACGGCCCACGAGAGGAGAAAGATAGCAAAGCTCGTAGACAGAAAGAAGCTACACGACTCACCTTGCACGAGTGGCGCAAGCAGATCCCCCCCAGTGGCACAATTAGTTATGCCAAAGCGCGACTGGAGTTTTTAGACGCGCATAAAAAAGTCGAAGAGCTACTACACAAAATCTTACATACAACTGAGGATTCAAAAGATGCGATCCTTCAAGACAACGAGCATTTTTTAAAACCAAATAACTCCGATTTCGACTCCCTCTCCGTCCAGGCTCGTGCCCCCTGGTTAACCGAGAGGATCAACCAAGCTAGAGCGATGCTTTTTATCGCAGCTCTAGGCCTGCATCAGGCCTGGGTGCGGGAGGCTACCGGTTTAGGAGCGAATTTATCTGCCGTCGGTAAGCTGCTAAGCCGGCCGGATGCCTTTGAAGAGGAGATAGCGGCGCATATCTGGCAGAGTCTATTTATGGTAGTTCCCGCCATTTCTACGACACTAGCCTCAGTTGAACGCATGTGCGCTGCTGTAGGTGAGGGAGCTTTCGGACATATTATTATTGAAGAGGCTGGCCAAGCGACTCCGCAGTCAGTCGCTGGTATACTCTGGCGAGCAAAACGTGCGCTGGTAATCGGTGACCCGATGCAGATTCAACCAGTAGTTTCGGTGCCTGAGGTGTTAGTCCGTCATTTTTGCAAGTCCCATAAGGTAAGTAATCCGCTTTTCTCACCTCTGGCTAGCTCAGCTCAAGCTTTGGCAGATGAATCAAACGAGCTTGGAACTTACCTCGAGCATAGCGTCGCAAACACCTGGGTTGGCACACCGCTGAGAGTTCATCGCAGATGCCTTGAGCCGATGTTCTCTATAGCTAATACAATTGCCTACGGAGGTCTTATGACATTTGGCACAGCGGATAGCAGCGCTACCGTCGATTACCTCTCAGCACTACCAACCAGTGCATGGTTTGATGTTCCCGGAGCATGTTCAGGTCGTCATTGGGTGCCGCAGCACGGTGAGGCAGCGTGCAAGCTATTAGAGCGAGTGCTGTCGAGCGCCTATGGACAAGAACCTGAGATTTTTTTCATCACTCCGTTTCGTTCTATTCGCGAGCGTCTGAGAAATATATTAGGGGATCATGCACGAGCGCTAGGATGCTCTAAGGAGCGTGTTGCCGCAATACGTCGTCGCGTCGGAACTGTGCACACCTTTCAGGGCAAAGAGGCAAATGTTGTTACTTTTGTGCTTGGGTGCGACGACTCAACCCGCGGTGCTGCCAGGTGGGCAGGCGAGAAGCCAAACCTGCTTAATGTAGCTGTTACTCGCGCCCGTCACCGTCTATACGTTATCGGAGATCTCTCGCTGTGGCACAACCAAGGGTTTTTCTCGGAGTTGGCTAACAGCCTGCCGCGATCGCTTTTTTAACTGCACACACTTACATAAGTGGCTTTCGTCATAGATGCGAGTGACTTTTGAAAACAATCACTTGCGCAGGGTCTATCTTGGCACCCTCCAGTACATCCAAAGAATCGGCGCTCGCATTATTATATTCGACAGGTGCATAAAGATTATACTCCAAGCAGATACACCGAGCTGTAGACCGAAGAACATCCCAGATACATCTTTTAGATACAGCACCGTGTGCATCGGCAAAGAAACTGCTCCGCGCGCTTGATTCCTACGTAGCAATACAAACTGCGCGTACGCACCTTGCGCCATCGTTAGCGTTGCTGCACATACAAGTAGATGTGAAATAGAACGCACTCCTGGTGAACTGCGTAGACCGGATAATATCAGTACTATCGGCACAAACAGCGAGAGCGTAGCAAGGCCAAAGACATATTTGACCGCACGCGTGTTTCGATCACGAAATATCTCGAATAAAACGAGGTACAGCAGCAATCCAACCAGCAAACGCGGATAGGTCAGAAAAGGATCCGGAGCGTCAAGTACCAGGCCAAATAGAAAAAAGCTGTATACACCGCAGTAAGATGAAAAAACCTGATTCACAGAGATGCTATAAGTTGCCGGCTCTGCAAGCTCACCTGCAGAAATAAGCTGCTTGCGCCACCATATCTTTTTAAGTTGGTGGAAAATAGCTGGAATAGAGCAGAGAAAAAAGGCCGAACTAACAAAACCCCAAAAGCGGTATGAGCTCATGCCGTCGTATCTCCACACGACCTCTCTTCTCCTACTTGAGGATCAGCCGCTACTTCGGCTAGTTTTAGTCCTGCGGCGCTTCTATATCGCTTGAGATACACTGCAAGAAGCGAGATCGTACTCGGAGTCATTCCGGGAATCCGCATAGCCTGGCCGAGCGAATCTGGTCTGTGTTTCTTGAGTTTCTCGCGCGCCTCGGTACGCAGCTGCTTAATCGCTTCATACGGAAAGTCAGCTGGGATGCGCTCTCCTTCAATTTTTTTTAACCGCTCTACCTCTTCGTCTTGCCTATCAAGGTATCCACTAAATTTACACTCTATTTCGAGAGCAGCGCACAGCTCTTCACTTAAACGCTCTTCGTAAGGACAGAGCTCGAATATGTCGCGCAAAGCTATTTGCGGTCGTTTAAGAAGTTGTGTCAGAGATACGCTATCTTTAAGCGCTGCCGTTGATTTTGACTCAAGCCAAGTGTTTGTCTCTGCGTTTGGCTTGACACGAGTTTTTTCCAGCCACTGCGCCGCACGTTCATAAGCAGCTTGACGCGTTTCAAACTGCTCGATGTGCTTAGGACTAAGAAGTCCAAGCGACTTCGCTAACGGACAGAGCCTTTGAGTTGCATTATCTTCTCTGAGAATTAGCCGATACTCTGCTCTTGAAGTAAACATCCGATACGGCTCATCGACTCCCATCGAAGTGAGGTCGTCTGTCATTACGCCGATATAACCCTGGCCACGAGTTATCACTACCGGATCACGCTCAAGTACTCGATGCGCCGCATTAAGACCCGCTACTAGACCCTGCGCTGCCGCCTCTTCGTATCCGCTTGTGCCGTTAATCTGCCCCGCGAGGAAAAGCCCGGAGACATCCTTTGTTTCATAAGTTTGTGCCAACGAGCGCGGGTCAACAAAATCATACTCCACAGCATAACCGGGTGCCAGAAACTCAACTCTCTCCAGTCCTTTAATTGTGCGCACAAAACGCTCCTGTATATCTACCGGTAGCGATGTGGAGATACCATTTGGGTAAACGATATCCGACGTAAAACCTTCAGGCTCAAGAAATACTGTGTGAGTCGGCTTGTCAGCGAATCTAAACACCTTATCTTCTATCGATGGACAGTAACGCGGTCCACCAGAGCGAATCTGACCGTTAAACATCGGACTACTGTCTTTATTAGAGCGAATAATATCGTGAGCCTGCTCGTTGGTTGAGGTCATCCAACAAGATATCTGTGGCCGATCTATCGCCAAAGTCATGAAAGAAAAAGGCTGTGGTGGTCTATCTCCCGGCTGCTCTATTAACTGAGAGAAATCGATCGATGATCGTCGCAGGCGTGGCGGTGTTCCTGTCTTTAGGCGACCGAGAGAAAACCCGAGCGCTCTTAAAGAGTCGCTAAGTGCATTTGATGCCTTATCACCGAGACGCCCACCCTGGGTTTGAACAGCGCCTGCATGCATTAAACCCTTAAGAAATGTTCCTGTAGTAAGCACTACCGATGTTGCTGGAACAAAACTACCATCACTCAGAGTTACCCCCGACACTGACCGCCCCAAAACTTCTATCGAAGCCGCCTCGCCCTCAATTATAGTCAGGTTTGTAACCCTTGAGAGATACTCCTGTATCCAGCCCTTATATAAATCACGATCAGCTTGTGCTCGCGATGCGCGAGCCGCGGCTCCGCGACTAGTGTTGAGTATTCGAAACTGTATGCCAGTTGCATCGATCGCCCGGCCCATAAGACCACCAAGCGCATCGAGCTCTTTTACCAAGTGCCCCTTGCCTACTCCGCCGATAGCAGGATTGCACGACATCTGACCAATCCCCTCGCGACGTAGCGATATCAGTACTGTTGGAACTCCAAGGCGCGCTGAAGCGTAGGCAGCCTCAATACCAGCATGCCCACCCCCTACAACCACTGTTTGTCTAGCTAAACCGCCATGCATAATTTTCCACCCTGGCCCAAGTACCTGATCCTACAGCTATAGGTGGCCTTTCTCAAGGAGTTACTAATGCCCTGGTATAACCCTAAAAAAAGCAGTTGCGGGCTTCAGAATGGCGCATCTGGCTAAAATCACTGCGGCTTTTGAATCTTCGGTGCTCACCCTGACGGTGCCAGGGTTCCGCGCCGAAAATATCAAAATCCTTTGTGCTTTTAACCAGCTGCACCATTCTGCCCCACCTTAACTGCTCTTTTTAGGATAACTGCTTTTTTTTGCTAATAGCACCGCTTTAACCCAGGCCCGCATCGATCAGAAGGGTGAAAAAACAGCCACGTTAACAGATTTAGAGCCAACACCGGATGTGTGCGCAACATAAGACCCTAGCTTCTCGATTAGGAAGTATGAACTCAATCAGAGCACTACCTATAAATTTCAGCCTCTCAGCCTTTTTGAGCCTGACTGTATGGTTGACCGATCTCTCAAGCCAGCAACGCGTCATGCAGCAACTCGAGTCACAGCTCGCGCGTGAGCTGTCTATGACCGATGTGCCCCATCGCTGCGGTCAAGCAGATCAAAAACAACACGCTACAACATTAAAAGAAGATACCACGGTCAATTTCGTTGCTGAGATGATCCGATTAGACCGCCCATCTCTAGTTGACAGTGATAAACTAGCCCAAATCATCGTTACAGAGAGCCATCAGGCTGAGATCGACCCACTGTTTGTTGCTGCAGTAATTCGTACGGAGAGTATGTTTCGACACACAGCAGTATCTCATCGCGGAGCACAGGGACTGATGCAGTTGATGCCTAAGACCGGACACTACGTGGCAAAACTGAGCAATCTTGAGCTAAAGGATCCGCGCGATCTTCACGATCCACAAACCAATATCCGCCTGGGAATATCGTACCTTAAATACCTCAGTCGACGCTTTAATGGTGACCGCGAAAAGCTTCTGGTTGCTTATAACTGGGGACCAGGCAACTTGGTGCGTGCTCTTACTAACAGCTCTCAATTCCCAACAGAATCCCGACAGTACGTCCGAAAAGTGCTCTCGCGACACTCGGCCTGGTCACAGCAGTTTACGCTCTACGCTGCAACCAAGCAAACTTCGGCACTTGGATAGCTTTACAAAAATAAGGGGTCGAGTTGTGCCTTTAACGACCGACTAGATTCTCCCGCTCTAGGAATAAGCTCTTGTCGATCTTAACGAAGACATTTTGGTAGTATTCGGGATCTTCAATCAGCGCAATACCCATCGGAACCCCAAAGTTATCAAGAGTCTTTTTCTGAAAGATAAGCCGCACGTTAGTACTGTTGCCTACCTTAGTGAGAGTTCCAGAACAATCAATCTGTGAAGAATTGCGCCAGCGCTGCTGTGGGTTGCCCCAAACTCCTACTCCACCAAATCCTCCAAATATATCAACAGAAGGCCCTGCACCACCGGACATCTCGATATCTTTCGTCGCTTGAATAAATCCTAGATCTTTATCGGCGTTTTTTATTATGAAGCCTTCATCTAGTAGGGCGTTTATCACTGCACGCATCGCAGTTATAAAGTCCCTGTTCTCATACGAGCGGCTCTGTAGCTGACGTAATTGCAGCTGAGTCAGTGGAGGTTTTGGAGGTTGCATCTGGCACCCCGCGAGCAAAAGCACACAACAAAACGCTGCTAGTACAGATATCCGATGCCCCGAGGAGAAAAATGCTCGCATAGCTCAGTGCTAAAATTTAGTCGAATGATAGGTAAAGTTTGAAACTCGACTCTGCGAGTCAAACTTCACCACAACGGTGAGAGTGCGCTGCGTTGTTGCTGAGGCGCCGGCCTGCTTATTAGAGCCAGCGAGGATAATCCACCACCCGCCCGAGTCTGCTGAACGTGATGCCTCAGTTGCAATCTTGTCGTATATCCATGTCTCGTTGCCGTTATCCTCGCGGGTGACGATATTAGGAGACCCTAGCGCGGCTGCTACATCTGACTGACTCATACCGTAGCGAATCTCGCGCTGCACTACCCCCACTGTCAGTTCGCGATCCTTAGTCGAGTGCAAAGCCGCTGCATGGTCGGCTGCTGACATACACCCTGAGAGCTGCACACCGACAAAGCTTGTAGCGAAGAGTACAAGAAACGGAATCGCAAACTGGGTGAAGCTTCTATGGCTAGTGGAGCCATTATTTCCTCCGCTAAGCGGATATCTTCGCATATTTTTATCTCCCGTTTGTTGCTTTGCTTGCATTTTTTCCTCTCACTAGGCACACCCCTAAATTTTACGCGTTTCACAAAAGAGCACAAGGCTAGCTCAACATTCGCTTGTCCGAGCTTTTCAGCTGCGGTGGGCTATGCTATCCCTTTTTGGGGCCTTTGACCTCAGCAAAATACCGGTATAGCCACCGATAATTTTACGACCTACCAAGTGGCACTGCGCGCGGCTCAGGATGTGGCACACCTTCTCGGATAAGAGCTGAAAAGTTTGGGGCGCCTGTAACCTGTTTTGCCCGCTCGTTTACTAAAGATTTAGCCATAATATCCTCAAGCGACAATCCCGGCATAAGGGTCTCTGTCTCATAGAGATATTCAGGAACGTACCCGCTCAGAAGTATCTTCCAAGTGTAGGTAGCTACTCCCCCCAGCGCCTGCACGAGCGCTAAAACTTGCGTGGTGCAGTTTGTCGTTAAAGTATTATAAAAGGACGGCTCCGCTCGCAGTTTATTAATGCGCCGAACGTACTCCAGAAATAGCTTGCGCCCGTTCTCAAGCGCCATTCTGGTGCGCAAAACATGGACACGCTCTTCAGGAACTCTGTGCAGTGCGCGAACTCCGATCAGATCGCGCTCATCGGCCACGACGTAAGCTATTTCGTAGTTACGAAAAAATCCCTTAATTGCTGAATACTCCTCACCAACCTCTTTGCGCGTCTCGATTGAAAAAGCAATAAAGTCCGAATTATTAAATCCAAAACTAACCATCACGTGAGCTATCGCTTTACCAGCCCAGTAGGCAACCAAGATATCTACCTCTGTCAGCTGATCCACATTATACGTGCGGCTTTCATAGACCGGATCGAAATCACTCTCAGTGCGATAGGTGAAGTTTCGCACGTTGTGCAATGTAACCGTGCTGCCAGAAACCTCGCCCCATGGCAGCTGCGCAACTTCGGGAACCCAATTGCGATCATTTGAGGGGCGTATACTGCTCCATATCATGCCGCCACAGCAAAATAGTATTAGGGCACAGAATCGCAGCAGACGACGCTTGCGCCATCGAACCAGTGACAACAGAAGTATAATAGCAACCACTAATGCTACCGGAACTCTCCACGAAACTGGTAGCGCCGGAGAGAAGGCGCAAGTTAGCGCGATCCACGTACCTAGTGTCAGTACAAGCGATGCCCAGCCGACTTTAGAGATAAAAGATATCATCGTTTTACCCTTGCAGTTTTACCGCTGCCCGATGTCTGGGCAGTGTTGTGATCCACGTGTAGCCTTAAAATCCGCCTAATCTCTAAAAGCGCCTGCGGGTGTGCATGGGCTGTGTGGTCTGCTGGCACTATTAGCTCAGATTGGGCCCCTTCAACGTGCGAGCTACGATAGGCGACTACACCGTCAGAACTCTCTGGGGTGTCGCCGCGACCTCGATCACCTATAATCGAGTGAAACGGAATAGTCCCAGCGATCGTAGTCTTTGATAATCCCTGCAATGCAGGGCTCTTTTCCGACAATCCCTGGATACTAGTCGCCTGCCCAGCATCAAATGCAGTCTGTAAGTCTGGCCGCAAAACATTACGCGCCTCACGAGCTACATACACCGTTTTCTGAACGATCGCTTTAGGCAACGAGAGTAGCCAACGACCGATACTACCGATCCAGTTATCGGCTATCGAGCTTCCGCGGTGAGGGACTGCAACGAATACAACTCTATCTATGTATGGCTTGGGTTTAAAATCAACGTAAGCGCGGACCGCATCCTGCGCATCTTTGCTCAACTTTGACAAGCGTTTAGGATCTTCCATAAAGAAATCCATCAGCGGCGCACTATCTACTACTGCTGTTCGCGTCAGTAGCCCTCCCATGCTATGCCCAACCACGACCATACCTCGATCTATGCTACGACCTGCGCTCTGCGACTCAAGGTATCCTTGCAACTCATCGAGTTTTTGGCGGAATGTTTTCGCGTTTTCGAGGATCGGCAGATTGGTCGGATATAGGTAGTGCCACACCCTAAAGTGCTTGCGAATAGCCGGATCTCCCATCAGTTCGTTATGAACGTCGAGCCAGGTAAGAGGGTTTGAAAAAAGACCATGCACAGTTACTAGAGGAATCTTTCCACTCTCGAATGGCTCAAGGGTGTAAAACCCGGTGTTTTTAAGCAGCTCCTCGTTTCCCTGAATAGCGTCAAAGAGTCCGTCCCATCCACCCATACCAGTGTTCTGCACTACGGCCGCAAGTGGAGCTGTGAAATCAGCCGCCAGGGGTAGGACTCCGTGCGCTGTTTGATAAGTTTCGGTTGTTACTGAATTGATCAACTCAAATGTTGCCGCACACTGTGCGCCCTGACAACCCTTATCGGGAAAGCGCACTATCGCCGTCAGAGGTAGACAAGTTCCAACGCGGGGGAGGTACTCCTCAAGTCTATCTCCATCGCGACGCTTTCTGCAGGCAACTAGGCTAACACCGAAGCCTGCCCTTCTGTGGCGATTCGTAAGCCCCTCTAGTCCGATTGATGACGCCGGATCTATCGAAGCATACTCCTTGGGGTCCTCAACGTTAGCACCCTCTGCTACTGCGAGGGAGAAGCTTCGCCCAATACCCGTATCAAAAACAGGAATAGCCTCGGTGTTCCACTTCCTTCCTGAGAGGTACGAGAGCACTCCCCTTACAGCGCGATCATAGAACACCTTAAAACTATCGCAACGAACATCTACTGGATGCGCGCACTCCTTGAGAAAAAACCCCTGGTAGGCCATGTCTGCTGCATGCAGGTAGAGAGCAATCGCCTTCTCTGGCTGTTTTTTCTCCAGTAGCTGCGCCCGTCCGATAGCTACCTCACTCTCGATGTACGCTTTGTCAATTGAATCAGCAAAATGCTCAAACTGCCGCGCAACACTCGCGTCGACCCCGTTCTCTAAGACATCATCTTGGGTCAGTCCTGCCATCCGGACAGCTTGAAGCGAGAGTGGGCTAAGATTACTGGAGGAGATGATATCTTGCCTAAATTCTCGCAGCGAATCGGCAGGATCAACAACTGTAAGCCGTACCGTTGAACATGCGCAAAGATAACTAGCCGCCAGCGCCAGAGAAAATTGTGATATCCTCATATATCCTTACCTTTTTAGTACGCGGTCTACTTGTGTAGCAGTAGATCACTAACGGATAATCGCAGAGCTGCGAACTACTCACAACTGGCGATAATTAAGTGTCTGCTTAAACCAAGCATCATGTTCGGTAATTCCTCGGCTTGACAAACGGTGGTACTCTCCTCTGAACGCGAGGTCAAAGGAGACGCTATGAGCCACTTTCTTAGAGCTGTACCGACTACTGTGTTAACTGCATCTATCAATCTATTATTTACCGCGATTATATCATTTTTTATTACAAGCTGTGCATGGGCGGCGCCTTCAAACCTACAGTCTTGGAACGAAGGGCCAACCAGACAAGCGATCGTTGATTTCGTTTCTCGTGTAACCGAGCCAAACTCCCCCGCCTACGTACCCCCCGAGGATCGTATAACTACATTTGATAACGATGGCACCCTATGGCCTGAGCAGCCGATGTATTTTCAGCTCCTTTTTGCGATCGATCGCGTCAAGGAACTCGCTCCGCAACATCCAGAGTGGAGCAACAAAGAGCCCTTTGCTTCTCTCTTAAAAGGTGACGTTAAGAGAGCCCTAGCCGGGGGCGAGCGGGCAATTCTTGATATTGTAACTGCTACTCACGCCGGCATGACAACCGATGAATTTGAACGGTGTGTGCGTACATGGATCGAATCTGCAAGGCATCCAACAACCACGCTGCCGTATACCGCGATGGTGTACCAGCCTATGCTAGAGCTACTTGAATACCTGCGCGAAAACGGTTTTAAGAACTTTATAGTTTCAGGGGGTGGCATCGAGTTTATGCGTCCGTGGGTTCGGGAGGTGTACGGAATCCCACCGGAGCAGGTGATCGGCAGTAGCATTAAAGTTAAGTATGAAATGCGAGCCGGTACTCCGGTCCTAGTTCGACTGCCTGAAATTAACTTCATTAACGATAAGCAGGGAAAGCCCGTTGGAATTCACACCCAGATAGGCAAACGTCCACTGGCTGCATTCGGCAATTCTGATGGCGATCTTGAGATGCTCCAGTGGACCACCTCAGGGACACGCCCCGGATTTGCTCTCTACGTTCATCACACAGATGCCGAGCGCGAGTGGAGCTACGATCGCACTGCACATGTTGGTCGACTCGACCGCGGCTTAGACGAAGCGCGCGCCAAAGGTTGGACCGTTGTGGATATGAAACGTGACTGGAGGGTTATCTTTACTAAAAGATAAGGCCAACTCCGATACGGTATCCGGAAAAATCATCGCCGAAGATATACGATGCTCCTACAGAGAACCCTTCAAGCAACTTCCTGTTTTTATCAGTAAAGGTTAGATCCGCTCCCACCTCATGAAAATAATTCGGCCCTCGCGCCTCTTTGGCAGTTCCAAATAGGTCGGTGCGAACGATAAAAGGGTGCAACCCAAGATCCTGACCATAGACGGTATACCCGAGCGGCGTCTCAATATCGAAGAAGCTCTGTAGCATTCCAGAATCTGAGTTTACATCGATAACTGAGCTCTCGCTTGAGACCGAATCATTAAAGAGATGTGCATACCGAATCTTGGGTATAAGTATCATCTCACCGTGACGAAATGTGTAATCAATCTCAACCGACGGGGAGTACGTCATCACATCAACCGATGTGTTAAAGGCATCGCGATCGTACGGTAAAAGGTTGCTTTGACTGTAGGAGTTATTAAAATCGTACCTGCGTTTTACGTGGGAATATGCAACACCTAAGAGGGGCGTAATACGCAGCTCTTGCCAGGCCCTATAAACAACGCCGCCTGACACTCCAGCAGTGAGCACCTCAAGACGTGAAAAATCATCGATGGTTCCCGGACCACCAGTTGCTATAGATCGTTTAGATTCAAGGCTACCAAGAACTCCACGAACCTGGGGACGAACTACATCCGTATCGCTACCAAATGTATGCGATACAGGTATCTTCACAAGATCAATGTCGGTATCACTAGCCCCTGGAGCATCTGAATCAAACGAAAAAACTCCCGATGAAGCTGTATCCTGCGATGTAAAGATCGTAACGCCGTTTACCACCTCGTTTACGCGATCGTTAAACTCGCTTGCACTTGGGGCTGCGTGAAGCTGCACTGTTGGAACTATAGCCCCGACAAATAATACAAAAAATCTCGTCGCCTGGGTAATACACGGCGCAATCAATCGTAATTTCATCTGTAACATTCCGAGATCCTTTTTGAATTTACATCTTTGTGAGGCTTAAAACAGCACAGCCGACAGACCACTTAATTCTGTACACGAGTCCAGTAGCGTTGTCATCATCCTATCTTATCGACTACTAGGCAATTCTACGGTAGCATTCAAGAAAGTTTTTTGCTGCTGCGTAATAATTGAGTCTATACATAGCGTTCTCCAAAAGTCCGAAGCGAAATCCCGAGTTTTGGAGAACGCTATCGATTCGCGGATGCGAATCAAAACAACAACCTATAGTGATGTCCAGCAAAAGCCTTGCCAGTTTTACTGGCACGGACTTTTGCACGTCACTATAGTTATCGATCACAATTTGAG
>JBKCMS010000165.1:0-33334 GCA_046300175.1 Pseudomonadota bacterium | reverse complement strand
CGGAGGGATCTCGGTCGCCCGGATGGCGACCACAGGCACGCAAGTGCCTGGAGCGACGCGCAATCGCGCGCCGGTTTGCGCGCGATTAAGCTTGGAGCGAGCCGGGAAAACCCCATGGACGGGGGTTTCCCGGCGGTCTCGTGATGTCCAGCAAAAGCCTTGCCAGTTTTACTGGCACGGACTTTTGCACGTCACTATAGGAAGTGAGAGCCATTTCTATCTGCCGGCTTGGGTTAGTGTACCAGAAATAAAAGATTGACCTAACGCGGCCCTTCTCTTCATTATTTGAACAGAGTATCGAGGCTTGGCTGATTGTCGATCTATTGCCCCTGAGCAAGCGTGTATGCTGGTGCCCCGTTGTATTGCATCAGCAACTCGGTTGAGCAAACTGTCATATACTTTGCCAGCTGAACCGCCACTTTGAGCATGTCAACATCAGTCGGTGACGAGTTGCTAGGTGCCTCAATACGCAATCTGTATTGATTTACGCAATCAGTCAGTAAAGAGCCAGAGGGCCAAACCTGCGTGCCACGATTGCTGATCAAAGTGAGCCTGTATGGTTGCTCGAGTAGTGATTCGACGATTGCCGCGACCGCAGATGGTTGCTGATTTATCTCTACAAATAGGTCTACTCCGACTATTTTTCCGGTGGCTTTTGGCGATTCAAGCATGCGATGCTGATTTTCAAAAGAGCGGTCTCGCACGGTAGGGTTGTAAGAATGGTCCGAGTCCGTGCCGTGCACTGCATTGTAATTTGGCTGACTTCCAAGTTTAGAAATGATTACCTCTGCGAATTCCTTCGTTGAGCAAGCTTTCATATCTTGTGAGCCAAAATCCGACGTGTGTGCCCCAGATTCAAGGGTCGAGAGAAGAGCATTCTCAATCAGCGCAGCTTTGCCGTGAAGGCCAAGGTGACGTAGCATCATGAGGCCACTCATCAGTAGTGAAGTAGGGTTCGCTAATCCCTTACCTGCAATGTCGGGTGCCGTGCCGTGCACCGCCTCAAATATGGCCACCGAATCGCCAATATTTGCAGATGGAGCAAAGCCCAAGCCCCCCACTAGGCCAGCACATAGGTCACTTATGATGTCTCCTTGCAAATTAGGCAGTACCAAAACTTCAAATTGGTCTGGCCGACGAACCAGCTTCATCGCTAAGTCGTCTACGATAACGTCATTAGCGACTATTTCAGGGAAGCTCTTTGCTGTTTCGTAAAAAACCTCTAAAAAAAGCCCGTCGGTGAGCTTCATAATGTTTGCCTTGTGACCACATGTCACCTTCTTAAAGCCATGGCGTCGTGCCATCTCAAAGGTATATCGATGTACCTGTTCACTACCAGGACGAGTAATAAAGCGTCTGCATAGCGCTACATCGTGTGTCAGAAAATGTTCTATTCCCCCGTAAGTGTCTTCGATATTTTCCCTAACCAGGGTAATATTTATGGGTATGCCTGCTTTTGAAAATGGAGTTTCAACGCCGTGCAAGGAGCGGAAAACTCGTTTATTTGCATAGGTATTCCAAACCTTTCTGGCAGTAACGTTAATACTCTTTACCCCCTTTCCTTTAGGGGTTTCCATGGGGCCCTTGAAGAGAATTCCAAGCTTTTCGATTGTAGCCATAGCTTCAGGTGTGATACCACTTGAAACGCCGCGACTGTAGACTTGCTGCCCCATCTCTATTCGCTCGAATACAACAGGAACTTTGGCGGCCTCAAAGATAGCTAATACTACCTCCGTGATTTCAGGACCTATTCCATCGCCTGGTGCTAAAGCAACTCGTAACTGCATAAATCTCCTTAAAGCGTAATCAGATAATCTCCCCACCGCTCCTCTCTGGCCACTGGTCTGGATTCATTCGAGTGGTTGATTGTACCTGAATCTGAACTCGTTAACACCTCAGAGACGAAAAAGATCAGTGAGTCCTCACTAAAGCTCTCGGCGTGGAGCCAATTTATTATAATGTCTGCTAAATCCTGACTAACGAGCGCCTCGATTCTTAATCGCTTGCAATCGGAACGCTTTTTCCCATGGACTGCAGGCGGTGAAATTTGTGATTCCCTAACTACAAAGCTTTCTACCCCCAGGCCATGGAGCTTTTCGGATACTTGGGGAATCAATGATTCTTCGGTTAGAATGGTTAGCGAATGCATCTTCGATAGTTGCATGCTTCCTCCTTACTAAAATAGGTTGAAGTAGATCTCAGTTAGTTGAAAATACAGAGGGATTCCGATAACGATATTGAATGGAAAAGTTATAGCCAGGGCTAGAGTGAGATAGTAAGCAGGGTTAGCTCCCGGTAAAGTCGCACGTACCGCTGGCGGAGCTGCAATGTAAGATGCGCTTGCGGACATAGCCGCTAGTACGGCTGTTCCTCCAAGGCTGAGCCCAGAGACATGTCCTAAAGGGATCGCAAATAGGGCGTGAAGTACCGGAATACTGATACCAAACGCCACCATAAACCACCCCACGCTGCGAATCTCAGAAAAGCGTGCTGCCGCCGACATGCCCATCTCAAGAAGAAAGATGCACAATAATCCCTTAAAAACACCGCCTTTCGGGTCGAATAGGGGAGCAATAGCTTCCCAATTCTTAGTACCAATGACTGCTCCAATTATCAGGCCGCCCACAAGCAGCACCATAGTTCTTCCGGTTAGCACCTCGTGAGCAAGGCTCATAGTTGACCGTCCCTGCGATCGGCTGCCGAGAAACACCCCCAAAGCCAAAGCCACGTGAATCCCTGGACTCTCCATCAGAGCAACTAGCGTTGGTAAGTAACCCTCAAGAGGCGGAAGTTCAGGATGAGACGCCAGCACTTCTCCAATAAAGCTCTGAGCGGCGATAAATGTGACTGCTGATACAGACCCGTAGTGCGCAGCGATACCAGCACTGTCTACCACTGAAAGTTTGCCCACTCTACGCAGTACCAAGTATGCGCTTATAGGTGTTATTATTCCTAGAGCTATAGTCACTGCTGCCGGGCCCAGTAGGCTTGCCAAACTAGCGTGGGATAGCTCATGCCCGCCTTTGAGACCGATAGCAAACAAAAGAAAAAGAGAGATTCCTGCGTAGATATCTTTTGGAACGGTAAGTTCGCTGCGAGCAAAGCGAGCCAGCGCGCCCAGGCAGAACGAAAGTGTCAGGGGATTAAGTAAGCTGGAGGAAACCATAGCAACATTATATGACATAAATGACCTGAAGTGAGTGTCATGTTTACGATAGCATGTGTTATTGTCATAAATAAAGAGCTATGTTAAAAAAGTCCTAGATTCTGGTCTAAACAAGCAAAGATTTTTGCAGCCCTTTGTTGAAGTAAGCTGCTGATATAATGTATTAAAAGGAAATCGCCGCGACTTATATAGAAATTGAAGGTTAAATATATACCGCATGCCCAAAAAGTCAGCTAAATCAAAGCGAGTATCCGTCGATCGACCAGTTTCCAAAGAGGACCAGCCCGCCCTATCTTGGACATTTCTTAGCAACCACAGTCACGTACTCATATGTCTTGCACGTGACCCAGAGATACGCATGCGTGATGTGGCAAACTTGGTCGGTATCACGGAGAGGGCGACTATCCGGATTATCACCGATTTAGAGGGTGCGGGTTACATAAGAAAGGAGCGAGTTGGTCGGCGTAATAGATACACTATCGTAGTAGATAAAAATCTCAGGCACCCTTTAGAGGCGCATCACTCAATAAGAGGGATACTGGCGCTAGCTAAGCCGTAGAGTTAACCCGCATATTTCATGAAGCCTGCTACTGCGAGCGACGATAACGGCGCTTTTTCGGCTCAAAAATCGCTTTTCGGACCGGAATGTATCACGATACGATTCCGCCCCAAAAATCGATTTTTTAATTCGCCCTACGGGCCCGAAAAATCACCATTCTCGGCGCTTTCGCGACGCAGTTTCATGAAATATGCGGGTTAAATGCCGGGCGCAAGAGGTCGGTGTGATTCCTTGATTAATGTTTTGTAAATACTCACCGCTTTTAAAGGTGAAAGCCGCCCCTTAGTAGGGGCTGGTGTCTCCACCCCGCTTTGCTCCGCAAAGCCGCCCCTTAGTAGGGGCTGGTGCTACAGTCGCTGCATCTGCTGAGTAGTTGCGGTGAATGCGGCAGCTAGCTGAGGTTTTTAAGGCTTCTTAACCCAGATCTCATTTTCATGCACTGATGTGCCAAGCACTACATCCTGTTCGATGCTGATGCTTATCTCGGTGTTTTTGCCTACTGTTTCGGCCACAACCATGACGAATCCCACAAAATCATGCGGCGGAAATTGAGGGAGCTCCAGGTCCTCGTTTTCGATTCCACAGTCCTTAATTTCGATCTTGTAGGTTTCCTCGTCTACTTTACTGATTTGAGCCTGCGCGCGGGGCTTGTTGAGGATTATTTTGAGAGCTGGGGTTTTATCTGTTAGGTATTCAAATTTGTATCCCTTAATTGAGAAGGTAGTGGGAACTTTGGGGCCCGACTCTGTCTTCTCTATGTCACCTAGATCGGAAGCGGCCTGCTTGTCTTGATCCACTGGTACAGCCGCTGCTGGCGCCGCTGCTATCGGTGCCGCAGCTGACTTGGCCTCTGTTGGTAGCTTCGGCTCGACATCAGATAGCGTTGTTTGAGGTGTGATCGATGGTGTCACAGTACTTGTCGCTGTAGGCTGCGTTGTGGGAGTTGCAGTTGGGGGCGATGTGGGCGCTGTGCTGGGCATCACTGTTGGCTTTACTGTTGGTGATACCGCAATAGTTGGTGGCGTCGTCGGGGGTACAGCAGCGGGCGCAACGCTACTTGGCGAGGGCTGCGTTGCTGCCTGAGCTGTTGCTGCCTGAGCTATGGTAGGTGCCGCAGAGGGAGCAGTGGCAGGCGGAGATGTATCTGCAGGGCCTTCAAAGAATCTCAAGATAGCCTGCCGTTTACCGGCTTTCCACTCATACTCGGGCGGTGAGCTACGGCGCATATCGAGAACGAATCGAATTTTTGAAGGATGAGCACCAAGACGCACCTGCTTAATCACTTCGTTTTCAGGAGCAGTAAACTCCTCGCTCTTCTTGATCGAGGCCCCCTCGAAATCGACGACAACACGCGGCGGGTCGGCCAATAAAAACGATTTAATTTGAGAGTCAGTAGGCACTGATATTTTCAGTACTATGTACTTCTTGCCTTCGGTGATCTCACGATCGATCAACACAGAGACCCGCTCATGTGAGGCGATCGTTTTCGGACCGTCTGAGAACGGCGATTTCTTGGACTCCGCCAAGCTTTCCCAGGTAGGGGTCACTGCGTTGGCGAGCAAGATAGTGAGTGCCAGAAGGCGCGCGCTGCCAGCGCTAATGCGGCAGCTACGACGGATGGTTCTTGTTAAACTCTTGGGAAACATCAGCTTGGACAACATTTGCGGTTACTCTCGACAAGGCTTCTCTCAATGAGATACAGCCTCTAGGGTAGCGCCTAACTGCTTGGATGCAAAGAGGGAATGAGAGCCCCTCTTAGGAGGGTGTTGGGCCTCTAGCGCGGCCATATCTTTGGCTCTTTGGGTAAAGAATCGAACCTTGCGCTCGCAAGCTACTAGGGCAGAGGTGTGACGAGTCGAGACCACCCAGCGAGCAGGGTTGCCATCGGCATCCGGGGCATCGATCACTAGGCGCGGAGGAAGGGAGGTGCCGGTAGCATCCTCGGGAGTATCAAGGGTCAGGTTAAAATCCCGGAGGATCGAATGGCTAAATTCCAGTCGTGTGCCCCCTGTGTTCTCCGAAAACATGATCAGCGCGTCCGAAAAGAGGGCTATCCAGACCTCTTTTTGTTCGTTAGAAGTAGCACTCAATTCCTCGGTCATGTCCATCGCAAACTCTGGGTCGCTATCCTCGGATGGCTCCTTCAATGGTCCAAACACTCCTCGGAAGATCGTCTTAGCGCCTGATTCAAACAGATGCAGGGCCAAGGCATACTGCCCTGCGGTACGCCCTGCAAGATAATAACGGGCTATCGTCTGGGGCTTAATGTAGAGTAGTGAGCGGGCTACTACAGTCTGAAAGAGCACGGGAAGCAAAGCGACCACGCCGATGGCGATCCATGAGATTTGCAAACCAAAAGCCGCCGCGGAGCCTAGGACAGCAACCAAGGAGCAGACCTCAATCGCTTTGCCCTGCGCCCGAGACAATATCTCGTTGCGTTCTTCCTGGGGCACCTTTTGCCAGGTCTTTTTTAGCGCGGCATCGGGAGCAACAGTTTCACTCATAGTGATAGGGGAAAAAATTGCCCTAGACGGGCGCTAATATATTGAATCAACAGCCGGTTATCACGGCCACCTTGAACACGTTGTCGTTATAAGCAGAAGTCGTACCGCAGAGGCAAGATGTCTGAGCCGGCAGCTGGACGCTCAGTAGTTCGATGCTACTACCTGCTGGTTATGAGGACTGAATGAGATTCAGCCAAGTACGCAACTTTATAGCAGTGAGAATCGATTACTGTAGCGAAGAGAGGGTTGATATGTTTGCTACAGCAAAAACAAGTTGCATCGTTGGTCTAGACGCGGTTCCCGTACAGGTCGAGGTCAGCATGAAGGAGGGCGATAAAAAGTTCTCTATTCTCGGTCTTGGCGGAACAGCAGTGCGCGAGTCACGAGAGCGGATCGTTTCGGCCCTAGAGATGTCGGGGCTGGATGTTCCACCGGTGATACTGGTGAACTTGGCTCCGGCAGAGGTTCGCAAGGACAGCGCATGTTTTGATCTGCCGATCGCCCTGGCCTTGGCATGCGCCATTGGCGCACTTCCGCAGGAAGCGCTGTTAAATGTCTCTGCGTGTGGTGAGCTGTCGCTTTCTGGAGAGGTAAAGCACACAACTGGAATCGCCGCGCACGCCCTCTCAGCCGTTAAGCAGGATATACCGATGATCTTGGTGCCTGATGAGGACGGCGTTGAAGCGGCCGTGGTTGAGGGTGTGACTGTGATAGGAGTTCGCTCTCTGGCGCAGGCTATTCGTGTGCTCAAGGGAGCTGAAGTTCCCGAACCAAAGACCCGTCGGGAAGCAGTAACTCTTAGGCGGGTAAAGACGCTAGATGATGTCCTTGGGCAGCACGTAGCCAAGCGAGCATTAACGATCGCCGCAGCGGGTGGGCATAATCTCCTTATGATTGGGCCACCTGGGTGCGGTAAGAGTATGTTAGCGGAGAGGCTGCCTACACTTTTACCACCACTTAACACGGACGATATGCTGGAAGTGCTGCGTATCCACAGTGTCGCTGGCCAGGCAACCGATGACGTATTAGCCGGGGTGCGACCGGTAAGAACCCCTCACTACGTGGTGAGTGATGCGGGACTGATCGGCGGTGGGGCAGGGCCACGACCAGGGGAAGTTAGTCTAGCTCACCATGGAGTGCTGTTTCTGGACGAATTTCCGGAGTTTAGGCGTAGCGCTGTTGAGGCACTTCGCTCGCCGATGGAGACCGGCTGGGTGCAGATTGCTCGCGCCAAAGCGTCAGTAAATTTCCCGGCAAGATTTCAGCTGATCGCGGCGATGAATCCGTGTCCGTGCGGTAGGTTCGGATCGGGCGTTGGTGTATGCAGGTGCTCGCATCATGCTGTGCGGGATTACCTCGCGAAGCTTTCGCAACCTATCCTCGACCGAATCGATCTGCACGTGGAGCTTGAAGCAGTAAATGTCGATGATCTTATCTGGGCGAAAGCTCCCATAACACAGGGCTCCGACGTGCTAATTGCATCTGTACTTGCCGCTAGAGAGCGTCAAATATTGCGACAGGGAGTGCTAAATAGTCAATTAGCAGATGGAGCCTTAAGGGCAGGCGTGAAAATTACCGATGGGGCGCGGATGCTGCTTACACAGGCAATTAGTAAGATAGGAATTAGTGCGCGTGGGTTCACCAGAGTTTTGCGTGTCGCGGCAACAATAGCAGATCTGTCAGGCCAAGACTCTATTACAGAGGACGTAGTCGCCGAGGCTGTATCCTATCGGTCGCTTGATCGCTTGGCCTCAATCATACACGGCAGGGGTGTAATCGCGCGCGAGCCGCACAGTGCAGGAATTAGGTAGACCCGTCTTAAAAATAAACCTTGAGCTGGCGCAATAATCCCGGTAGCTATCGATCTCTCTTTAGTGAGAGCTCTTTGATCACAGCTTTCTGGTCTCCAAGGAGGGGCGAGGTAGGTTCAGAAATGACGATTGTAGTTGGAGTTATCCTTTCAACTGTGCCCCCATCCTCACCGACTTTAGTTCCCGCTCGAACAATGAAGCTCTTGCCGTCGGGAGCTTCGACCGAAGCTGAGCGAGTTCCTTTAAAGTCGCTCATGATTGCAACAACGCGAAGTTCACCAAGTGAATAGCTGGTTAGTGGATTAGCGATATCACGTTCTTGAGCTTTGCCGAGAGAGAAAAAAGGCACAAATGGGTCTCTCTTGGAGGACTGTTTTTTGGGGGAGGTCTGTTGGTTTGTATTAGGAGTTTCAGCTCGGGTGGTTGTCGCATCTGGGATGATCAGCTGATTGTCTCTCACCAGAGAGGGGTCAGGCTCAACCTGACGCGCTGCCGTTGGCTGCAAGACCTGATCGCTCTGGGCAGTTTGCGAGCTACGCGAAACAACACTACCCACTGCCGACGCTGCCGATGTCAGTTGCGATTTAACGAAATGCAGGTCGGAGTCCCGGTCGCTAATCTGCCGTGATGTGACTATCGCTAGCTGAGCTAGGCACAAGGTGGCTACCAGAAAAATAAGTCTCTGCTTTGTCATGACCGAGATACCCAAAATAGTCCGCCTCCCTAGAAGGAAGCGGTAATGGCTTCAGGAGCGGTGGTGGATTCAGGCGACTGAGAGTATAGCCAGCGAAATTGAGGACTCAAGGAAAAGGTCTCTCTTTTAGCAAAAAAATCGGGGTGAGAGGATTTGAACCTCCGACCCCTAGTTCCCAAAACTAGTGCTCTAGCCGGGCTGAGCTACACCCCGATACGTTTGCGATAAGGGAGGAGGGTAGCCGTTTTGGCCGGTCGAATCAAGTGGTTGGCGAATAATGAGTGGGCCCCCGACATGTCATTTAGCCGCTCCGCGGCAAAACTGCCGTATCAAAAATCTTGGCTGCTAGCAAATTCAGTATGAGCTTTGACTTTGTCCTGCTAACCAAAAAATACTTAGTGTATTTGAGTGGATACCCTGCTGATTTTAGATCGCATTCCTCGTCTTAATCCTATCTCTTATTCCTAGTTGCGCAGCTAATGATCAATTAGTCTGCATCTCAACTGGCTGCTGGATGTGGCTCCTTCCTCAGGTTGTCAAATAAGCTAGTTAGTGTAATCAATAGGATACACTATTTCATGCATGGGAGATGTTAGGTATGACCAGGTTGTTAACCATCAGAGACGTTGTTGAGGATCGCGTGCCCCTGGGGCAGCTTGAGCTGGGTGGATGGATTAAGACTCATAGGCAGTCTAAGCGTGTATCTTTCATCGAGCTAACCGATGGTACGTGCAATGGTCATTTGCAGCTGGTCGTGGACCCAAACTTAGCGGGCTACGCTGATGTGTCTGCTAAGCTTCATACCGGCGCTTCAATCCGAGTGACAGGAGAGCTGGTGCTCTCCCCAGCTAAGGGGCAGAAGTATGAGTTTCAGGTTAAGCAGATAGAGTTGATTGGAGAAGCTGACCCAGAGCAATTCCCGCTACAGAAGAAGGCGCATACTTTGGAGTTTCTGCGCGAGATGCTTCACTTGAGGCCGCGAACGGCGACCATGGGCGCAGTTCTGCGTGTGAGATCGGCCGCTGCGTTTGCGGTCCATCGGTTCTTCACCGATCGCGGTTTCTTCTATTTGAATACCCCGATCATAAGCACCTCTGATTGCGAAGGCGCAGGGGAGATGTTTCACGTATCTACTCTGAACTTAGATAATCCTCCGCGACTAAACGGTAAGGTTGACTACTCACAGGATTTCTTTAAAGAGCCAGCTAGTCTCACTGTCTCTGGACAGTTAGAGGGTGAGGTGTGCGCTCTGGGGCTCTCAAAAATTTATACTTTTGGACCGACCTTTCGCGCCGAGAATTCAAATACAACGAGACACCTAGCGGAATTTTGGATGATCGAGCCTGAGATGGCCTTTTACGAGCTAGAAGACAATATGGCGCTCGCTCAGGAATTCGTCCAGGAAGTAATCAAGGAGGTGCTGCGCACTTGTGTCAAAGATTTGGAGTTTCTTGTGGGGCAGGAATGGGTCCAGCCTGGCCACCTAGAAAATCTCCAGGCAGTCAGTGAATCACAGTTTACTCGGCTCGATTATACAGATGCTATCGCTATCCTAGAAAAAAGCGGTAGGGCGTTTGAATTCCCAGTACGCTGGGGGATAGACCTGCAATCCGAGCATGAACGGTTTCTGACTGATGAGCACTTTAGGGGGCCGGTCACAGTGGTGAACTACCCGGCCGAGATTAAGGCTTTTTACATGCGCCTAAACGACGATGGTAAAACCGTTAGAGCGATGGACCTCCTAGTTCCTCGTCTCGGAGAGATCGTGGGAGGTTCTCAGAGAGAGGAGCGTTACGACGTGTTGCTCTCAAAAATACGTGCTTTGGGGCTGGATGAGGCTGCCTATTGGTGGTACCTGGAGCTGCGTAAGTTCGGAACTGTTCCGCACTCCGGGTTTGGTCTGGGATTTGAGCGACTACTGATGTACATTACAGGGATGCAGAACATTCGTGATGTAATCGCTTTTCCGCGCTTCCCGGGGTTCGCAAAGTTTTAAAACTTCAAAAGATATAAAGACAGAAAATATATGAATTCCAGAGAGATTATCGAGCTGACTGAGAAGTATTCGGCCAATAACTACGCGCCACTTGATGTCGTTCTAAAGAAAGGTCAGGGGGTCTGGGTAGAGGATGTAGACGGCAATCGCTATATGGATTTTTTAAGTGCATACAGCTCGATGAACTTCGGTCACTGCAATCCTCGTATTGTGCAGGCAGCACACAGGCAGCTAGATGCTCTCACAATTGTAAGCCGCGCATTCTATGCAGAGAATGTTGGGCTACTCTGCAAGGAGTTATCCGAGCTAACTGGCAAAGACAAAGTGCTGTTGATGAACACCGGGGCGGAGGCAGTTGAGACCGCCATAAAGGGATCGCGTAAATGGGGTTACGAGGTAAAGGGCGTCCCACAGGGAAAGGCTGAGATCATCGTCTTCGACGGTAATTTCCACGGACGAACAACAACCATTGTTGGTTTTTCCTCCTCCGAGCTGAGTTATAGAAACTTCGGTCCATTCGCACCTGGTTTTGTGCGAGTGCCTTATGGTGATGCGCATGCGGTTGAGTCAGCAATTACCCCGAACACTGTGGCGGTTCTTGTTGAGCCGATCCTGGGTGAAGGCGGAGTAATAATTCCGCCACACGGTTTCTTAAAGAGTATTCGTGAACTGTGCACCAAAAATAACGTGATAATGATAGCCGACGAGATATGGACATCTCTAGGTCGCACGGGAAAGATATTTGCCTGCGATCACGAGGATGTTGTGCCGGACATGTACCTCATGGCTAAATCTCTTGGAGGCGGTATCGTCGCTATTTCAGCGGTAATAGCCAACAGTGACATTATGAAGGTATTTACTCCCGGTAGCCACGGAAGCACTCTAGGAGGAAATCCTTTTGCGTGCGCTATCGCACGCGAGGTTTTGGCGCTCGTTAGAGAAGAGCAACCTGACAAGAGGTCTGCTGAGCTTGGGACTTACATGCTGGAACGTCTGAGGGCTATGAATTCAAGGTATATCAAAGCGGTACGTGGTCGTGGACTTATGATCGGTATCGACATCGATCCAGCGGCAGGGACGGCCAAGGATTTCTGCAAGAAATTAAAGAAAGAGGGTGTCCTTTGTAAGGATACTCACGTTCAAACCATCCGAATGGCTCCACCGCTGGTTATATCTCGTACCGACCTCGATTGGGGTCTGGAGCGAGTGGAAAGAGTCTTTGCCGGGTAAGTAGCGGCTGTCAAGCGAGCTGCGCATCTGCATACCGCTATCTGCGTCTTTTATCTCAAAGACGCAGTCACGCATTCTATAGAGCTCTCCAAAATTCAGCAGCAAAATACCGGCTTTAAGAAGATGCTATCGAGTCGCGGATGTGAATCAAAACAAGAACCGATAGTGATGTGCGGCAAAAGTCGCGTCAGTTTTACTGGCACGGACTTTGGCACCTCACCATAGAACTTAATTCGGTAGCACTCCTGGAAATATTCGCTCAGCTAGAAAGATCGATCCGGCTTTTGATAGATGACCGTAGTCTCTAGCTATAAAGTCGTGTTTGTCATCGCCTACTTTCCATAAGCACTGTGCACCGGAGCACAGATGATCTCGGGGAGATACGTACTCTACGCCGCTCTCCACGGCCGCCTGACTCACAATGACTTCTACATCATAGAGAATAGTCGCGTCTATGTAGGTAGGTACAGCGGCGGTCTTTACTACAGACTTCCTCCAATAATTAAAGGCAGATCGCTGGGGACTATCAGGCCAGCGTGGTATCGGCCCAACAAGAATCACCCTGGTTTTACCAAGTTTGGCTTTGACCTGAGTCAGGGTGTCTCTCAATTTGATGAAAAGCGAATCATTTGAGAGAGGGTAGTGATCGTGCCTCCATGCTGCATGAATTATAAGAGTGTCTGGTTGTAGGGTCTGGAGTGAGGAGAAGACACGGTCATTCACTTCATTGCAGTGCGGATTGTGAATCAATTTTTCGAGACCAAAAATAGGACCACACCCCGCTTGAGTTAATTGGGTCAAGCCAAAACCTCTTCGCTCCTGGAGATGTTTTAGTCCAGGGTAGAGAGATGCGGCGTGTGAGTCGCCCCAAAGTACTACTAGCGGCCTTGTCGTTTGATAGCACGATTGATCGTGCTCTGCTTTGTTTGGATCCTGTAAATGACATCGATCCCACTGAATATATGATTCCCAGCTAAGGTCTATCGGATTCGATAACACCCTGACTTGTTCGGGGAATCGGAGGGGCAACCCTTGTTTTGAGTACGTGTGAAAACCGACATACCCGATGGTGGTCATGAGGCACACTAGTAGAGCTACAGCGAATCCTGTACGTCTGCCAAAACGTATCGGACGCTCAACCAGTCGGTATGTTAACCAGGCGAGCAGCACCGATAAGCCGACCATAGCTGCACAGATACCTGGACTCTGAGCCTGGCCCTCGATGATTCGAGGAAATGACAGTAGAGGCCAGTGCCATAGGTAGAGCGGGAAGCTAATTAACCCCAACCACACTGCCAAACGATTAGAAAGAATCCACCGATTGATGATAGTTTCCGGACCAGCAAGAATGATGAGTGCCGCTCCTAAGACTGGCACAGTCGCCCAGATCCCAGGAAAGCTCATGGTTTTATCGATTCCCCAGAAGGTGCAACCTAAAAGAATGAGCCCGACAAAAGACAGAACATTCTCTAATACACCACCACCAAGGGAGCTGCCCTTGTGTTGCGATCCTTTGGCGAACAAAGCAATTAGTCTTGACGAGATACCTCCCTCTGAATTTCGGCTGTCTAGAACGAAGCGAGCTAGCACAGCGCCGCAGAGTAGCTCCCAAAATCTAGTCAACGGATGGTAGAAGGTGGCGACTGAGTCTCGGCCGATCTCCACCATATTGTATGAAAATGAAAGGGTAGCGAAAAAAATGGTAACTATCATCAAGTTTAGCTTGAGCTTCCATGCCGCCCACAAGAGCACTGGCCACACGATATAAAATTGCTCTTCAATGCCTAGGCTCCAGAGATGTAGTAGTGGCTTAGTGTCGGCCGATTTGTCGAAGTAGCCCGCTTCATTCCAGAGAACGAAGTTAGAAATAAAGCCGGCTCCCGCGGTTATGTGCTTGCCCAGTTGCTGATATTCATTTGCCAACAAGAGGTACCAGCCAGCTATGTAACAAGCGACTAGGACGACGCACAAAGCTGGAAATATCCGTTTTATGCGGCGCGCGTAAAATTCAGAGAAGCTGAAGCTACCTTTTGCGAGGTTCTCGAAAATGATGGTTGAAATCAAAAAACCTGAGATAACAAAGAATACATCAACTCCGACGAATCCTCCTTGTAGGTAAGCTGGAAAAGCATGGAATATCACTACTGATGATACTGCAACAGCTCGAAGCCCATCGATGTCGGGGCGATATTTAGGATGAGATAGCTGGGGACGCGGTGATTCCATTGCGATACTTTCCGGCGCTAATGGAAAGGGTAGCACCGCATCCTCTATAGCAGCAAGATAGTTAACTGATTGGCTGACTGATTTCGCTACGTCATTTAGTTACCCGTCTCTGAACAGCAACCTTCTCCCACACTAACCTAAAGAAGCTGCGCAGGAGTCCGGCTATCGGCTCCGAAGTTAGGAGCACCGAGTGAGACTCGCTCCGATCGCGAGTCGTGTACAACACCGTATCGCCTCCAATTAACATCGAGGTGACCGTATTGAATACCGGCGGGATATATCTCACCTCTTTGAGAGGATTAGGCATCAGTAGCTGCGATCTAGAGTGAGCGATACTATCTGGCATCATCAAAGATATAAATATCTTTAAGGACTCTCTTCGCTTGACTGAACGCTCAAAGGCTTTTGGGTACTGCTTAATGAGATCTGGATGGGATAGGGAGTATATGTGCTTTATACGACCAATCTGCAAGCGATCGTAGAAGGCATCGAATGCTGCCGAGAAGCCTCTGGCGCCAGTATACACCTGGGAGGATATACTTTCTGGACGCTGAAATAGTAGCTGCTCAAAAAATGGTATTGATTCCTCTAGAGCTTGCCATCGTGCTCTCGCCTCGCTGAGGAGTGTGCGCGGATGCTCTGCCGAATAGAGAGTGCGCCGATTGCGCTTAGCGGCAGAAACTAAGCCGCGAGCGATCAGATCATCCACTGCGCGATACACGGACGTGCGGGGTATATTTGATGAGCGCGAGATATCGAGCATCGACATTTCACCGCGGCTTGCTAGCGACATGTAACATGCAATCTCTTCCGGCGCTAATCCGTGGCTGAGTAGCACACTACGTAATTGAGATAATTTGTCCATATTATGGACACCATTATACGTCTGTTTTAATAGTAGCTTCAATAGGATACCTGAATTTGTGTAAAAATTCGTCCATTAGCTAGTCTATAAAAGCAGTCTTGGTAATATCTTTTTAGATCGTATTGGAAACTCCTGGTGCGGCTTCGATACCCCCTGTTTTCAGAGAAATGCCCAGATGGCGCGAGCTGTCGTTGCTTAGCCTGGGCACTATAGTGACGTGCAAAAGTCCGTGCCAGTAAAACTGGCAAGGCTTTTGCTGGACATCCCTATAGGTTGTTGTTTTGATTCGCATCCGCGAATCGATAGCGTTCTCCAAAACTCAGGATTTCGCTACGGACTTTTGGAGAACGCTATAGTATTACGACACCAACGGTTTGAGGAGTCTACTATGCATAAAGGCTTTATAGTTCTTGTAGCCGCTCTAGGCTACTTCGTCGATGTATTCGACTTAGTTCTGTTTAGTGTAGTGCGCACGCAGAGCCTACAAGACTTGGGATTGTCGGATGGTGCCCTGTTGATAGAGGGCGTCCGACTCCTAAATGCACAGATGTTCGGGATGCTCCTCGGGGGAGTGTTGTGGGGTATTGTCGGAGATCGAATCGGTCGTATCCAAACTCTTTTTGGCTCCATTCTAGTTTACTCGCTGGCTAATATCGCCAACGGTTTTGTTACTACCGTCGACCAGTACCAACTACTCCGTTTTATCACTGGTGTAGGTCTCGCCGGTGAGGTGGGTGGGGCAATCACGCTCGTGAGCGAGGCGCTCTCAAGAGAACGGCGCGGGCTTGGCACTGCGCTCATTGTCACTGCCGGTGCGTTTGGTGCTGTTGTCGCCAGTTGTAGTGCGACATTCCTCTCATGGCGCTCGATGTACTTTATCGGAGGAGTGATGGGGCTGGTGTTGCTCGTTTTGCGGGTTGCGATCGCCGAATCAAGTGTATTCGAGCCGATCAAAAGAGATCGATCGGTGTCAAAGGGAAACATCCTAATTATTCTTGGGAACCGCGAGCGCCTGGGTCGATTTCTGGCCCTTATAGCCATAGGGACTCCATTCATTTTTGCCTGGAGTATGATCGCAACCTTTTCTCCGGAGATCTCTCTAGCGACTATTGGGGTTAAGGTATCTAGCGCGCTCCCGATCTCCCTCTTCGCTATCGGTACCACTCTGGGCGACATGATGTGTGGTTTATTCAGCCAGTACCTCAAGAGCCGCAAATGGGCTTTAGGGATATTCCTAGCCGCTATGACTACCTGCATTTTTGGGCTACTCCACCTCCACGGTGGCAGCGAGACGCTTTTTTCCATGTGGTTTTTTCCGATGGGCTTCTTTGGCGGCCTGTGGGCGGTTCTCCTGACAACTGCCAGCGAGCAGTTTGGTACGAATATACGCGCTACCGTCACGAGCACCGTGCCGAATTTCGTCCGTGGCTGCACGGTTCCGCTAAGCTTTGCATTTGTTAGCTGCAAGGAAGCACTTGATATCGTTAGTTCAATCCAGATCGTTGGCGCCGCTTCGGTTGCTGCTGCGTTTTTAGGACTAAAGACGATCCGCGAGAGCTTTGGTATCTCGCTCAGCTATATTGAAGTTGCTCAGGGGCAGAGTGATTATGGTATCTCTGCCACTAATGCCGCTCCATCCGCTGATGAGCCGCTGCGTCAGGCTAGTGGATTCTAGTTGTGCTTCTCTGGTGCGGGGCTACTTTTTGTGCTTCTCTGGTGCGGGGCTACTTTTTGCATCTCTGGTGCGGGGCTACTTTCGGCTGCTTCTTTGGCTAGCTTGGTGTTGACTACTTTGGTGGACTACTTACTTTGGCGACTCATTTTGGTGCGGGGTTATGTGCTTTGCCTGTGCAACTATTCGGAATTATTGCAGCAGTCACGTGCGGTGTACCCAGGAAAAGTAGCCCCGCACCGGAGCTCTCACCGGAGCTCTATACAGCGAAACTTTAAGGATTGGAGCACCGTGCGGTTTCTTAACGCCGCTGTGCCCTGGCAATACCCCAAGGATGGCGCAGCTGAATGGTACAGGAATATCGTGGTCCCTGGCCAAGGGGAATTCCGATGGTCTTGGGCTATCTGCCTAAGGGAATCTCCGCATCAATTAATCGGTGTCATTGAGTTGTTTCGCGAAGGCTTCAGCAATCGAGGGTTCTGGCTCGACAGAGACTACCGCGGCCACAGGTACATGGAGAAAGCAGCAAACGCTGTCAATGAATGTGCGTTTAATAGGCTCGGATTCCAAAAGCTTCTTCTCGATAATGCATTGGGGAACATGCCGTCACGTCGGGTCAAAGAGAGAGAGGGGGCTACGCTTATTCGTGTCGCCGAGGCAAGCTTTGTGGATAAGTCGATCGCCCAGAAGGAGTACTGGGAGCTTACCAAGGAATCGTGGCAAGCATACCAATCCGGAGTTGCGTCTCAGCAACCTCGATCATAAGATCTCGAGACGGATATCTGCTCTGACGAAAGAGGGGGCTCATCGCTATCCTCTCTGACGGAGTTTTATGAGATATAACCCAGCGCTAAAGATGAGATACTTTCACAAATCCCTGTATGCCATGTGCACTGCTCTCATCGTTACAGTGACTCTATCTACCATAAGTGTTCGCTCTACTTATGCGCAAAGCTTGCTCGATATACGTGGGTCCATCTCGTTCAAAATTGCCAAGGGTCGTCTGTCGTTTAAGATTGGTGAAGTAACTAACCTGAGCACCTCGGGCGTTCGCAGCGGCCAATTGGAGGTAGCCCTCTGGCTTTCCCGGACCCCATATTACGCCACCGAGCCTCTTCGAGGCGCGAAGCTCGCTTCCTGCTCCTTTGAGGGAATAGTTGGCGGTGAGACCATAGGAAACGCCTCTTGCCAAGCGAGACTACGATTCATCTCTCGCGGCAAGTACTATGTGATCATTACCCTATCGGAGTTTAATTCAGCAACAAATTCAGCGGTTGTGCGTGACTCCTTTACCTTCTCGAAGCGCTTGAAATTGTAGTTCCATTCCATGTTGGTGCGTTCCATTTTGGTGTGTGCCCTTTTGGTGCGGGGTCACTCTACTTTTCGCCGCAGCGTCTAGTTTCTTCTCAAGGAGAAATTTTTATAAAATCGTGGAGATAGTGGCAGTTTTTGCGCCCCAAACGAAAGAAGTAATTACTGGGTAGCGAGAATGGCGGCTCCAGGGCGCCGAAATTATTAGATTCGCTCTTTTCGTGGAAAGCGACCAATTTCGCGTTACTTGCCTATCAAAATTTTGTGGGTATCAGCGGAATCCTAAAAAGCACCAGCAAACGCTCGCCTCAGAAACGATGGCAGTAGATTAGCTAAGATAGGCGGACACGGGGGAAATAGGCCGGGTGGAAACGGGCGACTAAAGTCGCCGCGTGCCCATGCTTGTCGAACATCGCGGGCCTGCAATAAAAGCTGCTTTACGAAGGCAATAAATGCCAGGCGCACTTCGATGTTCCCGCAGATACACCACATCCTACGACCAAATGTTGTTGGTGAATAGGGCGTGTCGATTGGCTGAGTCACAATCTGATATGGTGTGGGAAGTATGATTCTCTCCTGCTTTCGCAGCATGGCCATCTCCTGTTCGATTTCTCGGATACGAGTAAGTACTTTTTTGTTAAGCTCTTCGATAGACATTTGATCGGGGAAGGCAGTAGTCCAGGCGTCTGGGGTTAGGGTAAATATGAGGGTCTCTTTGGCATTCGCCTTTAGTTGGGCAGCTTTTCTTAATTGCTCAGCTGGTGAGAGTACCCCTTTGGGCAGAGCATGAACAAATGGCCGTCTGATGCGCACCACCTCCTTGGAGAGGTTGCCAGAGGTAAACATATTCCAGCTTGAGACGCCAAGATATTTGTCGATTGAATCCGCGCGGTGAGCGCGCACTGGGTTGGCGTATACATAGGCCATCTTCTCAATTAAGTCGTCAAGGGTGAGGATAGCTGGAGAGTCATACCCCTCGTTCCAGACGGTAACCTGCCGCCGACCCAGTAACCGGTTGATGGCATGGGCACTCTCGCTCTTAAACCGCTCCATAAAACTCTCAACGTCCGCTGGATCCTCAACTAGAGCGAGCATATGTATGTGGTTACCCATAATCACAAGGGATATTATCTTTAGCTTGTACTTATTTTGGGCGACGGCGAGGGCGCTCCAGAGGATCATCTCCATAAGAGGGGTGTTCACAAACGGCAGGCCCTGTTGGACTCTGGACGTCAGTAGAGTTACAGTTTGCGGAAACAAAAGGCGTGGTGGGCGAGTCATATCGGATGCTCCTTTGAAAGAACATACGATTAATCGAAAATCTTCACTGGAAAGTTGCTTGAAAGGTAGCCCCGCACCAAATATACACCAAATATAATTCTAAGTGGGTCAATTTATTATCGCACTCGAGTGCGGTGTCCCCAGGAAAACTAACCCCACACCAAGAACTATACACCAAGGACGCCACCGCCAAGAACGAGTATGTCCCCAGGAAAAGTAACCCCGCACCAAAGACTCACAAACCCCAAACCAAGAACTATACACCAAGGACGCCACCACCAAGAACGAGTATGTCCCCAGGAAAAGTAACCCCGCACCAAAGACTCCCACAACAGCACGACCGAACCGACTAGAAATAAATTATCCACTCCACACCCCAGAGTAGGCTTGCTTAGCCTATTTGACCACCCGGTTTGATAGGTACTCTCAGAGTAGAATTCAGAGCCTGCTGTTTTAATTGCAAACCGTATAGACCGGTGTTACTCCAGCGACTGAGGACGAGGTAAGACTAGGCGATTAGGATTGAATCTGATCTCTAAAAGTAGTCGTAAAGTTTTGCGCGTCCCATTTACATCAATCACCTTTATGGAGGTACTATGTCTAGCATTAATTCAATTCAGACGCCTACTGCACCTATTGCTGGTGTAAGGGAGCAGTCGTCGTATCAGTGCACCGTGGATTCGGTTCGGGCTTTGCACGCAGCGCAGGACGCCCTCATAGCTGTGCTGCCGGAGGTTCTTGAAAGATCGATCACAGAGCCCCATTTTCGCTCAAGCTTGTTTGCTGACACTCATATGACGATAAACTCAGTAATTGCCAAATCAGCTCCGCACATGGAGAGGATATCGTCAGAGGTCGCGATTAGGTTAGTAGAGAATTCGTCTGACACACTGTGTTTGGTTGTTCCGCCGCCATCGGAGCAGGTGCGAATGGACAACACACAGCGCAGTCCCGTTGGGGAAATTCTATTCGACGCAGCATGGGACGCCGATCTAAGAAACGAATTGATAGCTAATCCAACAGAGACGCTTGCCCGTGAATTGTCGAAGCGCGGTAACGAAGTGTCTTCGACGCTGCCGGCAGATCTGTCGATTAAGGTTGTTGCCCATGAGCCAGGGGAGCTAGTGGTTGTTGTGCCTGTGGCTCCCAAAGGTTCGGCTGAGATGACCAACTCTATGACGAAGGATTTCGGAATTGATGGAGTATCTCCGGTCGTAGCTAGTACAAATGGCGACACTTGCCGGTACACAGTGGACTACTGTTCAACGATATTCACCACGAATAGTGCTTGCGGAACAAGTACGTGTATTACACATACATGGGATTGTAAGCGAACGACTACCTGGTAGTAAATCGTCGTGGCCTACGTCCGACAGACGTAGGCCACTCTGAGGAGGTCAATTTCTAGGGGAGTAGGGGGTATGGTTAGTGAGCACAAATCGGCAGGTGCTGAGATTGATTTCTCATCTGAGCTTGAGCTCTTCAGTCGCCGGGGAGCACCCCTGTGGCGCAAAGAGGGGCGTCTGGCGGCGACGAGCGGAGCCAGTGCTAACCAGTCCGGCACTTCCGAACCGAATGCTCAGCGGCGCATAGAGATGTTGCAAGAAGCTCTGGGACTGCCTGCTAACCAGGACATCAGTGCTCGGTGTGAGCTAAGCGGAGTCAGTGCAAGGGAGCTTGAAATCGCATTTGCTGGGGAGACGGACACGGCCGTGGATGAGCTGCTTGATGAGCCAGAGATCTTCAGACTCACGATGGACAACGATGGGGTACCCCCAGGCTTTACCGAGCACGTGCCATTTGAGAGCCTGTTAGCTCCGATTGCGCGGCGTATATGTATTAGTTTTTTCGATAGTCGAGAAGAGGAGGTGCTTTCTCTATGGTCTCCTGAAGCACGGCAAGACCTTTACAGAGAATTGCTCTCGCAGATAGTGCAGCTCTTCAGCCACGCACTCTTGCATGAATTGCAGGTTTTTCGTGTCAAGCAAGATGTAGGAGAGCGTGCAGCTCTGGCGTTTTTTGTAGGGCAAGGTGAAAAGGAACTATACCAGGAATTTCTCCGAAACGTGACTCGAGATCATGGTCGTGCATTTTATCACCGATATCCGGTTCTTTTGCGACTGCTATCGATAAGAGTCCGCAATTGGCGTGACAATACAGAGCTATTACTGCGATCGCTACAACGTGATCGTCTTGATCTAGAGCGGCATTTCGGAATAGCCCGCGATGCAGATGTCGAGGGAGTCCAATTCGGATTGTCGGACCCACACCATGGAGGCCGTGCCGTAGTTATTCTGACCGTGAAAAAATACGGACGAATCGTCTTTAAGCCACGGTCGTTAGCCCCAGATGCCGCATTTATGCGGGTTGCTAGTCACCTTAATGAGGCGGCAGGTAAACAGCTTTTCAGGATAGTTAGTTACCTTGAGAGACAGGGCTATGGATGGATGGAGTTCTTGGCGACTAACAAGGTGCGCTCCCAAGATGAGCACGTAGACTACTATCGGCGCGTAGGCTCGCTGCTTGCATTGCTGCATGCCCTGCGAGCAACTGATTGTCACAATGAGAATCTCTTTGTAGTCGATGGATACCCAGTGATGGTGGATTTAGAGACCATTGCGCATCCGGACTATGGATTGCTTGGATCTCGACCAAAATTCAGAAGTGGCTATTTCGATTTTCTGAATTCGGTGGCACGGGTGGGGCTGCTTCCGATAATGAAGAGCGAGGAAGAAGAGGTGGATATTAGCGCAGTGGGCTCTGCGCTTGCTCCTCAGACAAGACCTGCGCTTCGCTATCAGGGGGTGGGCAGTATTAGCCTAGACCTGAAAGACTTTCGGCTATCAATCGATGTGCAGAGCAACTCGCCGTCTGATGAGCCGATTGACAGGGATGCGGTTGTGGCCGCTATAAAATCAGGCTTCTCCGAAGCTTACTATCATATCTGTGGAAAAAAAGCTGAATTACTCAAAACGCGGACACTGCTGCCATCGTTGCGGTCATGCGAGGTGCGGTTTGTTGCCAGGCCCAGTCGGGTATACGGGTGGCTTCTTCAACGAGGTCAGGATGCAAAGGTGCTGCGCAGTGGAATTGACTGGAGCCTAGAGATGGAACGGCTATATAGGGTGTGCATGAGCAGCTCGATTCCAAAGGAGTGGACGCGCATTGCCGATTCAGAGAGACGAGCATTAGAGGCACTCGATATCCCCCGTTTCACGGTACCGGTGACCAGGCGTTTGATAAGAGAGGGGCAGACAGTCGTTCTCAAGGATGCTTTTGCTCGGAGCCCTTGGCAGCTTGTGAGAGCGCGGCTTAGGGACATGGGACCCGAGGACCTCGCTACGCAGCTCAGGATAATCGAACTTAGCTTTGCACAGCGAGGCGGCAGAGAAACTAATTCCTCGCGGCGATTCAACTCAATTTCGCGTCGATCGAGTGTTCCCAATCGGCATAGTAGGGTAATTGATAAATCAAGGGAGCTGATAAAAGCTCTCGAGGATACAATGGCAACGCCATCCAGAGACGGTGGTGCCTGGGTAACCTTATCCCCGATGACGATTGCTGGTGAGTATCGATTAGAGTCAGCCGGACCTGGTCTCTACCAAGGAAATGCAGGAATTGGACTTTTTATTGCGGCGGCTTACTCGATAGATCCTATTCGCCGTTATCGTGATCTGGCAAGAGATGTGCTGCACGGGCTGATTCGGTATAGCGACAATTATGAGGAGCAAAACAGGCCGTGGGATATTGGGATAGGTCGAGCTGGAATATCGTACGCTCTATTCAGAGGTGGATATTTTCTTAAAGATAAGGCTCTACAGCAGGCAGCTTATGAATTGATCGTCAGCGTTGACGATGAGACCCTTAAAACAACCGATCAGGTCGATGTCATTTCTGGCTTGGCTGGGTATATTCTTGTGGCGGAACTTATTAGTCACGCTTTTCCGCACCCGGTGTTGTTGAGGAAGATGGCTTTGGCGGCAAATAGGGTTTGTCAGCTCGAACAAGTGTTCTCTGAAAATCAGGTAGCCTGGGCAACCTTGGAGGGTAAGCCGCTGCCTGGATTTGCTCATGGGAGCTCAGGGATTTCTTACGCGCTAACGCGAGCAGGAGCAAGATTAGGTGCAGCCGGTCGAACGCTCCTTAGTACTGCCAGACGTACTTTTCTAAATGAGAGTTACGTGTTTGATGCTACCAACGGTAACTGGCGCGATTTGCGCGGTGATTTAGCTGGATTCACTGCTCCCTCATGGTGCCACGGAGCAGTAGGAATAGGCCTAGCTGCTGCTGGCTGTGCCAAGGTACTTTCCCGTAATGACCACGAGGATATTGCCGCACGCTCGCTTGCAGTTGTTGAGTTCGAGGTTGATCAGGGTTTGGAGGTGCATTCGCTATGCTGTGGTGCACCTGGAATTCTAGAGTATCTCATGGCTCTTCCGGCGCCGTCGCAGGATCGTGGACTGATGGATCGAGTTAGAGAGCACCTGCTGAATGTGGGCGCCTACAAATACTTTGATCGAAATGAATCGCGGTGTTTTCTTCCGGGCATGTTTGTTGGAGGAGCGGGTGTAGGCTACCAACTCCTGCGAACTGAGTTTCCAGAGCGAGTTCCCTCAATTTTGACTTTTTCGTAGGAGACAGATGCGACTGCTGGATGTTGGTTGGCTAAGGCTATCGTCTGCCGAACATACCGCCCATACCGCCCATGCCTTTGCCACCGAAAAGACCGCCAAGAGCACCGGGCCCCATTTTCATCAGCTGCTTCATCATCTTTCGCATTTCAACAAACTGCTTTACTAGTTTGTTAACATCCTCAACGCTTGTTCCGGAGCCGAGAGCTATTCGCCTCCGTCGACTTCCGTTGATGATTTCGTGGTTGCGGCGCTCCTCTTTGGTCATCGAAAGGATGATGGCCTCTAGTTTGCGAAACTCACGTTCCTGTCTCTCGGGATCAACCTGTTTGGCTAGTTTGTTGATTCCCGGGATCATCGACATCAGCGATGAGATACTCCCCATGCGCTGAATCATCTTCAACTGCGATAGGAAATCCTCGAAGGTAAATTGACCTTTCTTAAGCTTTTTCTCCAGGTCCTCGGACTCCTCAACGGTGACCTGTTGAGTGGCCTTTTCAATCAAAGTGAGCACATCCCCCATGCCTAAGATTCGGGATGCCATGCGCTCAGGATGAAAGGCCTCTAAAGCATCGGATTTTTCACCAAGCCCGATGAACTTTATCGGTTTACCTGTTACAGCGCGCATGGAGAGCGCTGCACCACCTCGCGCATCCCCGTCTAACTTTGTGAGAATTAGTCCCGAAAGCGACAGAGTTTGGTCAAAACCTTGGGCGACATTGACAGCCTCCTGTCCAGTCATCGCATCTGCTACAAGGAGTATTTCGGCAGGTGCGACAGCTGCTACTATCTGTTTGAGCTCATTCATCAGAGCTTCATCGATCTGCAACCGTCCAGCAGTGTCGATGATCATCACATCGAGCATCTGTCGCCGAGCAAAATCACGAGCGCGTATAGCAATATCAAGAGGCTTATCGGTTGGTTGGGTGTCAAAGACAGGAATATCTAGCTGCCCACCGAGAGTCTTCAACTGCTGAATAGCAGCGGGTCGGTAGACGTCGGCAGGAACCAGGAGCGGGGAGCGTTTGTGCTGCTCTTTAAGCAGCCGAGCGAGCTTCGCAGAGGTGGTTGTTTTACCTGATCCTTGCAGCCCCACCAGCATTATGACCACAGGTGGTGCCACCTTTAGATTCAACTCTGCGGCATCACCACCCATGGTAGCAGTCAGCTCTTCATGGACTATCTTAATGATTTGTTGGTCAGGAGAGAGGCTTTTGAGAACATTCTCACCGACTGCCTTTTCTGTAACTCGAGCGCAGAACTCCTTAGCTACCTTAAAGTTTACATCTCCTTCAAGGAGAGCAGTGCGCACCTCCTTCATGGTTGACTCGACATCAGCTACGGTTAGCGCGCCTCGACCTCGGATGCGTTTTAAAGCGCCATCGATCTTGTCATGGAGAAAATCAAACATGCAGATAAATCCAGCGTACCTTGCCGTTACCTATTTATTGTCGCGTTATTGACCTAGCGCGCTCACTCTCAGTGCGTTTTCTTTGAAGACGCAGTTAGTTACGCTTGTATCCCGCCGCGCCCAAGCGGCATTCCCTTTGCGTGCTTTTAGTCTACCGCGGGGGCGGGGGGTTGTACAGCTTTGAGCATTTCCCGGTACTCTGAGGCGAGTTGGGCGTAGTTTCGGGCTGAGTCTAGAAGGTTAGCGAGCTCCTCTGCGGACAAAGACCTGAGGACCTTGCCCGGAGTTCCGATGACCATGCTGCCGGGTGGAATCACTGAGCCTTTGGTAACCAAGGCGTGGGCTCCAATGATACAATTTTCGCCGATTACGGCATCATCCAGGATCGTGGCTCCCATACCGATTAGGGAGTTACTGCCGATCGAGCATCCATGTATGATTGCTCTGTGACCGACGGTCACCCTGTCGCCGATAACCACCGGCGACATGCCGTGTGAACTGTGAACCAGCACGTGTTCTTGTAGGTTGGTTTCTCGTCCAATAGTTATAGGCTGAATATCTCCGCGCACAACGGTGTTAAAGAATACAGAGCTGCGCTCTCCTATAGTTACTGCACCTATAACCCAAGCATCCGGCGCGATAAAAGCAGTGGATGCGATTGATGGTATGCTTTTTTTAAAAAAGGTAATGGGCATTCAATTAGGCGCAGACGGATTTCACCTTCTCAATGATCCGGTCTTTACCCGGCAGAAGGACCACTTCGAGGGCTTTGGAGTAGGGCATCGGTGCCTCAAGTGTAGATACCAACCCCACAGGTGCGTCTAGTTCATCGAATATCTCAGTTGAGATCAGATGACTGAGGTACGCCCCATAGCTTGCGACTTCGTGCTGTTCCTGAACGATTACACACCGATGAGTTTTGGCGACCGAGTTAAATACGGCCTCCTTGTCTAAAGGTCGTAATGTTCGTAGGTCGATGACCTCGGCTGATATGCCCTGCTTCGCCAACTCCTCTGCTGTCTCAAGGACAAGGAATACGTTCTTTGACCAGGTGATCAGAGTCACATCTGAGCCCTCTCGCTTAATATCCGCCTTGCCGATCGGAACGAGGTATTCGCCCTCTGGAACAGGGCCGCGCTTGCCGTAGGTAAGCTCTGACTCGAAGAATACAACTGGATTGTCATCTCTGATGGCACTCTTGAGCAGTCCCTTCATGTCGTATGGCGTAGCAGGCGCCACAACAATTAGTCCAGGAGTGTACGCATAGAAGCCATCGAACGAATTCGCGTGTTGAGCTCCGAGCTGAAATGCTGCGCCGCCGGCTCCGCGAAAAACTATCGGACACGATAGTGCTCCAGCCGACATTAGGCGCGCTTTGGCTGCGGTGTTAATTATCTGGTCAATTGCACACAGCGAGAAATTGAATGTCATAAACTCAACTATCGGTCGCAGACCAGCCATTGCAGCGCCGATAGCGATGGCGGCGAAGCCATTTTCGGCGATCGGAGCATCAATGACGCGCTTCGCACCGAATTGGTCGAGCATTCCTTTAGAGCATTTGTATGCCCCATTGTAACCACCAACCTCCTCGCCGACGAGGAAGACTCGCGAGTCGCGCACCATCTCCTCGGTCATGGCCTCTTGAAGGGCATCACGAATCTGAATCTCTCGCATGGCTGATTGAGTATCTGAAGTATGTAGCATCGCGTTAGACATAAGTGTAATCCAAAGCTGTTTCTGGTGCTGGGAAGGGAGACTCCTCAGCAAAACGAACCGCGTCCTGTATCTCCTCTTCTACCTCTTGCTCAATCTGCTCGCGCAGACCTCGCATCCCCAAGCTTTCCATCGTCTCTCCAATAACCTTGATCGGGTCGCGTGCCTTCCAAGCCTCGACGTCCTGAGATGTTCGGTATTTAGCTGGGTCGGCCATCGAGTGTCCACGATACCGGTAGGTTTTTGCTTCAACAAGGGTCGGTAAGTTCTGCTCTCTTGCGCGCTTCGCTGCCGCATAGATCGTTTCACGAACTGCGAAGATATCGTGACCATCGACCGTTTCACGGGCCATCGGGTAGGCCAAAGCGCGTATTGATAGATCGTCTGTAGGAGCGGTTTTTTCCAGCGGCGTTCCCATGGCGAATTGATTGTTCTCGATTACGAAGATCACCGGAATCTTCCAGAGTGCGCTAAGGGCTAACCCTTCATGGAACGAGCCGATGTTAATTGCTCCATCCCCGAGGAAAACGATGGCGATCCCGTCGCTGCCCTTATATTTTTCAGCGAATGCCAATCCCGCTGCTACTGGGACCTGAGCCCCTACTATGCCCCAGCCGCCCATGAAACGGTTCTCTACGTCATAGAAGTGCATTGATCCGCCCCGGCCCTTGGCACAGCCAGTCTCCTTACCAAGCAGCTCAGCCATGCCAGCACGAGCCGAGCCCCCACGCGCTAGATAGTGCCCGTGACATCGATAAGCTGTCATCACGTAGTCATTACTCTGAAGCACCGAAAGGGCTCCAACAGCCACCGCCTCTTGTCCGATGTAGAGATGCAGAAACCCACCGATCTTCTTCTCGGTATAGAGCCTTGCCGCCTCTTCTTCAAATCGGCGTATGCGGAGCATCTTTCTGTAGAGATCGCTTAAAAGTTCCTGTTCCATGTGGTTTCGCTCTTGTCGGGCAATTTCGAGTCTCGGGTGCCTTGGTTTACTAGAGGGTTTGTTCGATGCGCGTCAACCCTCAATGGACCCAGGTTTGGTAAGACCTGGATTTGACGTTTTGCTCGCTCAAACAAAGGGGTTATACCAACGACATTGAAGGCTGTCCACCCTAGCCGATTTCGAGGAATAAAACCGTAAGAGGTTGTATTGACGGGCCCCTTGACCTTTAGCCTTTACACAGGTGCCAGGGCGTTAGTGAGCCTAAATCGGCTATATAGCGGGTTAGGCTGGTTCCGAGTATCCTGGCCCATATGTCAACTTTCCGGTCACTCTTAGCTGTAGATCCTAGTCTAACCTGCTCTGGGTGGGCTTTGTTTTCTATAAGCAACGGTCATATCTGCTCTGTGGGCAAGGTTAGGAGCGACCCACCTCCTGTTCCAATGGGACAGCGGCTGCGTACCTTACAACAGCGGATTGAGGCAGTTCTGGAGAGGTTACAGCTTGGAGCTGATGATATCCTGGTGTGCGAGTCTGCAACGACAGTAAAAGACCCGCACAATGCCCTCAAGGTTGAGAATGTTCGCTCGATCTTTGAATCGGTAGCTCGAACTCGCTTAATGTCTGTGCCAGGGCGAATAAATCCACGATCTGTCCACCATGAAGTAATGGGCTTGTCAGGGAAGCAGTTGCCAAGAGCAGAGGTGAAGCTGGCAGCTCGACGCACAGTTGAGTACCTTTACCTAGATGAGCTCAAGAGGCTCGGAGTGTCACAGGGAGATTTGGTCAAACATCAGGATATAGTCGACGCAATTCTGTTGGGACGACTGGCAGTAATGCGAGTGCGTTCAGCACAGGAGGGCGATCTGCCGGTCGAGGTGATGTTTGCCCATGGTGAGGGTCCGCAAAGGCGTGGTTGGAGAGTACGTGCAGGTGGTAGCTAGGATGAAGATTTACACGATTAGCGCGGTGTTTTTTGGGTTAATGTTGGGTACCTGTGTTAAGGGGTACGGTGATGAGACTTTACCCGCAGCAGTTGCTCCAGCGACGTCTCCGATCGTGGCGGCCGCTAGTGAGGGCGCAGTCAGCGCAGATGGTGACGCAATTAGCAGCAGAGGTAGCTCCACTGCCGGCACAAATCAGAGAGGAAGGGGTGAGCGCATCGCCAAAAGTGGGGGTTTGCAGGCTCCACCGGGAGGAGATCCGCGCGGCCTTGCAGATCTGGTGATTTGTAGTCAGAACCTGAAACTCTTTGGGTCTTTTAACTCAATGTCTCGGAGTAATCCGACATTCACTCGTCAGAAATACGATCAAAAGGTCGACGATCTGGTGACGCGATTTATGGTCGCAAAGTGCGATGTAGTAGCTGTTCAAGAGGTGATCGGCAAAACCATGGCAGATGGCGAGTCGGCACTAGATCAGCTAGCTTCTCGCTGGCGAGAACGTTCTAATCGGGTGTTTAAAGTCATGACTGCGCCTCCCTCCGAAGGTAGCATGACCAACGGTTTTATCGTTGCGCTTGATCGCGCTACGGTGATCCATGCACTTCCCTACGGCCGTGTGCAGCTTCCTAAAATATGGTCTCGACAGAAGCCACGACTCTTTTCCAGACCTCCATTCGAAGTGCAGTTGTCGGTAAAGGCGCGAGATTCAGATGTAGTCAAGCCGGTTGCAGTGGTCAATTTTCATTTTAAGTCCAAGCGGGGTGCACAGGATGATCCGACTGGCCTAGAGTGGGAAACTTACCGTATGGAGATGAGTGAGGGGCTACGGCGCGTTTTAGAGCTTCGCCACAAAGATGCATTCGCTTCAGGTGAGAGTATCTTGGTAGCACTTGGTGATAGGAACAGCAATTTTGACGTCGCCAGTGCCCGAATACTGGAGGGCTCTTTGGCATTGTCGAGTTTCGGGGAGAAGGGGCCCTGTCGATTAAGCAAGCGTGGTGTACCGCTGTGTGTTGCGGCAACTGAATCGCCTCGTAGATTGTTTAGCGTACTTACGTCGAATGCCAGTGTTGCCAACTATCCCGGCACGTACGCCTACAAGGGTGAGTACTCGTGGCTTGATGATATAGTTATGCCTGCTGAAAGCCTAAGGTATGCTTGGCAGACGGCCTTCAGTGAGGGCGCTTACGCATCTGGGCTTGTAGCGACACCTGCTGATGCATCAGACCATGCGCTGGTGTACGTGACATTAAACTGGTAGTACCGCTCGGCGCGCTGTTTCAGAGAGAGCGCTGACCTCCTGATGATAGTGCCAGACTCGGTCCACCTGAGATGATTTAGCTGCAAGCTCTATTTTTCCGGCGCAAGCAGCTATTTCGGCGAACCCGTACATTCCGGCACTTCCTTTAAGTTTATGCGCATGAGCAGCTACTGCGGGCCAATCATTAGTTTGAGCAGCTTCGGCTAATGTCAAAAGACGATCAGGTAAACCGGCGATGAAATCACGAATTAGCGAAAGCATCTCGGCATCTTCATCGCTGGCAATTGAGTGAGCTGCGTTTGAATTTGAGGCGTTCTCTTGGTGGGTGTCAGCTTGATTGAGATAGCGCGCCAATAGCTCGTAGAAAGTGCGTCTGTCAAACGGCTTGCTCAGATGTAGCGTACAGCCGGCTTCAAGCGCTCGCTCTACATCTGATGTCATGGCACCAGCTGATACTGCGATTACTGGAGTTTCAACTCCAGCCGCGCGGAGCTTTCTGGTTGCCGTCAGACCGTCCAAAACCGGCATCTGTATGTCCATCAAGATAAGATCAAACGGCTTGGACAGAGCGGCTTTCGCCGCCTCTAGGCCGTTTTCCGCGAGCGTTATCTCCACACCCGTTCTAAGAAGAAGATGTTCAATGAGTCGTCGATTGTCTAGGGCATCATCGGCAAAAAGGATCTTACCACTAAGCTTAGGTACCTCAACTTTTGTGGGTCCCGCAGCCTTGGTACTAAAGCGAGCTGTATCCTGCACGCTAAGCACCCCATCAACGCGAGAGCACTGAACAGAGAAACTAAAGGTAGACCCTTGACCGGGCTGAGAAACCACTTCGATTGCCCCGCCCAGCGCTTTAATCAAGCGTTGAGAGATGCTGAGACCCAGGCCAGTTCCGCCAAAGCTCCGTGTGGTGGAGTCGTTTGCCTGGTAGAATGGCTGAAAGAGATTGGCGAGCTGGTCCGCCCCTAGGCCAATTCCGGTGTCCGTAATCGCGCAGTGAATCTGCTGCGCAGGTGCATCCCAGCGCACTGAAACGGTTACACTACCGGCAGCAGTAAATTTAATCGCGTTGCCGATTAAATTAATCAGAATCTGTTTAAGACGAAGAGGATCGGTGGTAACTACCCCGGGAAGAGGCCACTCGTATTTGATATCAAATGCAATTGATTTCTCGGCAGCTGTTGGAGCAAACATCAGTTTGAGTTCCTCAAGAAGGTCGATGAGTGAACATGGAGTCTGTTCTATTGTCAGAGCACCTGCGTCTATCTTTGCCAGGTCAAGAATCTGGTTGATGATGGAAAGAAGATGATTACCGTTGTTTAAAATGACATCTAGGCAGTGTCTTTGAGCCGGCGCCAAAGCATCCTCCTCCCTCAAAGCATCGGTAAATCCGATAATCGCTGTTAGCGGAGTACGGATTTCGTGACTCATGTTGGCGAGGAACTGACTTTTGGCGTGCATGGCGTTTTCAGCCGCCTGTTTTGCAGCTATTAAGTCTGCCTCTGCTTGGCGTTGGGCTGTGACATCCTCGATAGTTGAAACCCAACCGGATACCGTATCCGTTGCATTAATCGCTGCTGCTTTGAGCCGACACCATGAGATACTTCCGTCGAGTCTCTGGTAGCGCAGGGTGTGCTCGAATGACTGAGCTGTTTTATTGGCACGATCCCAAGCCTCGGAGATGCCGTGAAAGTCTTCAGGATGGATTCGTCGTAACCAGCCTGAGCCGAGAGACTCATCGATACTTAGCCCTGAGATTACTTGAAATTTGTGATTCGAGTAGATGCAGTTACCGTTAGAGTCGGTAACCACGATACCCAGTGGAGCTGCTTCACTGACTGCCCTAAATCGTGCCTCGTTGTGCTGGTACTGAAGTTCATCCGAGCTGCGCAGGCTCAGGTCAACGCATGATGAAACGTATGCCTCTAAGCGGCCCGAAGACGAGAAGAGGGGAATTGCTTGTTCCATTACCCATCGGTAAGTGCCACTGACATGTCGTAACCGGTATTCATGCTGAAATTTGTTGTGGCTTTTTGCTACCTCGGTCCATTTAGCCTGATAGACTGCTCGATCGCTTGGATGCACTGATTCGCGCCAACATTCAGCTAGACTCTCTTCCTGTGAAAGGCCTGTGAAATCGCACCAAGCTTTATTCGATAATGTTCTATTCCCTGCTTGATCTGATATCCACAGCAGCACCGGTGAGGCATCAGCGATACGTCTAAATCGCTGCTCGCTGTCCTCAAGTGAGGAGATCGTCCTTTGCACAGCCGAGAGCTTGTTGTGCAGCTCAAGATGCGAAACGACGTGCTGCGCAATTGAGGTAAGGGTAGTGACCAGCACAGGATCAAGTGATGTTCTTGGCAGCGGGTCCATGGTACAAAGAGTACCTAAGATGTGTCGCTCCCTGGTTATTAGGGGGAATCCAGCATAAAATCGGATAGGTGGTGATATTTGACTCAGTGTGGCCAGACGAAATCGGGGCTCATCCAAAAGGTCTGGTATAATAAGTGGCTCGTCACTAAGGATGGTGTCGCTGCAGATTGAATTCTCTCGTGGTATTTCACGCAGGTCACAGCCGCGAGCGGCTCGGATGATCTGTTTGTTGTCCTCGATGAAAGATACAAAAGCAATTGAGCAGCCACTGATTTGTGCAGCGAGTTCAGTTACGGCTTGTAGTGGGCCTGTGAGGCCCGCATCGAGCACGTTAAGCGATCGAAGTCGAGCTAAACGCTCGCGCTCGTTTGGTGGTTTTCTCATTTGCCGCCCCTCTATCAGGGCTATCGGCGCTAAGTTGACTAAGCTTTAGAGCAAGTAACAAAAATTTAACTGCTCAGCAAATACAGTAACTGCTCATCAAAATTAGGGCATCCCCGATCAGGGGATGACAAGAAAGAATAAACCCTGCGCGAGTGATTTTTGAAAACAATCACTTGCAATAGCAGGACGAGCGCAATCTTGGCCCATGAAGATCAAGTGAACAGCCAAGTTGCGCCGTAGAAGACAAAAAAACTCTAGCTGTAGAAAGAGACTATCTAGTTGCTGATAAGCGTGGGACCAGTGATGGCTGAGTAGGTTTTTAACTTAGCAGGAACTTGAAAGCACTGGAGCAAGAGCTC
>JBKCMS010000164.1:0-59812 GCA_046300175.1 Pseudomonadota bacterium | reverse complement strand
CCGCCTCCGCCACCACCACCTCCCACTAGCCCCGAAAGTACCTGGGCAAGCTCTTCGGCATTAGCGTGCTGACAGCGGTAAACGTAGAACTTATTACCAGATAGGTCGACCTTGCTGTCTAGCTGTGCAATTAGCGCCCGTATTCGAGCAGTGGTCTCATCATCAGCAACTACGATTAATGAATTAGTTCTTTGGTCGGGGATAATTTTGGGCTCTAAGCCGCGAGCGGATATCGTTTTGCCGCCCGTCTGGCGAACTGCAGCAGGGGCGCCCGCGCCCTGCGGTGCCTGCCCTTGGCTGGGGTCTCTTAATGCTGCTCGAGTGGCATCGGCCATGCCATCCTTCTTTGATCCGTCCCCTAGGATGTCGTTTAACTTCTGTGAGATATCCTCAACGTCGGCGTGCTGAATCGGGATAATGGTCATTTCTCTATTCGAAAACGGCACGTCCAGTTGATCGACAATCCGGAGCAGACGTTCGACGTTGTCCTCTGCATCGATTAGAATTAAGGAGTTGGTTCCGGTGTAGGCGTTTACCAAGCCGTCTGCCGAAATAAGCTGCGAAACGATCTGTTGAACATCTTGCGCGCTAACGTACTTGAGGGACACGAGGCGGGTTACTACGGAAGAAGTTGGGTTTTGAGTCCTGCCTTCTAACCGAGTGGGAATAGTTGATTGGCGGGCCTCCTTAGCTGGAACGATCTTCCAGAGGTTCTCACCGATCGGTACGGTGGTGAACCCCTTGAGGGCGAGCACAGAATCAAGAATTCTCAGCGATTCTTCGGCAGAGACCTTTCCTGGGAGATAGATCGAAACTTTACCGCGCACCTTCTCGTCAAGGATGTAGTTGCGCTTGGTCTTTCGGGAAAAGATCCGAATAATAGCCGAGATATCAGCGTTTTTGACATTAATTTCGGTGTTCGAGTCTTTCGCTATCTCCTGCTCGTTGGTTTCGGCAGGTGTTTGTGCTTTTGCTAGTTCTGGTGAGAGAAGAACTGCTTCGCAGAGAAGAAGAGCGATTGCGAATGTGTTTAGGTAGTGCCTGTAATTCATGTCTTACCTTATCGTATACTTAAATTCACGTTCCTGCTTGTCGCGCTCCAGAGTAAGGTTTATGGACCGCTCCTGTTTTAACTGTTCAAAAAGCTTCAATGCCTGGGATATATCGCCTAGATTATTCCCGTTAATAGTCTTGAGTATATCCCCATTTTTGAGCCCAACTTTTTCGTACAGGCTACCCGTCTTAATTGCGAACAGACGTAGACCTATCGAGCGACCATCCTTGAAGTAGGGGACGGCTCGCGCCTGGGTCAGAAGTAGCGGAAGATTCTCAAGCCCTTTATCCAGCTCTGCTTCCTCAACGACAAAGTCGTCTGAACCGGTGGTGATGATCCCAGCCCCAGCATTTCCTCCGATCTCATCAAGCCTGAGCACCTCAAGTTTGCCGTTGCGCTCTACCTCGACTCGGTCAAGGTAAATCTTCTTGAGAGTAGCTTGGTCAAATATTGAGTCGCCAATCAGAAACATCTCCTGCTCGTTCTTCTTTTTATCTTCGATGATGGCGTAAGGTTCCTGTCCCTGAGTTAGGAAGGTTCCGATAAGCGATAACATAAGTGGGGAAGGAGGTGGGGTCGGCGCAGCAGCGGTCTGGGCGACAACTCGTCCAAGGGTTCCAAAAGGCTTGCGATCGGCCACTACGTTCCAATCGTAGGCCGGGGAGAGGGAGCCAGCCGTGCCAGCACCTGGCGATTTTCCGATCGCAGCTATCTGAGAGTCGAGCTTGGAGGTCACCGTCATCTTTTTAAGGATATCTCGGCCCAGAACCACCAAGAGCAGAACCACCGCGAATACGAGCACTGCAAAGCTTCCGACCTGTACCCAACGTACCAATCGGGCAATATTATGGCGCCGCATAACGCGTCCAAGAACGGCGTTGTAGTTCAGCTCGCGCAGCCCGCGGATGTCGAGTAACTCCCTCACTTTACTTCAGTCCTTACAGTCCAAAATACGAATAATACTCGCCTTTCAGTGATTGCAACAGGTGCTCTCTGCATCTTCGACACTGCGTTCTGCTGACTGTGTCAAGGCAAGGGGCCCCCGCTGCGAGTGAATACACACCCTCCATGTTGTAAGATGAGAGCCTGCCTCCGGTGCGATGCTCTTTTCCATATAAAAGTAGCCCCGCACCAAAACCGGCGCACCAAAACCGGAGTATAAAAGTAGCCCCGCACCAAAACCGGCACCAAAACCGGCGGCAGCAAAACGGGCTGTCGAGAGCTCTTTTGAGTAACGATGTTTGACAGACGGGTGGCCGACATCACTCTTTTTTCTGACTCAACTCACGCTGTCGTATAAAGTTGTTGGCTTCAATCGGGTGTCGCATCGGCCCCAAGCCGCGAACCCCAGCGATTGTTAAACTGCTTTTCGCGAGCTTCAACGGCCGCCTGGTTTCCCTGGCTGCGATAGAACTCGATAATCTCCCGGTCGTAGGCGGTTAATTCGCGGACGACATTGGCGCGTTCTGTCCTTGCTACCGCCTCGTATGTTGACCCGGGGTAGCCTGTTACCAGTTCATCATAGATCGCCAGGGCGCGTTCCCAAGGTTGGCGGTCGCGACCTGCATCTCGCGCTGAGGCGACGTGCGCCCGGGCTGCTTGGAGCTTTACGTAGGGTAGGTCTGCGCTACCTGGGGAGTTCTTGATAATAGCTTCATAAGCTTTGGCAGCTTCGTTGTACTCCCGGTTAAAGAAATAAGAGTCGGCGTGCTTTAGCTCTGCAAAGTTCGCGTAGGCTCCGAGCGGGTAGCGGTCTTTTAGTGTAGCCAGAGAATCACGCGAAACGGTATACATGCCGACCTGATAGAGCTGCTTTGAAAGTTTGATCAGCTCAGATTCTGGGGCCTCCGAAGCCAGCGGGTCTTTGTCGGCTCTAATCTCTTTAGCCTCCGGTTCAGGGTCTACGTCAGAGCTAGAGGCCGAGCAGCCCAGCTGCGAGACACCAAGAAACAGCATCGCTAATGAGGGTGCTAGCGGCCAGACCGGCAGTGAGTTTGAATACTTTTGTAACTTTGGCATTAACTCCCTTCTTAGGTTTATGGCGAAGACGTTATCCCTTGCGAATGCGTTTGATGGCCTCTGATAGTACCGCTTTGTTGTCATAGCGGGCAAGAATCGCCTGTAGTCTTCGACGTGGCAAGCTACGTAGCGCACGGATATGCCGCTCTATTAACGGAAATGCGCGTTGTACATTGTCGATAATCGATATGTCAGCCGTTTGGGGTGTGCGAGAGAACGGATTTAGGTCGATAGCAATTACTTGTTTGCCAACATGCTTAAGCGCCAGCGTTCGGTCGCCGTCCTCAATCGACACAAGAACCAAGTCAGCACCGTAGATGCCGCGCGAGTCAACTAGGGCTCGGTGTGATGCTAGTCCGGTAATACGCCGGTCGGGGGTAACTCCGAGTATCTTCTGCTTGTAGCGAGACTGAAACATCTTGCCGATCAGTTTGCGGCGTTTTCCGGTGTCATAAAACAGATTTACTTCCAATAGTGCCCCTGAGCACTTGGACAAACTAATCATCTCTTTGGGCGCCAAAACCGCGCTGTTGCCGTTAATCGAAATGACTGGTCGCTCCGCCAGTAGGATGGCGGCCGCAGCTGCTTTAGCGGCACGGTCTGCAAAACGGTGGGTGCGTTCCCCGAGTAGGTAGTCAAACGCCTCACCTCGACCGTGTGCAGTAAGTCCGGTGATCGTGGTGATCCCTGATTCTACACCTTTGGCAACGGCGTAGCGTGCCATAAGCGATGCGTATCGTGGGTGGCTTCTAGGTATGTTGGCCATAGTTAAATCTCGACTAAAATGCGATCTGATCAATTCCTCACAAAACGGTAGCAGCGCGTTTGCCAAGCGGTGTAATCATCGTATTTTCTGTGTATCGGCGAAACTTTTCAGCTACTGCCTGCGCCTCGGAGTGGTGCACTACCGCGAAAAGTGTCTGCCCCAGCATCGCCATGCTGGCGACCTTGACCTCCGCCATTATCGCGCGAACTGGGTCACTGGCTAAACCAGTGACGAGGGTAAAGTGCCTCGAAAGTTCGATAAATGATTTTACAGTTGGATTCCTATTCATCTCGATCATGCACTCCTGTCCGACAGCGTTAATGCGCTCCTTCCAGCTGCCGTCACGAATGATCGAGCTAGTTTCAATCGGGTCTAGAAAACAGCTTACCACAGTATCCTGAGTGCACTCGATCTGCCGAGCCGTGCGACTAGGATAGGGTTCTTCGCCGATTAGGAATCCGCAGTATTGCTGAGTCATAACTGTGCCGAGCCCAGTGCCACAGAATATCTCTGCGTCAGCCGCTATCTGCATGCACTCCTTATAGCTTTTACCGGCGCCTAGAGCAGCGTTGAGCGCCAACGAAAAAGAGAAGCTTCCTGCGCCACTCATCCCAAACCCGTATCCAACTGGAAAGGCGGTGGTGGTTGATACTGTGACGCGTCGTCCCCTAACTGATTTGCCGAAGGCCTGAGCGACACGGTGAGACACCAGCGCCTGTGTATCGACTCCGTTTACTATAACCTCAACTGGACCGCTTGAGTCGTGAATCTGCACCCCTGTTTCAGCCCCCAGCTCAAGGTTTAGCCCAGCACCGGTTGAGCCATCTTGAAAGATAACGAAAAAGCCGGTGATGTGGGCCGGAGCAAAGGCGCGGGCCATGGAAACTACAGACATGGCCACTTCCTACGATAGAAATGGGGCTAAGTCTACCCTGCATCTTCAATAAAAAGGCTTTCGTCGCCCGCCTATATGTCGTTCTCCAAAAGTCTTTTTGGTGAAACTTCGCGAAAAATTCCTTGAGCGTATCTCAGTGGATACACCTTGCGGTTTTTACCCTCGTTTTCATCGGCTGGCCTCGCATCTCTTTAAACTCGCGACGAAGCCTTTTTGAGGCCAGCTCTGCTAAGCACATGCAGCGTTAAAGTCAGTAGGCTAGCAGAGGAGCTCACTGAGTATTCGTGCAGATATTGCAAAGTTTACCAAGAAGGTCTAAGCACTGCTGTTGGCAAACATCTGCGGAGTTTGAGGTGATGCAACAGCTAGGCGCTGAAGCGGATGATGAGCTGCCGCTACTGGAGCTAGAAGACGAGCTTGGGCGGCATCCGCACCTCCTGATTCCCTCGGCAAACCACGGGGCGTTGCAGGTAAGAGGACATTTTTCTCGCAAGCTAGAGCAGGTAAAGCAACCTTGTTGTACTGCCTGCTGACAGCCGACAAATGGGCACGGGGGTATCTCTGGGCACACGCAGGAGTATTGGGGGTCCTGTGGCTCAATGCGGAGCCCTTGAGCCAGAGCCATGTGGGAGCTGGAGAGTGTAAGCAGACCGCACAAACCCACTACTGCTATCCGACACAGCTTGCCAATTACCAGCAGCAAGCTGGTCCTAACTGAGTCTGAAGAATTCCAGAGCGTCAAGGAAACTCCTCGCCCCACGCGACTATAAGGCGCTTGGGCTACTTGTCACCCGTACCCATTGGGGTGACAATCACTTCTTAAATCTTATCAGCTACCATGGTTACGTGCTAGACCTGATCGCTTAAGCGATTGAAGACTCTGCTCGTGCCCGGCACTAGGGTAAGCGGGTCGGTGGAGTTCTCTCAAAGTCCGTATAGCTGCTACGCGATTCTCGTAGGTTCAATGGCAAAAGTAGCTGGATCGCGGGAAATAGCCTTTTACTGGCGAAGACAATTGGAGCAGAGATACCGAACCAACCAGGGAACTAACTGACCTCGTTTGGCGGTGTATCAAAGCGTTGTCTACGACTTTCTCTAGCCTTTGCTAGGTCTATTAGTGACGGGACTTTTACCGGTTTGCCCCTTAGTGATGCACCCAACTCCTTGCGTCCACCCGGAACAATCTCTAGCTTGCGCTCAGATTCCGGGGTAACCCGATCGTCGTTTGCCGATTGGCCTAATGCCGCCATTATGCTGTCAAACAATGAGTCCTCAAAATTCTGAAGCTCCTGGTCTTCGGCAGATGATAGGCGCTTTTCCCCCTTAAGTACTTTACCGACAACTCGTGAGAGTAGGGGGATAATCCGTTTGCGCTCTGATTCGCTTAGCTGCGCAAGCCCGTCGAGTAGAGAGGCGGTGCCTTCGCCACCGACCCCTTCGAGCAAGGTCTGTAGCTGAAGCTGTAGGCTCAGCAAATTTCTGGTAAAGTTTCCGCCTCGTGACCAACTCATGTCAGATTCTCCCGCAAGATATAGCTCGTCAGTTAATTTATTTAACAAGCTAGGCTCAATGTCTTGATCATATATCCGCATAAGAACCTCCTCTGCTTCAGGCATTCGAGATGAGGTCTTGCAGAAGTTGTGCCTGTCGTAACTGGTTGATATTGTTATGTAGTTAGGGGTTGCAGCTGATTGGCTACAGGACAGTGTCCAAAAAAAGGTCGGTATCTAGGTGGTAAAGACCTGTGCGGCTAGGCCACCTTGCGGCGCTTTGATGCGTTGCTACGGATGTGATTGACTATGCTAGCTGAATCGTAGTGATTCAATAAGTGCTGTTCAGACTGCGAACCGTGAGGAACGAAGGAATCATTTACTCCAAAGCGCTTGATCGCAGACTTTAATTGAATCCCGTTGTCGTTAACAAACTCTAGCACAGCAGAGCCGAAGCCGCCGGCGATGGCATGGTCCTCTAGGGTGCAAACCAGATCGTATTTGGGAAGTTCTCGCATCAGTAGCTCGTTGTCCAAGGGCTTAGCAAACCGAGCATTGATAACTGTGCATTCTATTCCGTGCTCTTGCGCTAGTGTAGTAGCCGCATCGATCGCGTTGCTGATAATCGGCCCAAATCCGATAATCAAAGCATCCTGACCAGAGCGAACTACTTCGCTACGACCGATCGGTATCAGTTTTAACTCTTGGTCAAGTGTAACTCCCAGTCCGTTGCCGCGCGGATATCTAAGAGCAACAGGAGAACCGAGACTCACAGCGGTATAGAGCATGTGGCGCAACTCGTTCTCGTCCTTGGGGGACATAATTGTCATGTTGGGAATGGTGCGCAGGTAGGCTATGTCAAATACACCTTGATGAGTCTCGCCGTCGTTGCCTACTACTCCGCCGCGGTCGATGGCAAATGTCACCGGGAGTTTCTGGATACATACGTCGTGAACAACCTGGTCGTATCCGCGCTGTAAAAAGGTTGAGTAGATCGCCACTACCGGCTTTAGCCCTTCGCAGGCTAGTCCCGCAGCGTAGGTAACCGCGTGTTGCTCGCAGATGCCCACGTCAAACACCTGATGAGGAAGGGTCTTGGCGACTTTGTCTAGCCCCGTTCCGCTCGGCATAGCTGCTGTGATGCCAACGATTGAGGAATCTTTGGATGCCAGTTCAGTAAGCGCCTCAGCAAAAACTCCGGTGAATGAGGGAGCCTTCTTCGGTGTTGCGCTGGGGGGTGCCGAAGGGGCGGTGAAGACCCCCTTTGAGCGGTCAAAAGGAACTACACCGTGCCAAAGGATCGGATCCTCCTCGGCCGGCTCATACCCTTTGCCCTTTACAGTGTGGCAGTGGACGACAACCGGAATATCCTGACGTTTGGCGTTCTCTAGCGCCTGAATGAGCGAGGGTATGTCGTGACCATCAACTGGCCCGATGTACCTAAAGCCAAAGGCCTCAAACAGCATGGCAGGGGATGAGAAGAACCCTTGCGTTACCTCCTCGGCTCGGTCCACCGCGCGGTAGAGCAGATCAGGGATGTAGCCACGTTCGTGTAGTCGCTTGAACGTGTCGCGCGCGCGCGATGATGTCTCTCCGGTTACAGCTCGAGAAAATAGCCAACTTAGTGCGCCAACGTTTTTCGAGATCGACATCTCGTTGTCGTTCAGTACAACGACGAACTTCTTTAGTCGTAGGTCTCCAGCGTGGTTGAGGGCCTCAAATGCCATCCCTGCGGTCAACGAGCCGTCGCCGATGATTGCTGCAACGTAGCGCTCAGGATCTACCGAATCAAGCGCAACTCGCATGCCAACAGCTGCCGAGATACTTGTACCGGCGTGCCCAGCGCCAAAGGCATCAAACGGGCTCTCAGAGCGTTTGAGGAACCCTGAGATACCATCTTTTGTCCGGATACCTCCCATGTGATTCAGGCGACCGGTGAGCATCTTATGGATGTAAGCTTGATGGCCAACGTCCCAAACGAGCCTGTCGTGGGGTGTGTCAAACACCCTGTGCAGCGCTACGGATATCTCGGTGGTGCCTAAGCTAGACGCAAAGTGCCCACCGGAGCGACTAACGGAGTCAATCAGATCGTTGCGCAGCTCATGGGCCACTGTAGCCAGGTCTTCCGTAGACAGAGTACGCAGGTCTTCCGGCAGCTTCAGGGAGTCGATAAGTCTTTGAACCATAAACCTAAAGCATACAGTTACTACGGTGTTTCAATCAAATGGGTCTAGTCTAGGGCGCCTCTTATGTAAGATCAATGGCTTATCTTTAACCCTGAGGCCATGGGTATGTCCCGAAAGTGGCGCTACTTGGCCGATCTGTTCCGGTTCAAGGGCCCATTGCTGATACGGAGACCTGGTCGAAAAAACACGGCTTCCTCTTCATCCGCGCAATTTGGGGCCTCTCTAATTCAGAGAGAATTGCGGCCCGATGAAATCTTACTCTGTTTTTAGTCCCATCATGTAGGGTACTCTTGCCAGGTATTTCACTTTTTTAGGCGACGTTGAACCGTGTTGTACCATCTGTTGACATCTCTCCAAGACACCTTTAGCTGGCTAAACGTTTTTAAGTATCAAACATTTCGCTCGATGCTGGCGTTTCTATTTTCCTTCGCATTTGTGTTGGCGGCACAGCCAGTGTTCATTCGTTGGTTGCAGAACCGCGGAGTGAAGGGTCAGCCGATTCGCGATGACGGACCAAAGGCCCATGAAGGTAAGCGTGGCACACCAACGATGGGGGGAATGGTGGTCGTTGCGGCTGTCCTGCTCTCTACGCTTCTCTTTGCGGATTTATCACACATCACCGTGTGGTTGGTGATGATGGTTATGATCGGCTTTGCATATCTTGGATTTATTGATGACTGGCGAAAGATTACCAAGCAGGATTCAAAAGGTCTCTCCGAGCGGGGCAAACTAGCGTGGCAGATAGGCCTTGGAGGAGGTGCAGCAGTGGTTTTAGCCCTACTTGGCGGTTCGACTGATATTTTTGTTCCCTTTCTCAAGGGTGTCACTATCCACCTGGGACTTTTTGGGTTTGTGCTATTCACAGCGTTTGTGCTGACAGCCACATCGAACGCGGTGAATTTTACTGATGGCCTTGATGGGCTAGCAATAGGGCCGGTGATGACGGTTGCCTGCACCTATGGAGTCTTTGCATACCTAGCGGGCAATGCGATTTACGCGGATTACCTCGGCATTCACCACGTACCTGGTGCCGGAGAGATAGCGATTATTTTGGCCTCGATGTTTGCCGCTGGCTTGGGCTTCCTGTGGTATAACACTTTCCCGGCTCAGGTCTTCATGGGTGATACCGGTTCGATGGCTCTTGGAGGCACGCTGGGTTTTATAGCTGTTGTTGTTAAGCAGGAGCTTATCCTTGTTGTCGCTGGGGGAGTGTTCGTACTGGAGGCCGCTTCGGTAGTGATCCAGCGTTACTATTATAAAGCTACAAAGAAGCGAGTCTTTCGCATGGCGCCGATTCACCATCACTTTGAGCTACTCGGATGGCCAGAGCCTAAGATTATCGTGCGCTTCTGGATACTTTCAATCGTGCTGGCGATCCTAGCATTGACCTCGCTCAAATTACGCTGAAAAGACTTTACTGCTTGAGTGAGCTACGTATCGCTTGTCGTAGAATAAAGCTGCGCTTAGCTCCATCGGTAACCTCAACCAGATTGTCGTATAGTTTGGGGTCGAGAATTAGCGCTCCGAGTGTGCCTGTTCCCTGCACAAGTGAGTCAGAGGTCACCTTCAGGTTGTTGGCCATGGTTGCAAGAGACACCAGAACCTGCTCAATTCGTTTAGCGACCACTCCCGGTTCAATATCGGTGTAGATCAGGTCGTGCAACAAGCCTCTGCCGTTCTTGGCTTGAAGCAGGAGGGCAGAGAGGTTGTCGCTTGCCGAGGCGACGCTGTCTGATGCATCAAAAAGGCGCTGAACTGCACGTTCGCCCCCATCAGAGTAAACTAGCGCATGGAGGACTCCTTTGCCGTTTCGAACCTCTTTGGTAAGATCCGCTATGTCCTTGGATGTTGCTGCTATGCTTTCGACCAGTTTCTTGCCTTCGACCTCAGAGTATATCAGTCGGTGGATAAATCCCTCTTCGTTCTTGATCGCCTTAAACACCTCGGCGATGCTCTGTGACGCAGATGCGACATTCTTCACCATCTCAGGGGAGAGTCCCTCTAGGGCCTGATTGATGCGCTCGGTAATCTGAGTAGTGTTATTTACGGCTGCTTGGGCGCGTTGCATCACCTGTTGCAGGTCGGATATCTCTTGAGAAGGAAGCTGGCTGCCAGGTGTCACTCGCGTTGGATCGACCCCGCTTGTCAGGCTTACAAACCGGTCTCCGAGGAGCCCCTGAGTTTCAATTAGCACCATAGAGTCTCTACGGATGCGGTCTAGGGAATCCTCGTTTACAAGAAGTGTTACTCGCACCTGCGGATCTTGGGGATTATCAGAGAAACCAACCTTGTCGACACGCCCGACAGGTATGCCTCCCATCCGCACAGGTGCCCCGCTGGAGAGGCCCTTAACGTCCTTGAAGAAGGCATAGAACTTACTCTGCTTGGCAAAAATCTGCCGCTCTCGGCCCATGATTAGGATCAAAGCGCCCACAAGCACCAGACTAGTCAGTACAAAAGCACCTGCCTTAAATTCATTACGCAGTCTCATAGTTCATCCTTCCACTGCCCTGAAACAAAATCCGACACCAATTGGCTCTCTGCTACTACTTGCGATGCTGGACCATCAGCTGCTATCACCCCTTTGCTGAGCAGCATCCATCGGTCGGAAACGCGGCGAGCACTCTGGATATCGTGCGTCACCACTAGGGATGTAATACCCGATTCCTTAGCAAACTTCACGATCAGATCATCGATTTTACGAGTAGAGGTAGGGTCAAGCCCAGTGGTTGGTTCGTCATAGAGCATGATTTTTGGTGATGAAGCCAGGGCACGAGCCAGGCCTACTCTTTTCTTTTGGCCGCCAGAGAGCTGAGACGGGAGCTTGCGCTCTATACCGGGGAGTCCCACCATTTCGAGTCGCGAATGAACAATCGAGGCGATCTTATCTTCGTCGTGCTCTCCGCGCTCCCGCAGGCCGTAGGCGATATTCTCAAACACGGTCAGTGAATCAAAAAGAGCGGCTCCCTGAAAGAGCATGCCGATGTTTACCCGTAAGGCGCTTAGTTCGCTCTCCGAGATCTGATTAAGGTCGCGCTGCATTACCCTAACAGCGCCGCTCTTGCACCAGGTGAGGCCCATGATCAATTTCAAAATTATTGTTTTACCGGCCCCGCTAGGTCCAAGCAGGGTAGTCACCTCTCCGGGTTGTAATGCGAAGTTAAGCCCTCTATGCACATGGTTTGTGCCGAATGATGTGTGCACATCGTTGAACTCAACTGTTGGTGTTTGGGTGTTCACTTGAAGTGCAAAATGATAAGAAGTTTGGTTATAAAATAATTAGATACAAATACTGCCAGCGAGCCAGTAACCACCGCTGATGTAGTGGTCCGCCCAACTCCCTCTGTGCCACCCCGGCAGGCCAGTCCTTTATAGCAGGCGATAGACACAACTATAAAGCCAAACGCGCAGCTTTTGATTAAACCGTCTAGGACATCGCGAATCTGTACAGCGTAGAGGTACGAACGGTAGTATTGGTGAGTCGTTATTCCCAACTCGCCCACAGCTACCACCAGACCACCCCAGACGCCGATTAGCAGAGCCAGTCCCGCTAGAAGTGGCATCGAGATCGTTCCGGCGATAATTCGCGGCGTGACCAGTCGGCGCACTGGATCGCCGCCGAGTGCTCGAATTGCATCGACCTGTTCGGTTACAACCATGGAGGCGAGCTCTGCCGCAATTCCAGCACCAACTCGCCCACACACCATGACCGCAGTGAGCACCGGCCCCAGCTCCCGAGAGAGCGCCAAGCCCACTAGGTTACCAACATAGTTTTTGGCCCCAAATCGCTGCAACCCATATGCTGTTTGAAGTGCTAGCACCATTCCAGTAAAGACGGCGGTAAGCAAGATAATCGGTAGCGAGTTAATACCGATAGTAACGATGTGTCGAGAGGTTTCTCGCAAGTCAATCCCGTTGCGCTTAATATCGCGTGCGACATCCCACAATAGGTGCGCGTAAGCTCCAAACGCTTTGAGGCTGTTGTTAACCTGTAACATCTGCATCTTCGTGCACCGTGGTTGAGTCGTCGAGCAGGTGAAAGGTTAGCTGGGAGGATGAGCGAGTGAACTGATCGATCTTTTCAGTCGCCACCTGGGTTGAATCCGACCCCTGCCACAGAACTATATCGGTTACGCAGTTGCGTTTGCGAAAGGTGAAGGCCGACATAAGTACTGGCTCCGCATCCAGGGTTCCAGAAACAACAGTTTGAAGAGCACGGGTGCTGCCGATCTGGACCGGTTCTTGGCTGACAACTTTTAGACCGATCAGTCCGACAAAAAGCTGACGTGTAGTGGTTTGAAAGGTGAATTTTTCGGGTATAGAGCAGTCTTTCAGCGTCGTAGCGAATATTCTCCCGCCCTCAGATCGACATTCGTACACTACCGGTGTTGCCAGTGGTCCCGAGAGCCTCTTGCAGGCCTCGTGGTGAACAGCAACACTCTCTAGAGGGACGGTAGTTGGGGTCGAACCAGACGAGCAAGACGTTAGGCAGCAGCCGACAAACCCAAAAACGGCTCTGGCAGTAACTCTAAATAAGGAATAAAAATTATATATCACCGGCGTATCGTACCCTATACAAAAAAGTTGATGCAACAGGAGCTTTGCAACGGGGTAAGGTTGGTGACGGTTGTTAGGACCTCGAAAAGCGTTTCATTCGGATTATGATCCACCTACACGGAGTTTCTAAATTATATTCACCGGATCAGGCTGCTTTACGGGGCATCGACCTCCAGGTATCCGAGGGGGATTTCCTTTTCATAGCAGGGGCTAGCGGAGCGGGGAAGAGCACCTTGCTAAAGTTGTTGTTTGGTGCCGAGCGTTGCTCCAACGGGGAGGTGTTGGTTGGCCAGCGTAACCTGTCATCGGTGGGCCGTGAAGGGATCGCTTCCCTCCGGCGAGAGATCGGCGTTATCTTTCAGGATTACAAACTGTTGCCGCGTAGAAGCGTTCTCGACAACGTGGCTTATGGGCTGGAGGTGCTGGGTGTTGGTGTTCGCGAGCGGCGACGGTTGGCTATGCTGCTTTTGCACGCCATGGGGTTGCAGGAGCGGGCAGATGCCTACCCCGTGACCTTATCAGGAGGAGAGCAGCAGCGCGTAGCAGTGGCTCGGGCACTGATACGCAAGCCACGTTTAATCCTAGCTGATGAGCCCACCGGCAACCTCGACCAGGAGATGAGTAGAAGAGTATTTGACCTGCTGCTTGAGGCCAATGCAGCGGGGGTCACGGTAGTAGTAGCGACCCACAACCTCTCAATTATTGAAGAGTTAAATCGGCGCACAGTAGTGCTCGATCGAGGTCGCATGATCGGGGACTTCTCTAGGGCGACTGGTGTTCGCGGGGTGGGGCTATGAGCTTGCCGGGAGAAAAGCGTTCGGCGATCGGTATTACCTCTATCTGGGGGGAAGGAGCCGGGGTTGAGCGGGTATCTCTGATTGCTATAGCAGTTCACTGTGTTCGCCAGGCGATCGAGAATGTTCGCCGATCCTCGATAACGTCACTACTCACGGTAATTACAATATCGGTGGCGATATTTCTTCTCGGTATATTCCTTCTGTTTATTCAAAATGCCTCACAGGCGGTATCTCGCGGAGGAGGAGAACTAACGGTGATGGTGTTTATCAAAGATGGGGCCTCGCAGGGAGATCTAGACTCGCTGTCGCGCCAGATACACGACCTCTCTGGCGGACAGACAGTGACCTATATTGATAAGGGACAGGCGCTCCAGTTTTTTCGTGCATCTCTTGGCGACGACGCCAAGATTCTTGAGGGCCTGGATGCAGACAACCCGCTACCGGCCTCATTGCAGGTGCAGCTCACTTCGGCAGAGGAGGCCGAAGCAGTCTACGGAAAGATATTAAAGCGGCTGGCTGACTCCAGTAAGGTAGAGAGCGTGCGTTACAGTCGGGGAGGAGTTCTACAGATTCGCAAAATGATCAGCCTGGTGCGTGTGGTGGGAGGCGTCGGGATGTTATTTCTGTTTGTGATAGCCGGATTCATAATAGCTAATACTATCAAGTTGGCGCTTTACAATCATCGAACTGAGATCGAGATCATGCAACTGGTCGGTGCGCGTCGTCCCTCAATCTATGTTCCATACCTTCTAGAGGGATTCGTTCAGGGTATTGCCGGCGCAGCCGTAGGATTGATTGGTGTGTTCCTAGTCTTTCTGTTGGTGCGAAATTTCCTCGGAGAGTCTGAGGTGCTACGTGTCATAATGCCATCATTTGTTTTTATACCTGGCTTGTATGTAGGGATCATTTTGGCTGCGGGGTCCCTCGTTGGACTGATTGGTAGCTTCTTAGCTATCCGGCGTTTTTTACAGGAGAGTTAGTGTTTGTATGAGAGCTTTAGCTACGGTGTGGGCGGCTCGATACTCTGTGTTCATAGCCGGACTGTTTGTGTTGTTGACACCGTTGCACCTTCTCCTTGCCGAGCGCAGCGACCTGATCGCGCGGCTGACAAAAATTCGCGCGGAGGTGACCGCCACAGACAAAGTTATAGCTGGCCTCAAGGAGGAGTTTAGCAAGCTCAAAAGTGAGGAGCGGAAGTTAGAGCAGGAGATTCAAAAACTATCGGATGAGGAGCAGACGCTGCTCACAGAAAGTACACAAGTGCTTCGACGCAAAGAGAAGCTCCTGGTTGACCTGCGCGCTGCCGAACAGCGAGTTGCCCAACAGCAGGCGCTTATACGAGACCGATTGCGGATTCTCTACATGACCTCGGCAGTAAGTGACAGAGCCATGATTCTATCCACTTCTCAGCAGAGGCAGCTAGAGAGAGTCGCGGTGTATTCTGGTTCTATAAGGCGTCACGACCACCGGAGGTTTCAAGAGGTTTCCAAGGCCGTTGAGGAGCTGGTGCTGACACGCAGTGCTTTGGACAAAGCGCTGGATGAAGCAAAGGGTTTGCAAGAGAAGATTCAGGCTAAGCGCGGTGAATTAGAGGGGCAAAAGAGTAAGTTACGTGAGGTGATCCAGCAGATTCAGATAAAACAGCAATCAGCAAAGAGGTCTTTAGACACTCTTACCGGCGAAGCAGAAAAGCTGGAGGCGCTCCTACGGGTAATTATGAGTGCTGATGGCGTAGAGCCATTTGAGGTGGATGGCGATCGTCGTGAGAGCCCAACACCACTAGAAGATTCAGGGCAGCGAGAGCAGAAGACTGCGACTGAGCAGGATGACTCTGCTGCAGGTATGGCCGATGTAATGCACCCAGGTGGTCTGTTTGCGCAAACGGCTCGAGTGTCCTACCCAGTGACGGGAGAGGTGGTGCAACGTTTCGGAGCTAACAAGGTAACGAGTTTTGCCGATATGGTTTTTAGCAAAGGTGTTGAGTACAAGACCCCAGAGGGTAGCCAGGTACGCGCAGTTCTCGGCGGAAAGGTGGCATTTTCTGGGGTAATGCCGGGATTTGATACGGTGGTAATTATCGACCACGGAGAGCGTAGCTACTCGCTCTATGGGCGGCTCGGCAAGAGTCACGTGAAGCAGGGTGACTTTATTCAGCGGAAGGATGTTTTGGGAGTGACCTCTGCACCCGATACAAAAGGGCGTAACTTCTACTTTGAGACACGCAAGAATGGAGCTCCAGTAGACCCACTCTCTGTGCTCTCAAGGGCTACAACCGGTTGATTGTGTGACCTAGCCCGGAAATTTCATGAAGCCTGCTACTGCGATCGTCGATAACGGTGCTTTTTCGGCTCAAAAATCGATTTTTGAATTCGCCCTACGGGCCCGAAAAATCACCATTCTCGGCGCTCTCGCGACGCAGTTTCACGAAATATCCGGGCTAGTGTAACACCGGATGTGCCCGGCTCTCCTGAGGTTTATTAGGTTTATTAAGCCGCAGGAGGGCCGGGAAAAGGGATTTACCCTTTGTACATTACATCAAAGTGCTTGTGCGCACTTACTACTGCATGACGCATCATGTCCTCAACACGACCGGTCTCGCGCACTGAAAGAGCCTTGGATAGGTCCTTTAGGTTGATCTCGGCAGCCGCCTTTTGGCACGCATCCCACGAGAGGATACTTCTAAGCACACGATCCAGGGCTTGAGTTTCGTTGTCGTAGGCGCGTGGTTGCATGTCGTGTCCGTACCATCGTGAGTAGCCAGCCTCCGACACTAAAGAAGCGATGGCGATGTTGATGCCATTAATCTTTAGTCCGTGGTCGATATCATACTTGCCTGGGCCTCCAAGGGTGATTCCATCGTTATACCCCTGACTGTTTAGGTGCATATGAGTTATGGCGCCGTTATCGATCTCTTCTACTGTGTCATAAACAGAGTCGAGTCCAATCATCTCAGAGTGACCGAATTCCTTATTTAGGCCGCGCTTGTCGAGGTTTACGCCGAATTCTTCTTTTATACGTTTCCAAAAAAGTAGTGCTGAGGCTACGGTTGGAAGTAGCATCGAAGGATGGCCTTCATTCGGTTTAGGTTCGATTCCCATGTAGAGTAACGCGCCTTTCTTGTCATCATAGGCACACAGCGCAGCAACGGCTTCTTTTAGGTTTTGATACATCTGCTTTATAGCCGGGGTTGCCAAGTCGTAGCCGTACGATCCGTTCCAAAGAACGAGCGTCGGTGCTTTTGATGGGTCAGAGTGCCAGGCCTTCTTGAGTGGTCCATAGGCTAGGTCAACAGTACCAAAACTTAATTTCGTTGCCTGCTCGCGCTCAGCCGGGTCCATCGATGCTGGACCTCCGTAACCGAGGTGGGAATGCAGGCCTGGCGTAATCATCGCTAGGTACATCTTGGCGTTCACCAAGGCATCAGCTATCGCCGGGGCGGTCTTTTCATCTATCTCCGTATCGTAGTGAACTTCAAAGCCAAGCTCTATGTTATCGGGTAACCTGGGGCGTATCTTGTTATTGATGAGGCTGATGATCTCAACTACCGAGAGCTTTTCTGCTGACCATTGGGGTCGGATTGAGCTAGGTACAAATCCGCCCTTTCCAGCGTGGAAGGTCCAGCGGCAGAGGCTGTGGTACTGTTTGGTCGTATTCATACAAGTTCTCCATATAGGGTTAAAGAACCTGCCGGAAAAGTATCTGCTAAGAGGGGCTCGACACGGAGCTGCCTGACTTCAGCGGTTACTTTGAAGATAGGTTCTAATTAATCACAACGTGCTCAACTGCTTCGCCTAGGCGAGCCTAAGCACGTCTATCGTCTGTTTACTGAGTGAAGGAGAGTTTCCTGTTCACCGCAGCTTTCCATCTCTCGTACGCATCCCAGGTTCTTCCTTGCGCGGAAAGATCCGGTTCGATCGTTGCCTGGCTCTTTAAACCTAAGAATGCATCCGAGTATGAAATCAACCCAGCACCGATGGCGGCGCCGCGCGCAGCGCCTTCAGCGCCGTCTGTAGTGTATAATTCAAGCGGGGTATCAAGAGCTGTGGCGAAGGTGTGTCGGAAGAGGCGACTCTGGAACATGTTGGCATTACCAGCTCGGACGCGGGTTGGTACTAGGCCCATGCCACGCATAATCTCAACTCCATAGCACAAGGCGAAGACGATACCCTCCTGAGTTGCCCTAAGAACGTCGCTGAGTGAGTGACGATTGAGGTCGATACTCTCGAACGACGCGCCGATGTTTCTATCTTTGAGTGTGCGCTCAGCCCCATTTCCGTATGGGAGTCCGATTAGTCCATTGGCCCCGATCGGGCTCGCTTCGGCGCGAGCATTAAGCTCTTGGTAAGGCAGATTGGCAGCGCAAGTTGCGCGTACCCAGCGATAGAAGCTTCCGGTGCCATTAACGCACATAAGCACACCAATCCGGGGGTCTTTTTCGGTGCTGTTTACGTGCAGGAAGTTGTTGACACGCGAGAACTCGTCAACTCCCAATCTGTGAGTAACTCCGTAGACGACCCCAGAGGTCCCTGCATTGGCGGCGACCTCTCCTGGTCGTAGAACATTAAGCGCTAGTGCATTGTTGGGCTGGTCTCCAGACCGATATGTGACCGGTATGCCTGCTGGAAGCCCGAGTTCCTTCGATATATCAGCTCGCAGCGGTGCGAAGTTGCCAACGTTATCACTTACTGGTGGCACCAGTGAATGTGGCAAGTTAAAGGCATCGAGAACCGCCCCTGCAAGGCTTTGAGAAGAGAAGTCCCACAATACCCCCTCTGAGAGCCCAGAGCGTGTTGTCCCCATGCAGCCGGTGAGCCTTAAAGCGATATAATCGCCAGGCAGCATAAAATGAGCGGCCTCACGAAGTACTTCAGGTTGGTTAGCGCTGACCCAGGCGAGCTTTGATGCTGTAAAGTTTCCTGGGGAATTCCCCAGACGACCTAGGCAGGTCTCCTTGCCAATCTTAGTGAACGCTTGCTCTCCGTACGGGACGGCACGACTATCACACCAGATAATCGCCGGGCGCAGCGGCTTACCCTGGCCATCGACCAGAACCAGGCCGTGCATCTGGTAGGCGATGCCGATTGCCTTAAGCGATTGAAGGCAGGAGGGCTTATCTGACCTGATCGCTGCAATAACTTTGCATACGTGCTCCCACCATGTGTCAGGATGCTGTTCGGCCCAGCCTGTTTGAGGGGCAGAGATCTCAAGCTCAGAGGCTGGTGAGCTGGCGTGTGCCAGCGCCGTGCCGGTTGCTAAGTCTAGGACAACGCCCTTTACGGACGAGCTGCCGATATCGAGGCCGAGAACGGTTGCTGACATGCGTTAACTCCCTGGTGTGCGATGCGTTGGAGAAGGCTACCTTACTTAGTGCTAGAGGCAAGACTAAAATAAACGCACTCTGAATACTCGTCTGAGTATGACGCCGGACAGGGGTTCCGGTTGAAGTTTTTGATGATCCAGCGTCAAGGGGTCTAGCTATTTGATTTATAACGAAAAAAGCCTCGATTTTGCTTGTGATTGCGCGACCCATCAAGTACAATATTGAAGGGTCAGGTGTACCGGATGCCGAAGGGGTAAGCGCACGGTAATTCAGCACGTAGTTAGCCAGGAATTATATCTGGGTGGGTAGGTCGCTATTCAGCCGGAGGTTTTTGGTAGAGAAGAATTTGGTCAGAGGGTGAAATTAATCTTCTGGGGCTAGGTGCGTCTGACTAAAAGTTTGCATCCCATTTTAGTACCGCAAGCGCACGTCTACCAAAGTGTTGCGATTTGAGGGGAGCGCACTCAGGTTTATTGGAGTGCGAAGGGGAGTAGGCGATAGTTATTTAAGGGGTGAACGTGTCGGGTTTATCGACTCGCGAAAAGTTGCTTAGCGGTCTGTGTGTGCTCTTCGGAGCAGCGCTAGTGTTTGGCGGCAGGGATATGCCTGAGGTCAGCGCGCGGGAGTCAGGGCGTTCAAATCTGTTTGAAGAGTTAAAGGTGTTCACAGACGTGCTCTCGGTGGTGAAGAGGGATTACGTTAACGACATCGAAAATAAAAAGATCGTAGAGGGTGCGATTAAAGGGATGCTAGGGACCCTCGACCCTCATAGCGGATATCTAGATCCGGATTTCTATCAGGACCTTCAGGTACAGACTAAGGGCGAATTCGGAGGTCTAGGAATCGAGATTACGATCAAGGAGGGGCTACTGGTAGTTGTGGCTCCGATGGAGGGATCTCCTGCGGAGAAGGCAGGTGTCAGGCCCGGAGATATAATCGTCAAGATCGATGGCAAGTATACAAAAGAGTTTTCCCTTGTCGACGCAGTGAAAAGACTGCGAGGTCCTAAGGGCAGCCCGATTCAGATATCGCTAAGCCGAAAAGGTGTGTCTGACTTAATCGATGTAACGATCGTGCGCGACACGATAGCTGTTCGTAGCGTCAAGGCTCGCTATCTGGGGGATGGATTCGGATACGTAAGAGTAAGTCAATTCATGGAGCACACGGCCGATGATCTTAAGGATGCCCTTAAAAACCTATCTAAGGATAGCTCGCTTCCGGAGCTGCGAGGGCTGATCCTGGACCTTAGAAATAATCCGGGAGGTTTGTTGGCGCAGGCTGTGAAGGTGAGTGACATGTTCCTGAAAGAGGGGGTTATCGTATACACAGACGGTCGCGTTGAAGCACAAAAACAAAAGTTCTTCGCCCATGCGCGCGGAACCGAGCCTGACTATCCGATAATAGTTTTAGTTAACTCTGGCTCAGCATCTGCCTCAGAGATCGTTGCAGGAGCGCTCAAGGATCACGGCCGTGCCCTGATTCTTGGTCAGCAGACCTTTGGGAAGGGCTCAGTACAGACCATTACTCCGCTTGAGAACGGCGGAGCTCTTACCCTTACCACTGCCCTGTATTACACAAAGAGTGGCAATTCTATTCAGGCCCGTGGTGTTAAGCCTGACATCGAGGTTGAGATCGGGCAGACCGCGGTTAAAGACGCCGCCGAAGCAAAGAGGGGTCCGTTATCACAGATTCGTGAAGAGGACCTCCCCGGTGCGATCGCGAACCCGGAGAGTAAGGGTGGCGACTCAGGTGGTAGTGATGCGATTCGCAAGCTCAACAAAACCTCGGAGGTCTCATCAGAGCTCTCGGCGATTAATCCTGAGACTGTCGACTTGGCTGATTGGGCGCGTCGCGACCCGCAATTCCAGAGGGCCATGGACCTATTAAAAACATTCAGAGTTTTTAATTCACCTGCAGCACCAGCAGCTTGAAACAGGGTAAGGCCTGGACTATACTCCCACAGCTCGGGAGTTGAAGGCGCGTAGCTCAGTTGGTTAGAGCGCTTGCTTGACAGGCAAGAGGTCCACAGTTCGAATCTGTGCGCGCCTATACACTACCATGAAGAGAGCTGCCCGTTTTTCAAGCACGAATACGGCTGGGGTGAATCTCACCGAAGTCAAGGCGGTAGCAAACCGGAGGCTTCCATATCAGAATAGTTCAGTGCGCGCACGTTACTCATAAGTGGCCAGGGTTAAAGCCGGATTTCATTCATAAACTGGACTTTACGGAGGCGCTACTGGGCCGTTATTTGGCGCTGGTCTTGATCCAAATGCAAAGAAGGTGTAAAAAGCAGGTTTCGTAAGGAGTTCTATGCCTAAGATTAAAACAAACCGCACAGCGGCAAAAAAGTTCTCAATCAATAAGAAGGGGACTATCAAGCGTGGTGGGGCGCACCACTCGCATAAGACGTCGACCAAGGGGCCAAAGCGCCGCAGAAATCTACGCAAGAACAAGCTGGTAGCCGACACGGATGCCTCGGCAGTTCGGCGTCAACTGCCTTACGGCTAGTCGTAATGCACACAGGTATTTAGGTCTGATTTCAAAGAGGGAAAGAGATGAGGGTAAAACGAGGATATACCAGTCGCCGGCGTCACAAGAGACGCTTGAAGTTAGCAGAGGGATTTCGTGGGCGTCGTAGCGACTGCTTTAAGCTTGCTAAGCGCTCTGTTGAAAAGGCTCTACAGTACGCGTACCGCGACCGTCGTGCCAAGAAGCGTGATTTTCGTGGTCTTTGGATTGTGCGTATCAATGCAGCAGCCCGAATAAATGGGCTTAGCTATAGCGCGCTAATTCGCGGGCTTTCAAAGGCTCAGGTGGAGCTTGACCGAAAGGTTCTTGCCGAGTTGGCTTACGCTGACCCTGCTTCCTTTGCAGTCGTGGCAGAGAGGGCTAAGGCAGCTCTGTAATAGGGCTCTTCCGATTTTGAAGGATTTCAAAGTGGGGGCTAATGAGACCGGCGTGCACCGTGGAGATATCCAGGTGGCGCCGGTTTCTCATATGTGGCTGGGGCGCTTAGTCGAGATAGACTCAACGTGGAATCCAAAATCATGGTCTGAACGCCTCTTCGCTCAGGAGTTGCACAATACAGCGGGACGCGTGCGCGGTGTCTTTATCGGGGCCAAACTAGTGGGCTACCTGATCGCGCATGTCGTTATCGATGAGGCTCATATCGTATCTCTTGGGGTGGACCCAGATTATCGCCGACAAGGGCTGGGGCGAATCCTGCTTAATGACCTGCTGCGTATTGCAAAGGTGGAGAATGTCAAGGTAATAACGCTCCAAGTTCGTGCCTCTAACGAGGGGGCTCAGAGACTCTATCGTGGTGCTGGATTTCAGGTTGCTGGAGTCCGCAAACATTACTACTCGGATAACAACGAAGATGCTATTACGATGCGGTGTGAGACGCGCCGTTTGGGGGATGATTAATGTACAAATACTTGGTTAAGCCGATTCTTTTTAAGCTAGACCCTGAGACGGCCCACGACCTTATGCGATCATTGTGTCGGTGTGCGAACTATCCGATTATCTCAGCCGGACTGAAATCGTTATTCTCCGTAACTGACGAACGGCTTAGAACTCAAGTTGCCGGGTTGTCGTTTTCTAATCCGATTGGGCTCGCTGCTGGATTCGACAAAAACGTTGAGTTACTTGGACTATGGAATGGGCTTGGATTCGGTCATCTTGAGCTTGGCACTGTCACAGCACAGGCGCAGCCAGGCAACCCGCGACCGAGGATATTTCGTCTAGTGCGTGACCGTGCGCTGATTAATCGGATGGGGTTTCCATCAAATGGAGCAGATGCAATTGAGCAGCGGCTAAAGCAGGTCAGATGTAATCTCCCATCTCTTCCGATTTTAGGAATGAATATCGGGAAGTCTAAGAACACTGAGATCGATCGGGCGGTTGAGGATTACTGCTACTCATTTTCGCATGTGCACAGATACGTCGATTACGTTACCGTTAACGTTTCATCCCCGAACACTCCTGGTTTAAGACAACTTCAGGAGCGTGGTCGCCTTATAGAGTTGTTGCTTGCGCTGCAAGAGCTCAATAAGGACAAGAAGCCACTATTCGTTAAGCTCGCACCTGATCTGACATTTGAGGCGATCGATGAGGTGCTACAATGTTGTTTTGAGGCGCAGGTATCTGGAGTGATTGCGACCAATACGACGGTAGCCAGAGAGGGTCTGCAGACTAATATTGATCAAAGCGGCGGTCTCTCAGGAAGGCCGCTGTTTAACCGCTCGCTAGAGGTGGTCCGTTTTATTGGCTCGCAGCTGCAGGGGCGATTAGCGCTGATCGGAGTGGGTGGAATATCGGGAGCAGAAGATGTGCTTGCGATGTTAGCTGCTGGAGCTGATATGGTGCAGGTCTACACGGGGCTTGTTTATGGTGGGCCAGGATTTGTTAAGTCATTGAATTTAGGCTTGTTAGACTTTATGGATAAACATGACTGTCGGTCGCTTAAGGAGGCAGCCGAGGCATGGAGAGCCCAAGCAGGGTCCGGGACCCCAAACCGTGCCGCTGTTTGACGACAGGGGGTCGAGTGCGGTATCATCCAACATCGGTGGCAGTGGATAAATTGCAACGGAGCGGCAACACGCGTTGCCTAACGAGCGGTTTACGACCACAAATGATTGCGGCATGAGGTGGAGCTCGCATAGGGCTTTACTATTCTGCAACGGTCGGCAGCAGCCATCCGTCCCATTGGAGGGGAATAGCCTTGAAATCAAAATCATCTGGTTCCAAGTCATCGAAAGTTACGACCGATAAAGTCACGACTGATAAAGCCGCCGCCAGGAAGACGAAATCACCGAGCAAAGTGGTTCGTCTTGAGAGTAAGGTCTCTCAAGTTAAAAATGCTAAGACCCCCACAAAGAGCTCTAGCTCAAAGGCAGCTCCGGCCAAGTTGGCCACCGTTAAATCACCCAAGGGTGGTAAGGTTACGTCGATAACATCACGCGCAGTAGTAGCGACAAAGGTTTCGGTAGCAGAGAGATTAACCTCGTCACACCTGGTTAAAAAGGCAGAGGTGATTCAGTTAAAGAGTGAGGCCAAGACGGTGACACTGGTAGCCAAAGCCGGTGGCAAGGCTAAGCCTGCTAGTAAGATGCCAGCTACGAAGATCAGCCGTTCAGAGCCTAGTAACTTGGGCAGCAAGGTGATAACTGGTAAGTTCTCCGTAGAGAGCGCTCCATCGGCGCCGATCGTAGCTGCTAAAGTTGGGGTCGATAAAGTTGCAAGTGTCGCTACCCCAATCAGTAACTCTATAACCTTTAAGAGCGGTGACAAGATCGTTTACCCGGGGCACGGTGTCGGAGAGATCGAAGGTATCCGTACAACGGTTCTGGGAGGACAAGAGCACCACATCTATAACATCAAGATTCTTGATAGCGGGATGAAGGTGATGGTGCCGGTATCCCAGGCGAGTGCGGTCGGGCTTCGCAAGATCGTTGATAAGAAGGCGATCGACGAGGTGTTTTCGATACTAAGAGACCGCGATTTTAAAATTGACACACAGACCTGGAACAGACGTTTCCGTGAATACTCACAGAAGATCAAGACCGGTTCGGTATTCGAGATAGCTATCGTGCTCCGCGACCTGCTAGTTTTGAGCGCTGATAAGGAGCTCTCATTCGGAGAGAAGAAGATGCTAGATATGGCTGAGAGCCTGCTAGTTTCAGAGATAGCGATCGCTAAAGCACGCCCTCATGACAAGGTTGTAGGCGAACTGCGAGCGCTGTTTGCTTAGGGTCACGCGGTCAGCAACGTCAATCGGGCAGTAACTTAATCGGGCAGTACCTTAATCGGACGGTAATTTAATCGGACAGTATTTTATTCGGACAGTATTTTATTCGGACAGTGGCGACCGACGGGTCTCATATGCGGTTTTCAGTAGTGATACCGGCAGCAGGTAGTGGAAGCCGTATGGGAGCGCCTATACCTAAGGTGCTGCTCGGTTTGCCAGTAAAGAGCTCAAATAGGGGCTCGGATAAGTTCATAAAGCCGCACCAGACACAATCTATTTTACGCCGCACATTAGAGACTTTTGCCGCGCAGAAGGAGTGTCATCATGTCGTGGTGTGTGTGCCGGCGGAATGGGTAGCACAATTTGAGCACGAAGTAGCCGGCTTGGATCGGGTTGCATTGGTAGTTGGAGGAGCTACCCGCCAGGATTCAGTTCGACGGGGAATTGAGCACCTCTGCTGCCTTGAAGGGGTTTTGGCTGATTCGATAGTTCTCGTGCACGATGCCGCCAGATGTTGTGTCACCGGAGACCTGATAGCTGCTGTTGTTGATGGAGTAAGGGAGTTTGGGGCGGTTACTGCAGGGGTAAAAGTTCACGATTCTCTGTGCCGTTCAGATATGCATGGTCGTATATCCGAGTATGTCGATCGGCAGTCGCTTTGGGCGGTTCAAACCCCGCAGGGATTTATTCTCAGCGATCTTCTACGCGCTCACCGCGAGGCAATAGAAACTGGAACGGAGGCACTTGATGATGCTGGTCTAGTTGCCCGCTTCCGCCCAATTACGATCGTGCCCGGAGCTCGCGGGAATATTAAGGTGACAGAGCCAGCCGACCTTGAGCAGATCGCTAAAAGCTCATACTAAAAGCCAATCGCGATCTAGTTTGTGGTTTGACAGCTGCACCGCCAACATCGAGAGACACAGGAAAATCTAGCGCTAGCTGGAGTGATATGCGGTTGGTTAGTGAGTAAAAGAGATCTGCTCCAAGGTAGAGATTGTTTGCAGATGTCTTGGACAGCGCTGCCCCGTCGAGGCTATCTTCACCCTTATGCTCCCCAGAGAGGACCAGTGAAGTAGTCAGACTCTCCTCCTCACCTAAGAGAAAAAGATAGCCTGGGGCGGCAGTCCAGAGAAGGTCATTTGCAAATCGATAGTCGGCAGCTCCTTCACCACGAATGGTATACTGGGTGCTAGCAAATGCTACAGCCCGTCCGTGGCGACCGAATGCAATTATCCCGAATGGCAGGTCGAAAGAGCCTGTTCCGAGGGTTAATCCGCGACCCTGGATGCGTTGGTCAGCTGTTGTCGGGTCCTCGCTGGCAATACGGGTCAGAGAACCGGTATCACCCGTTGGTAATTTCACTCCACCTATTGTCGCTAGAAATACTCGACTATCAACGTCGTTATAAGAGTAGGGTGAGTAGGTCCCACTAACGCTCATATCGCCAAATCCAGCTTCGGTGTCTTCAACTTTTTTAAATCGTTCAAAACGCTCATAGCTGCGGATGATAAAAGGCACATTAACTTGGCCCGCAACGGAATCGCTAATGTTATACCCAAGTGAAGCCTGAGTAACTGAGAGCGTTTTAATTAACTCCAGATCGCTCTCGGTTGTTCGCAGATCGTTCTCACCCCTTACGGTGAAGGTGCTAAGCTGTTGCTGAGCGCCAAATGTGTACGACCCGGATTGTAAGCCAGTGGAGCGTAACGTGTTTATAATCCCAGGCACCTGCACAGAGTTGTGCAGTCCGCACGGATCGCATGCGTAAACCAAATCAAGGGACTTCAGGTATACACAGGCGCATATGACACTGGCTCCGATGATCTTTATAGCAGATAAGCGCTTCACAATTATGAGTGTGAGTGATCGTGACCGGTGTGGTCCTCGCCGTCGATTATAAGCTTCTCAACCGAGATCGTATTTTTACTGTGTGCCAGATTGAGTACTACATCTTTGGCGTTAGCCGGCAGATCTACGTTGGTTTGAGAGTTTATGCCGTGCCCCTCTACGGTAACTGCTAGTTTGCCTCCGCTAAAACCATCGATGTTTACCCCCCACTGGCCCATTCCATCGGTCAGTGAGCAAGTAGTATCTAGGCACACCTTTACCTCCTCAATGGCCTCACCAGCGCTGTGTTTGGCCGTCCAATCAGAAGGTATCGGCCCGTTTTTCCCATCAGCGTGGCCGGACCCGCGCTCAATTAGAGTTCCCTGAATCACAGTACCCTGTGAGCTGTTGCTGCCGCTCCCGCCGCAAGCCGAGAAGGCAGTTAAGCAAATGATGCCAGCAAGAAGGCTAATAGCAATTCGGTTCATAGTTGACTCCAATAAACGAGGGGGTTAAAAGCTCATCCCTTGTAACAGCGCTTTTTAGCCAATCATAACCAACAAGTAAATGAGGCAAAATGCCGCAGGCTTTACTACAATCGTCAATGCTACCTTAAGTTCAGTGCACCTTGATAATGAGCTGAGCAGCGCCTATGCTGGTGGTTATTTCATGAGGACTTATGGTTGACCTACGTATAGGGCAAGGGATCGATATTCACCCGTTTAAACAAGGCCGCCGGTGTGTGCTTGGTGGTGTTGCTATACCAGGTGCAGTTGGACTAGACGGCCACTCCGATGCTGATGCATTGGTTCATGCTCTGATCGATGCTCTACTCGGAGCCACCGGTCAGCGTGATATAGGCACCCTTTTTCCTGATAGCGATGCTACACTTAAAGACGCTGATAGTTGTCAACTGCTGCGGAAAGTTTGGAAAGCTCTGCAACAGGATGGATGGTCCATAGTAAATGCCGATATGACAGTTTTAGCTGAGGCACCCAAGCTACAGCCTTACGTCTCTGAGATGCAGAGTAAGCTAAGTGGCATTCTTTCGTGCTCTCTGGATCGCCTTGCGATTAAAGCTACAACAACTGAAAAGATGGGTTTTATAGGGCGCGGTGAGGGCTTGCTAGCTAGTGCTGTAGTGCTCTTACAGCGATGATAATCCAGTAGGCCAAGACTCGTGCGAGTGATTGCTGTAGACATATGTGTTGGACGGATCTGTCGGGTGCTAGCGAGCGTGTGCTACCCTTGCTAGTTAAAACAGCAGATAGAGACATTTTAGTGCCGCTCTTTGCCCACTTATTTACGCCGAAGACCTCTTAAAATTTATGATACTGGGTAAATTCCCTTTGTGCTTGACTACTGCTACAAGTTAGCTTATCAATAAAAGACCATGTTCGCTGAATCTCTTACAAGACATCCGTCTCATTTGTGCTCAGATGCAGCACTGATGCGCATTTTCTCGATTATTTCAGCGATTTGAGTGGAGATAACTGCCGATACGGCGGACATCTCCCAGCACCCCATCAATTTCACCCGCCGCTCCGCTACTGATTAAATACCGAATTGCTTTATGTCATCATCTGAAAATTCTCCGTTACAGGAGGTTACTCTCCATTCAAATCGAGCCACATCAAAAGAGATTGCTCGTCTATCGCTATCACTTCGTTCGCTAATGGACGAACATGGTATACGTGCCAGGTTTATAAACGGTTCTCATGGGCGATGCTTCGTTGACGCAACGGCGAATGAAACTGGCGCGTACAAGGTGCGCGGCGCTCTCGCTCGTATTTCACAGAGTAAAAATGAGTCAAGCGATACTGTGTGGACGGTGTCGGCAGGCAATCACGGGGCAGGGGTGGCGCTAGCAGCGCGGCTATTTGGGCGCAAGGCTATCGTCTATGTGCCTGAAACTGCTCCGGTGGTGAAGTGCGAAAAGATCGCTAGCTTTGGTGCGACAGTGATTAGAACAGGCGGTGGTTTCGATGAGTGTCTTGAGAATGCGCAAAGACAGCAAGCTGAGTCTGGAACTAAAGCAACTTTTGTTCATCCTTTTGATGATCACGTCATCGCAGCAGGTCAGGGAACCCTAGCCCTTGAGCTGTATGAACACTTGATACAGCGTGCTTGTGTTCATCACTCATCTCTGGTCAGGCTCTTTGTTCCGATCGGCGGCGGTGGGTTGATGGCGGGCATGGCTTCTGTTTTGCGAACTATATGGAATGAGAGCCTTCCTAGACTTGAAATTATAGGGGTTGTGGATGAGAGCTCACCTGCCGCTTTAGTCGGGACATCTTTCGGTCGACCCGTAGGGGCCTTACCGGATACGGTCGCGGATGGTACGCGTGTCGCTAGAGTTGGTCAGACATTTTTGGACGCAGCTCATTTAATCGATTACCTAATGCCAGTGCCACACGATGAAATTGTCACAGCGATGCGACAGTACAAGAGATTGACGGGCGAGCTCTTAGAGCCTTCTGGTGCTCTTGCGGTGGCAGGAGAGGCGCTGGTGAGGCGTAATAGTCTCCTGCCTGTACTCCGATCAGCGTTGCACTATGCGGTGGTATCAGGGCGAAATGTAGACCAGCAAACATTTAGTTCTCTAGTTGGTCAGCCAGCGCGTCGGTGTGTGAAATCTCAGTGCCGCATAGGATACCAGGTGCATATCCCTGAGAGGGATGGTGAGCTGCTGCGATTGCTTGAAACTTTTCGGAGATTCAATATAGCTAGCCTTACCTATCAGCAGCGTCCCGCTGCTGAGTATGGTTCGCTTGCTGTGCACTTTGATCTCCTTAGGAGCGAGGTGAGGGAGCTGCATCATCAGATGGATCTAGCCTTTCCAGGTTCTATTCGGCTCCCTAGAAGCCATGCGTCACTTGTACCAGTGGCCCAGCCTGTAGCACGGCATTTTCAGGACGAGTTAATTACCCTTGAGGACCGTCCAGGTAGCTTTGCAGACTATATTCAGGGGCTGAAGAATTGGGGGACGCTAGGTAGTGTGGGATACCTATTTTATCGCCAGCCATCTCAGCCGGGCGCCAAGGCTCAGGTGGTGATTGGCAAAACTTCAGCTCCGGTGAGCTTGAGTTTGGTTCAGTAAGTTGTAATGCTGGAACAGCACAGAGTGAATCCTGGTTATGTTGAATATGCGGTGAGGCCAGTCAGCGTTGGGTAGGCTCGTGATGCGGGGTTCTTTATGATCAGCTTTGAGGAGAAAAAACTTGGAAGGCGTCTAGCAAGGCTGATTCTGCTACTACTAATTCCGTTCCTGGCACAATGCTCAGCAGTCGCTGAGGATCCGACAGAGGTCAAAGTCGGCGCGATCTATGCGATGACAGGTGATTGGGCATCGTGGGGTAAAAACTGTCAACAGGCCACTGAATTGGCGCTAGCTGAGCTTAAACGAGATGCTGGGGCTCCTAAAATTAAGCTTGTGCTTGAAGATTCGCCAAATGCAAAGCCCATAAATGCGTTGAGCGCGTTTAAGAAACTAACCGATATTGATCGCGTGCGATTTATCCTGGGCCCGATGAGTCCAGAGGAGTATGCAGCTCTAGCACCTCTAGCTGATCGTAAAGGTATTCCGCTCTTGCCGTTCGTCAGCTCGCGGGTTGCTATACCCGCAGCGGTATTTATGTGGATGGACCCGGAAACCCAAGCTAGACGGATTGCGGATTATGTAGCCTCTCGGCACAAATCAGTAGCAGTCTTATCGTCTAATCAAGACTGGGACGTTCAGGTAGCACAGGCATTCAAGCGACGATTGTTGGAGAGGGCAGTTGATGTCCCTGTGCTCGAAGAGCTTCCCTCTGATTCTTCGGAGGTTCGTAGCCCGATTGCAAAGCTATCTTTAGTCAAGGTTGATGCGATATTTGTGACCTCGTATTTGCTCTTTCCACATTACCTTAAAGCGCTAAGAGCTGCGCAAATCATCCGCCCGATGTATGGAATCGAGCTTGATCAATCGGCTATTTCATCTATAGGCCATATGTCTGAAGGGCTGCAGTTTATCGCTCCGGCAGTGCCACAGCATAGATTCCGGGAATCATATAAAACTATGTGGGGTGCGGAACCCGATATTCCAGCCAGTCAGTGTTATGATTCAGTGATGATTCTGAGAAAAGCAATCTCTGCTGGGGTGAAGGATAAGGAATCCTTCGCGACCTACTTCAAATCCCAGCATGCATATACTGGGGCATCGGGGGAGATCTCAATACAAAAAAGCAAAACAATTATGTCTACAGATTTATTTGAGGTAAAGAACGGTAAGATTACCTATCTTAGGTCGATTGGAGACTAGTCGTACCACAGCTGAAGACGGGATAACTTGGTTAGCTTGAGGACGGTATCAGTGATCTTCTTCTGATACTCCATGTAGAACTTAGTGTGTTTGTGCGGGTAATCAGGAATAACGTGCTGATAGGAATGGTTGTTTATCTCCACGAAATTGCAGAGGGTAACTTTATCATCCCGCTGAATCCGAGAGAGTATGCCGGCGAGGAGTTGATTGGTTGTCTCGGTTGGGGGCCGGGTAAGCCCTCCCGTGCTCGCGGGGTTATCTCATAAAGGGTATTTTCGCGAGCTATGCGGATTGTAGCGCCCAAACCCGTAAATTCGAAAGATTGCCGAATAGTTGCGTCATTCGAAAAGAAAGTAATGGTCGCTTTCTACGAAAAGAAAGTAATGGCCGCTTTCTACGGTGTACCAGGAGCTCCGTGCTGCGACTCAATAGTGCCATCTGATATGTCTCTGCGCTTGACAAGTTCAACGGAAAAGAGGAAGACATGTAGAAAGCCCGTGATATGAGGCTTTAGGCCGCAGGAGCCGCGAGGAGGCATGAACGGGAAAAATCTCTTTCGCTCACCTGACAAGTAAATGACTGCTCGTTTACCAAGGTAGTAGCTACTGCCGCCGGCTCTCCGGCGACGGTAGGAGATATGCTGGCGCTTTAATGAACAATGAATTCACACCGAAGTTCTCTGATCCGTTTTCTGATGCACTTCAAATTTGTGTAGACACAGAGGAAAGCTATCGCTTAAAAGCGTCTAAAATTGAAAGAAGCTTGATTCTTGGTTGGTTACTTGACTCACAGGCAAAGTCGTATCGGAAGCAGCAAAAGGAATACGGCAATCTTCTCCCCAAGGTACTGCTGGCAGACCTTGATGAACGAAATCGAATCGCGGCGCGTTTTTCGCTACAGGAGGGAGAGCGTGTTTTGGCGTTTTTTAGGGACTCGCGGTTCCTAAACTCCCGCAAGGGCATAGTGCTAACATCAGATGCAATCATCACCGGCAAGGAGCGAATACCCAGATTAGCTGTCAGCTCGGTATCGGTTAGTCAACGCGGCCGTGCTGCGGAAATACACGTGAGTCTAGATGAAAAGAAGGGAATAGACCTGAGATTAAGGAGATGGGGGGCGTACGCATCAATAATTGGCAGTATTTTTACTTGCTGGAAGACTGGGACTCTATCCGATGATGTTCGTCATTTTCAGCAGTTGAGGATCGCGAATGTAGGTATAAGGAAGGATAAGGATACTGAGAGCGAAAGGTCTGGAATAAGCAGAGCTCTAGGCGTTGTTATCCCAATGTTGGGCCTGTACTACATTGCGCAGGGTGCCTACAAGAGACACCTCCGAACCGAAGCGCAAGAGCTTTTGAATAAAAATGGTTTTAAAAACTTGACCGTTGATACTGTTGGTCTTCCGCTTGATGCTCTCTTTGTATCGAAGACCGAGGTCAGCCTTGTCATAATGTCTGGCCCGAGGATTGCGGCAGCGATCAACATGAATGTGATCGGACACCCTATTTGGGGCGGGGTTATTGAGATTTCTGGTGACCAAATGCTGAAGTTAGAAATGTCTGATTAAAGGTGAAACTGCCTCTATGATGTATGCCAGCTAATTATAAATCTTAGTCTCTAAAGGCCTCAGAAGCCTGAAAGCACTTTCATCAACATGGCTGACCACATGCAGCCGAGCACATAAGACCTTCTATTCGCTTAGCGTGAACGCCGCCTCCGCTTGGTTCATTAAAGAATAGAGAAACAACGAAGCGATACCGCCATTTATTCAGCCACGGGTACGTCAACGACGATTCCGGATTCTATTAGGTAGCGTAGAAGGTGATTGTTTACCTCCTGAAGGGCTAGGTTGCGTGCCATGACCATTCCCTCTCTGGGCACTCTTACCTTGGAAAGATCGAATTTGATCAGCTCAAGGTAAAACTTAAATAGCTTGCTCTCAACCGGATATACGAGCAGGTGCACCTGTTGTTGAAAGAGGCGCGCAGAGGCTTCCAGTACTCCGCCTTTGAGAAGAGAGTAGCGTTCATCCTCTAGTAGTAGCGGTAAAAGCGCTACGCTCACGATAAATCCGATCGGTAGTTGAGAGAAGCGGCGTAAGTACTGGGTTAGGTGGAAGAACTCAGAGTAGTTGCTAACTAATACGTTGTGTCCGTGCCCACATAGCTGAGCTACTACCTCTAGAACTTCATCATCTGTGGATTGCTGAGTTCTTAGGATGTTATTTAATGTGATCTCAAGTACGTAAGCAGCTTCTTTAGCCCCAACCCCAGCCACGTTTTTTAGCTCTTTCTGGCAAGCTTGAGCCAGGCCAGGAAACATCTGATGTAGTGCACGAAAAGTTCCGCGCTCAAGGAGTATCGGACGCTTGTGGAAGAATTCAGTCGAAGGTATTGGGTGTTGGCTTTTGTCAAAAAGTATGGCGCTTGCAAGACCAGTACGCAGAAGTGAGATATTGATCAGTCGCGAATTAATGGAAGCAAAAGAGGGACCAGAGACCTCAATATAGTCAATCTCCACGCGACCAGACTCTAATCCATCTGCCAATCCGCTGAGCATGCTTGGTATCTCATGATTGCGATAGAAGGCCGAAAAGAGGAGATTTACCCCTAAAATACCGAGCGCTTGCTGCTGACGAACGTTATCCTTGTCGTTCATATGTACATGAATGACAATCTGGTCTGGCTGTGCACCAGGAGCAGCCTGAAACCGCACTCCCATCCAGCCATGGCATTCATTGGTGCCGGTGAAGTTTCGTGCTGAGACAGTGTCAGCGAAGACAAAGAATCCGGTCGTAGAAGCACGTGAGGGAGCCAACCGCTCCAGGAGGAGGGAGTACTCATGATCGAGCATGGCGAAGAGGCGCTCTTTTGAGACGTACCTCCCGGTCTTGCCGTATATGCTATCGCTAAAGGTCATGTCGTAGGCCGACATCGACTTGGCGATCGTGCCTGACGCGGCACCTACCCGGAAAAACCAACTAGCTACCTCTTGCCCTGCTCCGATCTCGGCAAGGGTTCCGTAACGAGATGCGTCGAGATTAATTTGCAGAGCTTTCTGCGCCGGGTCAGAGGTAGCTGCGCCGGGGGATGTGCTAGGTAAGGTGCTAGGGTTGTCTTTTGATTCGCTCATGATACGGGCATTTTAGAGTAAACCTTGGTTGAGGCCAATCGGCAATGGCTCGTACTGTTTCACTGCTGCTGTACGAATCACGACTTCTTCTTGTTCGCGTCCTCCTCGGCTGCCTCAACCAGAGCGGCATCGATCACCATCTGTACGGCCTTTTCAACGACCTCTCGCTGGCTCTTAGGGATGATACCCTGTGCGGCGAGCTTTTCAGCTTCCTGAGATACCATGCTAAGAAGCTTCTCCCGCTGCTCAAAACGGATGCTGCTAATCCCGGATGTTGCTTGCACTCGCGAGATTGCAGAAACGCCCTTGACCGCATCGGCGCCCTTTACTCGATCTACTTCGGAGACGGCCTCTGTGGCTTTTACACCTTTGGTTGCACCAGTTTTTGATACTTTTCCTATTCCGTCTGTGTCGTCTTTTTTCCCAGCCATATTATCTCACTTCCATACCGCCAATATACACTGCCTAAATCTATGCTGCATCACACCTGCGCTAACACAAATTAATTGCCAGGGAAACCTTGGCTAGCCATGCGCTTCTCCAGTCACTCTTGCATTCGCTAAAACATCAGCGAACGGCCCCCGTGACCCGTCTTTCTGAAACTTCTGAACTAGAGGTTTTAGTCCGGGTCGAACCTTTGGCTTCGGCGCGGGCTTCCCGAGCGCCATACTCTTCTGCAGGTAAAGAAGCAAAACTTTATGTTCGCGCATCACATTTAGGCCGTCTGTTTCCCATTCAACGGCTACGTTGCGTAGCGAGATTCCATCCCAGTACACCCGGTAGAGTAACCACTGATGAGTCGGTTCTAGAGCGGCCATAACGGTTACCATCCGACGATAGTCTAGTAGCTCATCCGGCAGCGGATCGGTTGACGCTGCCTGCTTTGTGGCGATGACGCTCGCTCCGATGAGGAGTTCGCGGATCGCCGAGCGTTGGTCAGCCTCATCGCCTCCGCCTGATTCCTGAGCTGGAAATCGGCCGTCTCTAAGTTCCGGAAATACGCCATATAACTCAGCTGACACCTCACGAGCTTTAGCTTCAGCGCTCGCTCTGCCGCTGCTACCTCGTAACCAACCTTTCGTCTTGCGCGCGGCCTCAGTGGCCGCCTCATGTATACGTTTGCGAGCATAGCCACGAAAGGGAATACCTCGAGTTGGGTCATATCGCCGAGAACAGAAGATTAAAGCCTCCAGCGCCGCACCATCTAGTCCATCGAGGCGCCAGTCCATGTTCCATCCACGGGCCACCGAGCGCGCGATACTCTCCGCCCAGCCTTGATGCTCAACCACCAGCGCATTGGCCTCATCTTCGGTCAATCGAACTGGGGTTTTAGATTCCACATCGGTAGTCATTACTTCTTCCTGATACGTTGCTTGAAGTCACCTAAAATCACCTTAGCCGCCGTTTTAGGCGTTAAGATCAGCATGTTATGTCCGGAAAGCATACCTTTCGCCAATGCTTACCTGACTGCCCCCTCTAGTGTATCGGAATGCATTCCGGCCGGCCATCTGTAGTTTTAAGGGGGAGGATAATCTAGTTGCGGCTAAGCGGTGCTAGATAAGGTGATAAAAAACATTGGGATCTCAGGTGGATACGCCAGTTTGTTAGTCCTAGATAGGCTTTTTAGGATTATTACGCTCAATACCCAGATATCTGAAGCAAACTAATTCTTCAACCGGACATGGGGGTGAAGGCGCTGAGCGCTAGGAAAAAGGCTCGGTAGTACCAGACTGCTTAAAACCACCTACTAGATTTGGGGGCAACGTGGCACGGAACATCGCAAGAAAACGCGCGTCTCTGGCAAAGAGACCCAAGCTAAAGTTGATCAAGAATTCCAAAGCTGTTGTCAAAGGAACTTGCAAAGCTAAAAGAGCGTGTATACGGGAGGTCACCAAGAGCGAGCCGACTCCGTATCAGCAAGAGGCTCTAATTATCAAGTATCGAGCTAAGGCAAGGAAACTGGGACGAAGTATACTTCGCCGCTGGCACTCCCGTATGGACCTTGAAGAGGTTGATAGTCTCGTTGATCTCTCTCTCTGTGAGGCGGTTAGGCGATTTGATGCGTCTAAGGGAGCAAGCTTTATGACCTTTCTGTTCTATCACCTTAAGGGGAACTTGGTGCGCGCAGTAGCATCTGCCGCAGCCTCGGCAGCGATTCCGAATGCGATAGCCGAGCTAACTGAGTCGGCATTTACTGACGGAGAACGACCGCAGTACAGTAACGTAGCTCTGAATGCAGTTGAGTTAGCTGAGGCCGTATCGAGTCAGGGCATACCGCAGCCGGACGAAGCTTTGTGGAGAAAAGAGCTCACAACAAAGAGCTCAAGTGCGTGTGATAAATTAGATGATCTCGAACGTGAGATAGTAAAGCGGATATTTGTCCACGAGCAGCAGATTATCGATATAGCGGCGGCTCTCGGCTACAGCCGCTGCCATATCTCACGAGTTAAGAAGAAGGCTTTAAGTACTCTGCATGACGAGCTGAGAGTAGTTATGAATCGCGAAGACTACGCCGCTGTAGAGAGTGATGATATTGAGGACGAGAGCGAGATTTTTGAGAGGATCTCGAATCGTCGCTCAGTACATCGCCGACGTCCGCGCAGCATATCCCATGAAAAGAATATTGCTGGCAAGACTGCGGTAGCCGCTTAGGGCAGGGCAATCAGGGCCTCTCTACCACGATAAGGTAGCGTTCAATCTCTGTTCCGGGCAACTTCAGAGATTGCACAAGGGGCGCTTTGCACCGAAGCTTTCTGATCAGAGAGTCTGTGCCGTCAAGCTCCTCGTGTACCTTGCTTCCCTTGAGAGCGATAGCACGGCCCCCCCGCGTTACGAACGGCGCCATTAATTCGATCAGGGTATCAAATGAGGCAACGGCTCGCGATACAACCACGTCGTAGCGTCCGCGGTGCCGCGAATCGGTAGAGAGCATCTCGGCACGCTGATGGATACCTTCGCAGTTATAGATGCCACACAGCTTCGCTGTATCGACAGCAAAACGGACCTTCTTTTGGGTTGAATCGAGCAGGGTTACGTGAGCCTCTGGAAGGGCTGCGGCTAGCGGCACTCCGGGAAAGCCAGCCCCTGTGCCGATATCGAGAATCCGCATCCCCGGTCGTACAGGGATTGCAGTTAGTGCTGCCAGAGAGTCAAGGACGTGCAAGGTTACGTATTCGTGGCGTGGAATGCGCGTTAAGTTAAAAGACCGATTGGTTGTTTCCAGTATATCCAGATACTGCACAAGTGAATTGGCGCACCTCTCAGAGATCGCTGCACCGAATTCCCTAGCGCCCGTTATGATAGCTTCCTGTTCGTTAGTCACAGACCCTCTCCCCCAAAACGACTTGGTAAGAGCCGTGCCACTTAAAGAGGAACACGGTACCAAACGGCGCCTGGTGTGAATGAGGGGGTAGTCTAAGGGATGTGCGCACCGCGTCAAGATCAAGTGAGCAATTACGCTTTTTAAATTCGGTGCGGCTTGTCCAGCCACGAGCTTCAAGCATCCGCTGCAATCTACTGGTCGAGAACTGAGCGGCATCCACGATGCGAAAGGAATCAAGGAAGGGATCGTTAGCTGGGATCACATCTGATATGCCGTATGCCACATCTGATGAGATCTGCGCGATTCCGCGCTCGGCAAAGAACAAAGAGAGATATTGGCTGCGATTGATCAGTGCGTGAGCCTCGCAGATATAGCCACCTAGCTCGCGTGTTTCAAAGATAGGTGGTGATACCGATATATCGGGGGCCCACCCTACCTGCAAGTCAGCGCGATAGACACTTGAGTCAGCAACGGGAACCCCAAACAGTAGACTCTGCTCAAGGCACTCATCTCCGACACCGATGAAGTGGCGCCTCCACGATGTATTAGGAAGATCAAAGAATAGTCCGGGGCTGACTTTAATGGCGCGCACTCGACCAACCGGAAGTGATATAAGAAAATCTAGGGGTGGGGAGTAGTCACTGGCCTCACGCACCCGTTTGCCATCCCGCGTGCGGCGCGCCGGGTCGGCAAATAGACCATCAAAGGAGTTCAGGTCGAGCGACGCGCAAGCGCTTTCGACATCTCCAACTATGACGGTCACGTTATTGATTCCCTGAATTCGTAGGTTCTCTGAGGCAAGCTCTGCACGGGATGCATCTGCCTCGATTGTGGTGACCTGATGGGCAACGCGAGCTAAGGAGGCCGTGTCCGCTCCCGTGCCCGTACCTATCTCAAGTACGTGCTTCAATCCAGAGAAGAAGCTAGATCTATGGATCGAGATCGCCTGACGCGACGCCTGCTCTAGGATATCTACTGAAAAGTAACCGTTCTGAGCCCAATTACCAAGTTTAGCGCCCGCGTTGCCACGCGAGAAATAGGTGTCGATAGCGATGCTCAGAGTTTCGCGATCTAGATGAGGCATAGACTTTTTAAGCCTCAGCACTGCTGAGGCCCGATCTAGAACTGGGTCACTTAAGTTAAGTCTGGCAATCTCATCGATCGCCTCTCTTAGTGTAGTCAGGGAAATCATGCAACCTTAGTGTGAGCGGTTTTGTCAGAGAAAGTCTATAGCGTTTTCAAAGTTAGGTAGCGATTAGTAACGCTTTGCTGCTTTATCTACTCAGGGCGCTTCGAGTAGCGCGGTCCGGCACCACAGGAGCACTGGCAATTCTTACGGGCTGTCGCACCTTTGTTGGGCGTTGTACTCCGGCCCAGACTCTCAGGGTATCGTGCAGACGGGATTCGAATGTGACCTCTGAGACACCAAAGGCAGCCTCAAAAGCAGCTTCTTTGCCAACCGAGTCGCGTAGCAGCCGCAGGTAGTTCGCAATGCTGTCGATCCCATAGGCTTTCAGTAAGGCTTGCACCGCGATCAACGACTGGGCGTATGCGGCTGGGACCATCCGTGGTGTTAGTTTGGTAAATCCTCCTTGAAGCAGCGCCAATGACACTGGCTCAGAGGTAGAGAGGTATGAGCGGAGGGAGTTTCTTAGTGCAGGGTTTTCTTCCCCCTCAATCCACTGAGCGAGCCCCTCATCGAGCCAGCCTGGAATGAGTCCGCCTGAGAGTGCCGAAAGTACAGCATGAGAGTACTCGTGCTTCACTGAACGGCGGAGATTCTCAAGGTCAATGGGTCCATTGGTTGAGAGCGGGATGATGATCTCGCCCCGGAAGAACATAGCATTAGTCCACGATGGCGCACCGGTCAGTTCGTAGAAGGCCGGTTCATCCATGAGTCGAACTGAACTACGGAAAGGAGGAATTGCACCCAGGAGCGACGCGAGCTGTTGGTGTGTATTAGTTAGCTCGGCAGTTATGTCGTCAGCTATCTCTACCCATTTATTGGGTGCTATCAGTGTCAAACGACTACCATCTGCCATTGTCACCGGTGTGAATCGAAGACCGGCTTCCGGCTCAGAATGAATGTATCTAGGCTTGGACGGGCTAGTGAGTAAAGCCGAGCGAGACAAATCGTCAGCGTTAGTTGTTATCAGAGGTGTTCCGAGGGTGCCGATCGTGAGCAGCGCAAGACGCAGCGCGCTTTTTGTTAATCGAAAAATTGGTTCCGGTCCGTATCTCACTGTGCCGCTCCGGGAGTTTCTCTCTACAAAGTTAAATCCATCTCCGCGTAATAAATGAGTCGGCTGATATGAAAAAAATCCTAATGACTAAACTCGCGTTTTAGATTTTTCTCGTGATTGGTAGTGCGGGAGGCATCGAATAGACCGCCTAACATATTGACCTTACATGAGTATTTGGTATCGAGCTTTAGCGGGGAGATTAGCTCATACTATCCTTGTGAAGAGGGACGATTTTCCAGTATTATAGAGGAGATAGGCTTTTAAATGGTCTGAAATTTCAGTTCAGGAGTACAAGATATGTCGACAGCAGGTTCGTGTAGCAGTGGCGGTAACGCCAATAAAAACGTCATGGGAGACAGCGGTTTTATCCCCTCCGATGATATGCCAGTCTTCTTCACTCCAGCAGCAGTAGACGCAATCCGCAAGGCGTTGAAGGAGGAAGGTGAGGATGGTGATTTTCTCCGCGTATCAGTGGTAGGTGGCGGATGTTCAGGTTATCAGTACGGGCTTGATTTCGATAAAGAGGACCGTATTGGAGATCTCCCACTAGATTTCGACGGGGTTAAGGTAGTTATTGATCCGATCAGTGTTGGATACCTGCGCGGTACTGTAGTTGACTATGTCTCAGGTCTAAACGGCACAGGTTTTCAATTTAAGAATCCGAACGCCAAGCGTACATGTGGCTGCGGAAGCTCGTTTAGCTAAGCGTAGGTTTCAACCAATGAGCAGGGTAATCGGCCATCTAGAAGCCCAGTGTAACTGGCTCGGTGGGATTACCCTGTTTCTTTTTGTATTATGCAGCGGATGTGCTCAAAGTCGCACCGTTTATCCGAGAGCGCCTGGGTCGATCGCCGCTGTGGTGCAGGCATCAAGCCATAATCTAGAGGTTTCAGCTACACCTGAGGATCAGGCAAGACAAGAGGTGGCTGCAACACCAACTGTGTTTACCGTAGCATTCGCGGACGACCCGTATTCGTGGGAGCGAGCGCGGTTCTTCCTTGAGAATTACACTGGCGGAGGTTCGGGGCACGCTTCTGCGGTGATGGGGATAGCGGGCGATCGGTGGTCGCTGTCGAGTAACCCCGCTGCCCAGCAGTATCGGTATGAGGTATCAAAGGATGCCGGCGAAGGCGAATTCACCTATCACGTCTCGTGTCTTCCTGGGGTAGGCGGAGACCCGGCGCAAGCTGCTCTCAACGCTGGCAATTTAGCGCGTTTCATTCGCGACGGTACTTTAGAGGTGTCGTTGCTCGGAAAGCCTTCATAGTACTGTTTCAATTTCCATAGTGTTAAAGGTAACTACTCAGCAAATCTGGCGACTGTAGCGTTAGCTCACATACCCAACCGAACCATCGAATCCATCAAAAATATAGCTGCAACCTACCTGCAGCCCTCGCATCCTTAAAATATACGGTGAACTCGTAGAAGGTAACTGGCTTGCATTAGTAACTAGTTGAAATTGCGAAATCAGCGGATGTGACTAGGGACGGAAGGAAAAGCAGAGCGAAGTAAAGAAATAAAGGGGGTGTAAGAGCAAGTTTTTTCCGTGAAAAAATCCGCCTATCCTCGGGTTTTATTCTGTTTCCGTCTCTATTTATCTCTCAAGTAGTGCAGGCCGTTAACCGAACATAAGTCTAAGTTGGGGAAGTTCGCTTAAACGACTACGTGCGGGTGCGAAAACGGTGCGCAAATATAATCGCAGCTATCCCTCAGGTACACTTACCGCTCTACTGATCTTTGTTGCCTGCTTCTCGTTCGTCGCCGGCCCTTTAACCGCCCACGCTCTACCTGCCTATCAAGGCGAGTACGTCGTCACCCTCAAACCTCAGACAGTAGCCAGTGGGGCAGTCGGTATTCTTTCAGCTCCTGAACTAGACGAGCAAGTGACAGTACTCCAGAGAATGGACGGGTCTGCGGTGATAACGGATAACGGTACGGCGTGGCAGGCTGCTCGTGTGTCTAACTCTTCAGTACTTGAGGCGCTAGTAACACCGGATGATGACCTTTGTAAAAGACTGCTAGCTAGTAAGTCTGTTGAATCGTGTACACCTAATTATCTTCTGAGTGTCTCAGAGCTATCATCAGGCGATCCTCTGATGAGTTATTTGTGGGGTATGACTGACGAGCAGGGAGTCGGAGCGGTGACTACCTGGGGCTCTCCAGATGGAGCCGGCGATGTAGTAGCAGCGGTAATAGATACCGGCGTCGATTACACTCACGAGGACCTCGCTGCAAATACATGGAGGAATCCAGGTGAGGTATCTGGAAATGGAATAGATGATGACGGCAACGGTTACGTTGACGATGTTCACGGTGTCAACCTTGTCCCTGGAGCCGCCAATGTTGGCGACCCGATGGATGACAACCAACACGGCACACATGTGGCAGGTACCATAGGCGCTGTCCACGATAACGGGGCAGGGGTGCGAGGGGTAAGCCGATCTGTGAAGCTTTTGCCGATCAAGTTTATGGACTCATCCGGATCTGGGAGGCTATCCGATGCGATCGCTGCCATTGATTACATGGTTGACCTCAAGGTAAATCGCGGCGTGAACATCAGAGTCGCCAACAACTCATGGGGAGGGGGTGGATATTCCCCAGCGTTAGAAGCTGCCATCCGCAGGGCAAGTAACGCTGGGATCGTTTTTGTAGTCGCATCCGGCAATAGTGCTACTGATGTTGATCTGTTTCCAGCTTATCCGGGAAGTTATGACGTAGAGAATATTGTAAGTGTTGCAGCTATTGATCAGCAGCAGAACCTAGCGTCTTTTTCCAACTATGGGAGTGTTGGTGTCGACATCGCCGCGCCAGGAGTGGATATTACAAGTACTCTTCCCGGTCAAAGGTACGGAGCGTTATCGGGTACATCGATGGCTGCGCCTCATGTTGCAGGAAGTTTAGCAACGCTGTTTAGTGTCTCGCCCTCTGTGTCGGTTACAGAGGCGATAGCGCGGCTTTTGGAAACCGGAAAGCCGTTGGAGAGTTTAGCGAGCCCGGATGGAACCCTATCCTACGTCAGGTCGCGCCGAGGAGTGAGCGCTGCACGACTTCTGGCGGACAGTCGAATGCCGATTAATGACCCTGACAATTCACTCCCGCCGTGCGGATACCAGTTTCAGGTAGCGAACGTAGTCGAGACGGGGGCCCTGGACGACGGGGCGGACAAGCTAAATCCGATTAACCAGGTTGATGAGGGCGACTTCAAGACTATCGCTCTCCCGTTTGAATTTCCCTTTTTTAGAACCAAGACCCGTACGCTGTATGTCTCTCCTAACGGAGTTGTTTATCTGAACCCTCCAAGGAGTGCAGATTACCAGGTAGCAAGCCGCGCTCCGAATAACTCAATAGCTGCATTCCACTCCGATCTTACGCCGCGGAACTCTAAGCAGGGGGTTCGAGCATACGTTGGATCGGATCGGGTAGTTATCTACTGGTTGTCCGAACACTACTCCATTCCTGAGCAGGGACCATTAGCAGTTCGTTTGACTCTGTATCCGAGTGGCCTGATACGGAGCACTGTGAGCTTTGAGGCAGCTAAAGATCCAACGGCGCTCTCGCGCATGATCCTTGGTGATTGGCAGAGCAGTCAGCCAAAGGCACCTTTAGGGTTAATCGGAGCTAGTGCTACGTCGGCAGCTATGTCGAGTACGGTGGATATAGTTACTGCTCAGAGAGGATTGGCTCCATCCGCAGGGAGTCGACTCGACCTGAGTGTGGCGATGGTACCGACATGTTTTGAGCCGTCGACAAACGGACCGCCCGAAGAGGAGCTACAGATTGCCCGTGTAGATTCGATTAGGATGCGCCTTAGCAGCAATCAACGGCAAGTAGCGGTGCAGCTCAGTGGCGCTGGCTCAGGGAAGGTTCCGTTACGTGCAACAATTAATGGAAGATGGTGCTCTCAGGTGGCTTGGAGTGCGATATCGAATGGACAGGGAGCATTTAAGTTGTCTCTGCCGCGCACAGCATACCGCGTAGCGCTGCACTCAACAGAGGCAAAGAAGACTTTGCAGGTGCGTCGCCCGCAGAGCGCAAGGCGCGGAGAGAAGCTTAGCAACATGTGCGCTCAGCTGCTTCAGTCGGTTCGCTAGAAGCTGTGACATGATCGACATCCGAGCATAAAAGGCGTCTTTCGAAATTGTGTTTGGAAAAAAGTTTGCCGATGGTTCCATTACCTTGATCCGTCACATGCTGATTCAAGTTGGATGATCGACACAGGAGAAAGTCTACCGCAGCACATGTGGATAAAGTGGAGAGATATCTGTCATAGCTAGGCACATTGGGTAGCTAAATTGTCTTGAGCAGAGATATATCCACCGAGCTATATAGTAGTTAGCAAGCAGCACTTGATGAGATAAATTTGTGACCGATGAAGATATCATCTCTGTGGTGCTTAGGTCATTGTCAGGCGCGCATTAAAAGAGCCTCCAGCTATACTCAATGGATTGTTTAACGTGCAGAAAATTTTAGTGAAATCAATAACAAGAGTCTTCTCTTAATATTTTTAGGAGCGAGTCTCTTAATGGTCAAAGAGAAATATAAATCCAGAGCTCGAAGCCGCACGCAGTTACCGCGAAGCAAGGGTAAAGGATTGTTTCTAGCGGGCAGCTTTGAGAGCTTGGTGCGCTACATAAGTCAACACATGGGACTCTAGATCTGAGTTCGACTCTCAAGCTGCAGCATTCTATTTAGCTGAGACAGAACGCGGAGAGCGGAGCGGAGTAAGAACAATCAGTCGCTACTCTAAACAGACAGAGTTGAAGGTCCGAGATCTGAGTACAAGGCCACTAACCAAACTACCTGAAACCTTCCTGAGAGTAACAATCATCAAATATGTACTTGCCAAGTTACTGAAGCGGTGTCACCCTGCAGTTGTGAGTCGCTGGTTTACTCCCGCTGACCTTTCTCGTTAACGGCTGCCGATAAGGTTCCTCTGTTGGCGGTAAAGGTGAGCTGGAGCCTAAAGGCTTCCAAAGGCTGCAAGGTGTATGCAGCCGCAAAAGGTATCGCTACCCGCAAGTAGTAAGAAGGTGCGTAGGTAGGGATGTTTTCTCTGGGTTTGCTCGGGGGAGGTTTTGTCGTTCCGCTGTTTGCCCGCTAGTAACAGCGGTCATAGAGAGACGGCAACAAGGTAGTAAAAGTAAAGCTCCGCCGTTGTTTAACCGATGGGCGGGGTATTAGGCCCTGAAACAGGTAGGATCGATTGTCGTCATACGCGGTCGGTTTTCTTGCAAGGGAGATGATTTCGGTCAAGCTTAGTTGCTGGCAGCGGTATACACAAGTATACCGTGGCTCAACTGAAGGAGATCGTTTTAAAATGGACTGTGGCCAAGAGGGCAGTAGTATCGTAGCTCGGGTCACTATCAATAGTGGAGAATAAGATGGCAACTAAGAAGAAGACAGCAAAGAAGACAACTGCTAAGAAGAAGACCACCAAGAAGGCTTCCAAGAAGAAGTAAATTGGCTTCTGATTCTTTTTAAGCGCCCCGCCGCGATAAAACGCAGCGGGGCGCTTTTTTTGTTTCCGCAGCAACACCCTGAAAATATTAAATAATTGTCCAGGGCTTCATAAGCCGTTCCGAGTGATTTTTGAGAATACGAGTTTTTTGAGAATACGAGTTTTTTAAGGAAAACGAGTGATTTTGACAAAAACCGACTCGCAATCGAAAGAGGGGTGCTAACGGTCAAATCCGATCCCGCTAGATGCGTTTTCTGCTCCAACCAGCTCGCTTCGCAAACGAACCCCAAAGAGCTGTCCGGCGGCAAATACGATCCGCGGTTCCCAAGCTTTGCTTCCATCCGGCCCATCTCTGAGTGGAAAAGCGACATCCATACGTACTACTCCGCCTCCAGAGGCACGTGGGAAGCAAAACCGAAGTCCAAACCCGACATCGCCATATAGGTCGTCAGTTAAAATAGAAGAGAGCTCATCGCGTGTGGCTCCTCCAACATCAAGAAAGACCGCAGTTCCCAAACTCACGAGTTGGAAAACGTCGTCAGCTATATGGGCGCGTTCCTCCAGGTTTAGCGCCATACGCTTGTCTCCTTCAAAGGTATTGACCTCGTAGGCTCGCAACGAGTTGTCCGCTCCCAGCAGTAGCTGCCGGTCGTTGTCTAGATCGTCTCCGAAATCGGCAAAGAACTGAGCCGCAATAGTGTGCCTGCCGAGGAATCGGTCACCGGCAAAGTAGTCTCCAAGCACTGAGTAGTACTTAGCCTCACCTCGGACGAGGGTGTTGTCGAACTGATCGGTATCAAACCGGGAGGCGCCGCCGATCTCTCCGCGCAGGAAGCTTCGCTCATCAAACCGCCAGCCTTTGCTGCGGTTGGCGTTAAACAGCAGGCTATTTTCCTTTGAGCCTAACTGCCTCGGGGAGAATTGAATGTTGAATAGCGATTCATCGCCAAGATTGTAATCCTCTACGCGGTCAAATCGGTCAATATAGTTCATCGAGATGAATTCGGGTTGAATGTTGCTATATTGGACCATAGGTCCGCTAAATCGACGATTAGAGGCTAGCCTCGCAGGGTCGTTACTGACCACCTCTGGGTCCAGATTTAGCGCTTCATAGTCTTGGTCATCAGCCTGGAAAAAAGAAGAAGATTGGTACCCCCACCCAACAGAGTAGTGTTGAGAGAGGACCTTTTGTCCTTTGTATATTCCGGTATATGGGTCGTCTGCTTTGGCAGCCGTGGCACCGGGTCCGGCAAATGTATAGAGGGCTTGAAAGTTGTCCAGGTGTTGCCTAAAGATGTAGTTCTCATCTCCGCCCTCATAGAGCCGCCCGATCGTGTCTTGGCGCGCAAATTCAACCGTCCAAGCGTCACGTTGCAGAAGGTGGCGGAAGGGCAGTCCGATCCCCGCCTGATAGAGCTGTCCATCCGACCGATCGGCGAACCCCGCATTTAAATTGTGCCGTGTCCCTAGGAACTGCGGGTCAGTAACACCGACCGCGTAGGTTTTGCGAGAGTCCTGTTCTTGGTAGCGTGTATCGATTCTGGTTGCACCACCAAGAAAATTACCCTCGGTAATGCCGATACCGCGATTTCGCTGACCTGTTCCGGATGAGTAGCTTAGGTACGGGATCAGGGTCCAGCTATCTCGCGCAGATACCGTGACGTCAACGGCATCCCCATCAAAGGTGGGTACTACCTTTATGTCTCGCAGGTACCGTTGCAGGCGCAAGTTTCGGGCTGTCTGACGGAGTAAATAAGGATCGAATGCGTCTCCCTCCTTGAACAAAAGCTCGGTTCTAATGACGCTTTCCTTGGTGGAGACCTTGGTCTTGTTGGCGATATTATAGAGAAAGCCTGAATCGTCCTCGAATATCTCACCGACCTTAATAGTTATTGAGCGGATATACTTTTTGGTTTTGGTTGAGTTAGCCGCTGCGATCGACGTATCCTTGGCCGGGCCCGCAAACGCCACGGCAGGTGTAAAAATATCCAATACGAGCAAGAGGACTGGAAGAAGGAAACGCATAGTAGGGATGACAACCTTGAGTACGATAAGGAGACCACATCTTTAGATGCCTCGCCAGGCCATAAAGTGCCGGCTTAGTGCTAAATAAGGGGGGCAGCAAGCAGCTATCCGACCCATCCTTTTTCCTGAATCGATTGACGGCGTTACGATAGATCGGTATCGTCCTAGGCAATGACCGACCTAGGCTTCTCAAAAAAGATCGCACTACGTTACTTGTGGAGTAAACGAGCAGAGGCCTTTATCTCAATTATCACGGTGATTTCAGTGCTCGGTGTGGCGATCGGGGTGATGGTTCTTAACATCGTTATGGCTGTCATGACGGGGTTTGAGCACGAGCTGCGTGAAAAAATCGTTGGCACAGATAGTCACATCGTCATTAGTAATCGGACAGGTGGTCGGATTGATGGCTGGGAAGGGGTAGTAACAGAGGTCTCAAAGCTTCCGGGGGTCAAATCCGTCTCTCCGTTTACCTATAATCAGGTGCTCATTCGCTCGGACTCTCGCTCGTCTGGCCTCTTGGTGCGCGGGATACTTCCAAATACGGCATCTGCCGAGCAGGTATCAAGTTATCTAAAGGACAATCAGTCGCTTGAGCCGTTATTTAATCCGCCCTCGATCACAGTACTCGACGCTAACGGTGATGAGGAGCAAGCGCGTATACCCGGAATTCTGATCGGCAGGTCGCTAGCTAGGTCGCTAGGAGTTTTTGTGGGCACTCCGGTTTCAATCCTCTCTCCGCAGGTTAGCTCTACACCTTTTGGTCTCGTGCCGAGCTTTCGACGTTTTGTTGTTGTCGGGTTATACAGTTCCGGGCTCGTAGAGTACGAGAATGGAGTGGCCTATGTGGAGCTTGGAGAGGCGCAGCGCTTTTTCGGGCTAGGAGAAGGAGTCTCCGGTTTAGAGGTACGCGTTAACGACATAAACCGATCATCAGAGCTAGCCGAGCAGATATCAGCTCGTTTGGGCGGAGCTTCAGCTGGGTTTGCTGTGCGCGATTGGACTGAGACGAATCGTCCGCTGTGGGAGGCTATACAGCTTGAAAAGCGCGTTTATTTTATCGTACTACTGCTGATAATCGTTATGGCGAGCTTTTCAATAGTGACGACCTTAATCATGATCGTCCTTGAGAAACGTAAAGATATCGCGATTATGAAGACCATGGGAGCATCCACTGCTATGGTCAGCTGGATATTCCGAATCCAGGGTGGGGTGATCGGTGCGCTTGGGACGATACTCGGATTAGCTTTGGGGTTCTTAGGGTGCGTGGGGCTTAAAAAGTTCGGATTTCCGATCGATGAAAGGATATTTCAGATGTCGACACTCCCGATCTACATCGATCCGCTTAATTTCCTGATGGTCGGGATTGCTGCTTTTTTAATCTGCTTCTTCGCCACCATGTATCCGGCTAGGCGGGCAGCGCAACTTGAGCCTAGTGAGGTACTACGGTACGACTAGTTTTCATCGGAAAGAGTTTGTTACATGCACATTCGGCTAGAGAGTTTAACTAAAAGCTATCAGGACGCTGACCGCGAGTTGACGGTTATTCGCGACCTATCGTTCTCCTTTCCAGAGCGTGGCTCGGTAGCAATCATAGGCAGGTCAGGAATCGGGAAGTCGACCCTGATGCATCTGCTGGGTGGGCTCGACACACCCACAAGCGGCCGAGTGCTATATGACGGCCAGGCGATCAGCGAGCTATCTTCTGATCAGCGAGCCGCCTTCCGGGCTCGTAAGGTCGGATTTATATTCCAATTTCATCACCTCTTGCCTGAGTTCTCTGCTCTTGAGAACGTAGCTATGCCTTTAACAATAGCAGGGGTCGCCGATGATAGCGCCTTTGAGCAATCGGCAGAACTGTTAGCTCGAATGGGGCTCAAGAGCAGGGTCTCTCATAGACCTTCGCAGCTGTCTGGAGGTGAGCAGCAGCGTGTGGCGATAGCTCGAGCTCTAGTCGCTAAGCCTAGAGTTGTTTTGGCTGATGAGCCCACTGGTAATTTAGACGTAGCAACGGCGGCTGAGGTGCAAAGTATAGTATTAGAGCTCAACCGCGAGTTACAAAATACGATGATTGTGGTGACGCACAATCACGAGCTTGCAAAAAGTATGGATGTTGTGGTCGAGATGATGCCGGGCGGTGAACTTGTACCGGTTGCAAATTAGGTGATGGCAGGCGAAAAGGTGGTTCATGGTGCAGAGTAGATTTCTTTTAGTCGCCACAGTTATTTTTGTGACTACGATTGGATGGGTGCAAGCGCTCTTCGCTGATGAGTTGTACTCCATCTCCGGGGTTGATGTGCAGGGGTATAAAAGGATTGATCCTGCCGCTATTAAGGCTCAACTTTCGTCCCAGTCGGGGTCAGTTTCAAGCTCGCAGATCAACAGTGACGTCAAGACTCTCTATAATTCCGGTTTCTTTGACCAGGTCACCGTGAGTATGGTGCCGAGCGCTAGCGGCCGAGCTGTGTTGAGGTATGATGTTGTTGAGAAGCCGATAGCTCGCAAGATATTCATAAAAGGAAACGATGCTGTATCTGAGAGCGATCTTGCCGATGTAGTAAAAATTGAAGGTAAACGCTTTGTAGACAAAGCAAAGCTTCAGGCGCTGGTCAGAAAAGCGCAGAGTTATTACCAGGGACAAGGTTTTTACGATGCAGCTTTGGAGTATGCAACCGCACCGGTAGGAGAGAATGAGGTCGATGTCACCTTTACGGTCAATGAAGGTAAGCGCTATCGGGTGCGGGAGGTCTCAATTCAGGGGGCCAAGGACCTAGACGCAGACGATATGTCCTCAGAGATGAATATTAAAACTTATAAATGGTGGAACTCGTGGTTATTTGGGACCGGTCGCGTTAATCAGGAGATGATGGACGCGGATAAGCAGGTACTGAGACAGTACCTAATGGACCACGGCCGACTAGACGGTCAGGTTGGCGAGGCCTCAGTAGAGAAGCGCGATGATGGTCTTTATGTGAGCTTTGATATCACTGAGGGTAAGGAGTACAAAATAGGTAAGGTAAAGGCCAGTGGCGACCTAGTTGGCGCTTCGCCAGATAAAACTCTAAAAGGGGTCAAGAGTGAATCGGGGGAGGTGTTTAATGCATCGCAGGTGCGCGAAGATATCTTCTCAATTACCGACAAGTTTGCTGACGAAGGGTATGCATTCGCTAACGTAATACCGAATACAGTGATGAATCGCGAAGACGGTACTGTTGACCTGGATTTTACAAGTACCCAGGGTCAAAAGGTAAGGATTAACAATATTAGCATAACAGGGAATGAAAAAACCTACGATCACGTCATCCGCCGTTGGTTAACGATAGGCGAGCAGGAGACCTACTCCGGCTCGAAGATAAAGCGTAGCCAGACATTATTGCAGCGGCTTGGGGCATTTGATGAGGTAAGTATCACCAATAAGGCAACCAGCGATCCCGCTGCTGTCGATTTGGAGGTAGTGGTAAAGGAGGCCACGACGGGTAGCTTTAGCGCTGGAGCCGGCTACTCGACGCAGAACGGTAGCTTGTTTAATACCAGAGTGTCAGAGAACAACCTATTTGGTACCGGTAGAAAGCTTAACCTTAATCTCGATTTCGGCTCGCAGGTAACAAACCAGATTCTTTCTATAGATGACCCGCGCCTTAACGACTCATGGTTTACTGGCGGATTGGACCTGTTTCGGACGACTCGCCAGTACAACGACTTTGACCGTGAGGTAGCTGGTGGGTCCGGTGCATTGGGGTACCCACTGGAGCGCGTGTTTGGTGAAACATTCCTGGACATTAATGCCAACCTCAAGTACGAGCTTCAACACGTTAATATCAACGATGTCGAAGATTATGCCTCTCAATTTGTTAAAAACTCAGAGGGCAAATCGGTAGCTTCCTCGATTACACCAAGTCTGATTAGAAACACGATCAATAACCCTCTTAATCCAACTCGGGGTTCTAAACAGGTGCTTAGTGTTGAGTTTGCAGGACTAGGAGGCGACCAGGAATTTTATCTCGTAGAAGCCCGTAATTCCTGGTTTTACCCCCTGGCTGAGACCTCCTTTGGTGAGTTTGTTATCTCTGACCGCACCAGTTTTGGTTACGGTGAGAGTATGAACGACGACCCTTTTCCGCTCTTCCGACGCTTCTTTCCTGGTGGAATTAACTCCGTTCGCGGATTCCGCAACCGCACCCTTGGGCCTGAGGATCTGAATGGGAGAGAATACGGAGGAAGTAAGCAGTTTGTGAATAATATCGAGCTTATCTTTCCATTGATAAATTCGGCTGGATTCAAAGGCGTCATATTTTACGATGTAGGCCAAGCATTCGACGACAACGAGCCGATAGCGCTGGACGGGTTGCGGCAGGCGTGGGGATACGGTATCCGCTGGAATTCCCCCATGGGGCCGATCCGAGTCGAGTTCGGTTACCCAATTGCGCGTCAAGATGGCGAGCGGGGCGTGCAGACTATGTTCTCATTCGGGGCACCGCTCTAAGGCGTTGCGATTCTTTGGTGCCTGTGAGATACGCTTGTCGTATGTGCGTAGGGTGAAAAATGTTGCTAGTCCGACCATTGCTAGAACTGCACAGTGAGCTGAGGCCATTAGGCCTCTTTGAAGCTCTGTGTTAATTGCGAGCCAATCGGATAGCGCAGGTACGACCGAATTACTCAGAACAAGCTGGCTTGCTATCATCGGTGAGAACATGGCACCGTAGGCGACCGCTTGACGGGCTATATGGCGCACAATTATTGAATAGCGATTTTCTTGGTTTGTTTGCGGTTGCAGCTCAACTCGGTATCCGTATCGATTTTTTCGATCTTCCTCCGGCACTTGCATGCTTGAGATCAATCGCTCAACTGGATTCACCTTATAAATTGAAAGGCGCATCCGAAGTGCCACTCCTTCTAACGATAACGCAATCTCTCTTTTCCACTGTGGGTCTTCAGGATTGAGTAAATCAATTTTCTTTGCTTTCTTAATCTCTGCTAATAAGTCGACTCCAGCATGCCCATTTCTGTCCGCAGAATGGCTCAGTAATAGGCCTAAAACCCGCAAAGCAGCTTTACTTCGAGTCTCTGCGATTACATAATTGTATTTGTCAACCAACTCGACCAGCCGGCGACCGCATGTCTGGGCGTCACGCATAGTTTCCTTCAGGGATAGTTCCGCCATATGAATCATCGGCTCCCCGCTGGTAAATTTTATTTGTATTCCGGGCACTATTCGTTGCCCTAAACCTATCTCTGACAGTACCCTGATCGGATAGGCCAGCGAATCTAGAGTGCTGGCGGACTGGTTATAATTGTTCTCACTACTGTTAACAGGTCGGTTGGCAGCGGCAGCGATATCATTTCTAGACATATTTCAGGTATGCCATCAATAAAGAAAAAAGTGAGTTATCGAGAAGAGATTAAAAGCTAAGCGCCTGATTACTCGAAGATTTGTCTAATAATTGATGTCCTAGTGAATGTCGTGGCGGTAGCTATCCTTAATATCTTTTACGACACGAATGAGCCTGCTACTTTCGCGGCGCAGTTTGACTGTAGAGCCCGCAAATACCAGTCGACTCCTTGCATCGATGCCAGCTTGTGCAAAGAATACTTCGCACTTGTCCAGTTTTGACTACCTGGTTCCGATCTGGCCTTGTTCGTGATTGTCTTCCAGTCGCCACGGTCAGTATCATAACTGGTTGCCTTTGCTCTTTTGCTCTCTGATGCATATCTAATCTGGCGATTTTACAGATAGCTTATTTTGTATAATTCCGTAGATAATCAAGCAGACGCTCGAAGGCCAGGTCAGTTTTTGCGAATTAGCAGCCTTTAGATCTCCTAAGGATTTGAAAGTAAGCGAAGCTCGCAAACAACTTGGTGATTCATAGGAACCGATATGTCAAAGATCACCCGTAGAAGCGCTATTAAGCTGCTCTCAAAGCTCTCTTGCTCACTCTACGCCGCGCCGTTCCTCGCTAGCGGCTGCCGCTTGCTCTCGCCCCGCATCCCCTCACTTTCAAACTCAAGCGCAAGCGATACATCTCCAGTCGATCGCTCGCTAGCTGATCAACCCGCCATGCGCGGCTTTTTTGGAGACTCGCCAAACTCTGCTCACTCGATTCTTTGGAACAAAGACGCCTTTCAGGCTGACCGTGGCGGATTACCCAAGCCAAGCTCTCATCGTAGAGTGGTAGTTATCGGTGGGGGCATATCAGGATTAACCACCGCCTACTATCTGCGCGACATTAATCCGCTGATCATCGAACGAGACGATCGCTTTGGCGGAAACTCCAAAGCCCAGGTTTGGCGCGATATCTCTTATTCAATCGGCGCGGCTTACTTTTGCGTCCCAGATCCGGAGACCCCCTTTGCGAACTTACTTGATGAGCTTGGGATCGCCTCGGATTATCGAAAAAAATCCGATGAAGATCCGATCGCGATTAACGGCTCGATGAGCAAGCGCTTCTGGAGCGGAGTAGAGACCGCGGCCAATGAGCGCGAACAGATTAATCGCGCCAAGAGGTATTTACTTGGTGTGCTGAACGAAGAACGCGCTCCGTATCCAGATATAACACTGCGCGAGAGCTCAGTACGCGAGGCGATCAACAGACTAGACCGCACTCCGTTTCGCAATCATTTAGAGGACAAATTGGGCACTCTACATCCTTCTCTGGCAGCGGTCATTGAGCAGTTCTGCTGGTCATCATTTGCGGCCTCTACTCGTGAAATAAGCGCCGCTAGCGGACTTAATTTCTTAGCCGCTGAGTTTGGCGAGATCGGGGTGTTCCCCGGCGGTAACGCGGCAGTCGCGGATGCCCTCGTCAAACGCCTTCAAGTTCTACTTAAGCCTGACTCACTAAGAGCGGGATGCACTGCAATCGATGTCACCACTACTGAGAGCGGCGCAACGGTAACATTCGTTAACGGGCAAGATGAACTAGAGACGGTAAGCGCCGATAGAGTGGTTATGGCCTGCCCTAAGTTTATCGCTGCTAAAATACTAAACGGACTTGAACCCGAGCGAGTAAGCGCCATACGTGCCCTTGAATACAGGGCATATCTGGTGGCTAATCTGCTTCTTAAAGACACCCGCCCGCCAGATTTTTACAATCTGTTTCTGCTAGGCGATTGCGGCTCACAGGGCAATGATCCGATCGGAGAGAGTAGGCGTCGCGGCGCAACCGATGCGGTATGCGCCAATTTCGCCGCAGTGCCATCGGGTCACTCGGTACTTACCCTATACCGCGCGTTTCCTTATCGTGGCGGCCGCGCCGAGATACTAAGCGATGTGGTCTATGAAGGTGTTAGATCCTCCTTTCAGCGTCAGATCGAAGCCGAGATATTGCCCCTGCTAGAAATCGCTCCGAGCGCCATTTACGATCTGCGTATCACACGTTGGGGTCACCCGCTGCCGGTGGCGGCAACTGGACTAATCGCAAATGGTACTCTAGACCTGGTGCAAAAACCGATTGATAACAAGATATTCTTTGTCGAGCAGGATAATTGGGCGCTACCAGCGATCGAAACAGCCATCGCCGAGGCCAATTATTGGAGCGCAAAGATTAGGCGTAGCTTTGCCTAGAACGCATATTTCATGAAGCCTGCTACTGCGAGCGACGATAGCGGCGCTTTTTCGGCTCAAAAATCGATTTTCGGACCGGAATGTATCGCGCTACGATTTAAGCCCCGAAAATCGATTTTTGAATTTGCCCTTCGGGCCCGAAAACTCACCATTGGGGATAGTAAAGACCGTGTGGCGATGGGGGCCGTCCTCAAGCGTTACCTCCGATCACAGCGCCGGCCTTAAGGCCCGATAACGTCTGTCGCGCGGATGCAATCGTTTGCGCTAGGGTTCCGCCGCAGACTGCCCAGTGTTTGACCAAAGCGACGGGCTCATCAACATTGGTGGCACGCTGCTGAGAGGGGAGTACTCGACGCCCCTGCATCAGAACACCCAGAATATCACCGTCGTCCATCGTATTACCGCCCGACGATTTGTCAGATGGTTAATCTGAGGTGTCGTTCTGCGGCCCCGGTGTTATACCCACGCTGCCTCCCTGGTTCTGTAATGCCGATAGCGGGTCTAGCAGGGTGGGGGAAATGATTTCCTTCTGCGTATCTCGATTTTCACCACCCAGCCAGCTCATTAAGACGTCGTGAAAACTAGTTGCTATGTAGCCTCATAGAGGAATCCCTCTCGACTCGAAAGTAATCGAAGTGATTGGAGTCAAACATTACTTTGAGAGGAGAGGGATATGAAAACGACCAGTTACGAAGGTAAGCCGGTGTTCATTGGATTGGATGTTCACAGGGAGTTTTTCGTTGCGAGTTGCACCTGTGAGGGGGTAGTTGTGAAGCGGTGCCGGATGCCTGGGATAGCAGAGGCTGTTATATCGCGGGTGTCCAAGGAGTTTAGTGGGGCAAGCGTTCGCGCGGCGTACGAGGCAGGGTATAGTGGGTTTTGGCTGTACCGAAAGCTTTGGGCTGCAGGGATGGACTGTCTAGTAGTTCACCCTGCGTCGATAGAGGTATCATCGCGTGACGCCGTTAAGACGGATAAGCGGGATTCGTTGAAGATAGCTCAGCAGCTTTCGGCTGGCCGGCTGCGCGGGGTAAGGGTACCGACAGAAGAACAGGAGCAACAACGACTACTGACCCGAACTCGTGAGCAGTTGATGAAAAAGAAGCGCCGAGTGATGGTTCAGATTTGGGATGCGGTTACATTATTTCGGGCGGTTCCCTGAGAGTATTCAGCGACGAATAAAGCTTCAAGATATTGAAGATATTTTAGTCGGGCTTGAGGGAGAGCTGCAGCGCACGATTGGGATGATGCGTGACGAGTGGGTTGAGCTTGCAAAGAAAATTAAAGAGATCGATCGATTGCTCGTAGAGCAGGCAAAGGATGATCCGCTAGACGCGGTGTATCGGAGTGTCCCAGGAGTTGGACCCCTCATATCGCGTATCCTCTCAGCAGAGCTTGGCGATATGAGCCAGTTTCGAAGCGAGCGCGCGTTGTTCAGCTTCACTGGATTAACCCCTAGTGAGTACTCAAGTGGCTGACATATTTGCCGCGGGCATTGAAGGGGACTCCATAGAGTGGTCGGCACTCAGTTAAGTTCACTTTAGGAAAAATCTGGTCCTCACCGATCTTCGACGTTGACGCCTCGTGCTCTACGGTAGCAGTCGGGTTCTTCACCTCAATATAAGGGAATGTGTGCGCACCACACTCATTCCCCATCAACTTCGAATCACACTGGGAGAAGTTACGCGCACCCTCCGCGCTCTTCATCATCTTCACCAGACCGCGGTAGGCGTTCTGGCTCCGGCCTGCTGAGATTCCTTACGAGACGATCGTCCTCTTTGTGCTCTTGCCGATATGGATCATCTTGGTCCCGGTATCGGCTTGCTGCTTGTTGTTAGCGATCGCTACAGAGTAAAACTCCCCAACTGAATTATCGCCCTTTAGGATACAGCTCGGGTACCTCCAACTAATCGACGACCCGGTCTCGACCTGGGCCCACGAGATCTTAGAATTATCGCCAGCACATAACCCGCGCTCTGTTACGAAATTGTATATTCCGCCTTTGCCATCTTTGTAAAAACAATCGATGATGCAATCTGAGAATGACAACGGTACCGTGAAAAGGTTGGAATTGACATACTGTCGAATGACTCACTCGAATTTCTCGCGCAATCCCTCGATAGCCTATCTTTGGACTCATGCGACACAATCGGTACAATTCGTTCCGCTTCTCTTTCCTTAATTTCTTGCCTGCCATAACCACTCAGACTTCATTTGTATTCCAAGTGGTGCGTTTACTTATTGGATCTGCCCTGCGGTGGTTGGCGTGAACTATCGCCGCAAGCCAAGTGCGATCAGCTAACCTCGGCTAACGACCTAAAAACAAGCTTGCCCACATCTATCAAAAATCGCGCCTAAGGCGCGAAATATTATTGTAAAATCACGACTCTGGCGTTATAATTTGCATATCGTGAATACTTATAATAGAATCATTGGGTTAAATGAGTTTAAGTCGGGCTCTGCTTTTCTCCTTGGTCCGCGTCAGGTCGGTAAATCGACGGCTTTACGCACGTTCTACCCCGGTTCGCCTATCATTAACCTACTTAAAACCGAAGAGTACCTAAGTCTCTTAAGTGACCCCACCAAGCTTCGTAGTATCGCTGTTGCTGGAGGTCTTACCATTATTGATGAAATTCAGCGCATCCCTGAGCTACTTAATGAGGTGCACTATCTAATCGAAGAGCGTGGAGCACGATTTCTGATGACCGGCTCAAGTGCACGCAAATTACGTCGCGGTGGGGTGAATTTACTCGGAGGGCGCGCCAGAACATTTCGCCTTTACCCTTTGAGCTTAATAGAATTAGGTGCCGATTTTAATTTACAGAGGGCCCTTCAAATCGGGATGCTTCCGGCTGCTTGGACATCAGATGATCCTTCAGTTTTGCTTACTGCTTATGCCACCGATTATCTCGAGCAGGAGATTATTGCTGAAGCCGCGGTAAGAAATGTTGCGGCGTTTAGGCGTTTTTTATCGCTTGCGGCTCTAATGTCAGGTAAGCAGGTCAATTACACAAAACTGGCTTCGGATGCGCAGATTAAACCAACTACCTTACGCGAACACGTTGAGATTCTAATTGACTCATTGGTTGCATCACGCATCTCCCCCTGGCAAAAGGGTCTCGGTCGCAAAGTAGTAGCAAGTGAGAAATTATACCTATTTGACATCGGCGTTACTCGCGTTTTGCAAGAGCGCAGCTCTTATACGCCTAATTCGCCTGAGTACGGAGAAGCCTTCGAGGCACTATTGTATCATGAGCTTTGTTGTTACCGTGAGTATCGCTCAAAGGAACAGATCTCATATTGGCGCACTACCACTAATATAGAGGTAGATTTTATCCTAGGAGACCGACTCGCTATCGAAGCTAAGGCTTCACGCAATATCTCTGATAGCGATCTTAAAGGCCTGCGAGCGATTCACTCAGAAGCCCCATTTAAAGCTCGTATTGTGGTATGCCAGGAGCCTCACGAGCGGCGAAGTGATGATGGAATCCTTATTCTGCCATTTGAAAGCTTCGTGCGGCAGCTATGGGATGGGGCATGGAGCTAGCTAAGAGATCATCAAGCAGCTATAGGCGCTGGTAAAAGCATCATGACCTTTTGTAATGAAATTGCATCCGCTCGCCTGGGTCTTATCTTCAACTGCTACGCGACGCTTGCGCAACTTAACGAGCACGTAGTCGCTGCGCTATCTCGGGCGGGGTGTACCTCGGTGTATGTTGGTGTTGACGCCGTTCATCCCGATGCCAGACGGGAATTTGCCAAAGGTCTTTTCCAATCCAGAGACGATCTACTGCACCGAACCGATCTCTGCCTCGCCAACGGTATGACGCCAAATTTAGCGTTTCTGCTCGAGGTGCCTACCAAAGGTATTCAACGTTTCGAGGGCACCGTCGCAACCGCCCTAGCCGGCGCGATCCGCGGGTGCGCAATTACGTGTAACACGCTTACCGTTTATCCGCGGAATAACTGTATTGTCTGTTAAGGGTAGGAAGATCAATCGCTTTTTTTAAGTAGTTGAAATATGGAGGCGGTACAAGTGCGGTGCAGCTGGGAATGATAACATTGGATAGAATTAGGCGGGAAATGCAAGGTCTATCGCTTGCAGGGAGGGTTTCAACGATCCACGTAGCACTGAATATGGGCCGCTAAGTAGCGAAAAATAGCAGTTTAGATACACACCCCCGGTCCGTCAGTGAGAAAGCGGAGTTTAGAAATCCTCTGGCGACGGCTCAAACGAGTCATACAAGGGTAGTTCATCGATAGCCTCTGCAGCGTCAACGAACTTGGGGATTGGCGGCGGAGCCTGAAAGTCAGGTATGCCTTGAGCGTTCATGATGTCCTTGATTGGGAGAGCATCTTGGATGAAGGCGATGATCCTCATCTGCAATTAACAGTTAGGGCACTCCAGGGGGTCAATCTCGTAGATACGCTTTATGCACGCGGCCCAACTACTTTTGCGGAACTCGTGCCGATAGTCACTCTCTGGTTCTTCAGCGGGAGGAGCAGGGGAGAGCTTGGCGCGTTCACCTCTGCGCCTACAGGAATACCTTCCATAGTATCTGGTCAGAGATTCGTAGGTTTTTGGGAATATGAGCGGAGAGTGCTGCAAGAAACTCCAGAGCATCAAACTCGTGAGCCGCGCCGTCTTTGGTGGTGTAGGTGACGATGTCGTCTTGGATTGAGAGTTTCTCCAAAGAGAGGGGAGCTCGCTCAATATAGCGAGCGACGAACTGCTCGCTTTCTTTGTCGTGGAATGGGTCACCGAACCAGACACCGAATCCGGTGTGATCCTGTGAGAGAATTTGTACTACATCATCGTCAGTGATGAGTTCTCGCTTATGGAGCTGTGCGAGTACCCGCTCAGTAAAGGCTTGCTCAAGTGCTTTAAGGTCTACCTCGGTGAACCTGGTAAATACTCCGTCTTTCCAGTAGCCGTCAGCGAGGAGTCCATGTAAGTGGGGATGCGATCTTTCCAACCCTGCACTTGGCTCTGCCAAGATGCCGCCCCTGGCAGAGGCTGGTTCAACGCTTCCCCCGCCGTCTGCACGGTGAAGATAGCAGCGAGTTCGCGTTCGTCTACACCAAGGATATCCTTGAGGGCACCCCAAGCAG
>JBKCMS010000163.1:0-3889 GCA_046300175.1 Pseudomonadota bacterium | reverse complement strand
GGCCGCGGCGCGCCTGTCAGCTCTTCGGCCTCTCCGGTAGTGATCCGACCGCTACGTCTAGCTGCTTCAAGGATCGTAAGAGCATCTGGGTGCAACCCTTCCACTTGAGGCTCCCGCGCTATCTTCTCAGCTAACTTACTTGTCTGCTTCTTTAGTGAGCGCAGAAAAAACAAAAGCCATGGCTCAAAATCTGGCTCTTCCTGTTTGAGCGTTCCTTGAGTCCGTCGGAGCGCGAGGTAGTAGCCTTCTTCATTTGCCTCTATCACACTTTCAAGAGAGCTATACGGTGCATAGCCATAACCTGCTTGCAGGAGAAGAAGCGTCGTCAACACTCGCGACAGCCGTCCGTTGCCATCTTGGAAAGGATGTATCTCTAAGAGGACTACGATGAACAAGCCGACGACGATGAGCGGATGCCAGGCTCTATCGGCTAGCGCCTCTCGCGTCCAAGCAACGAGCTCTTGCATTCGGAAAGGAGTATCGAAAGGTGTAGCCGTCTCGAATACAACTCCAACGCTTCTTCCATTAGCGTCGAAGGCTTCCACATTGTTGGGAAGCTTCTTGTACTCGCCCCTATGCCGTTCGTCCTTACTTGAGTGACGCAACAACATAGCGTGAAGCTGCTTGATATAATTTTCGCTGAGCGTAATTGAGTCGTGGGAATCAAAGACGGCGTCCATGACCTCGGCATAACCTGCAACCTCTTGCTCATCACGATTCTCAAAGGTTTGTTGCTGGAGCCGCCCGAGAAACTCTTCCACCTGAGCATCAGTTAGCTTTGCTCCCTCAATGCGAGTTGAAGATCCGATACTCTCTATGGTGGCGACCCGCTTTAGGACTGCCAGGCGCTCAGGGGCCAGAGTCGTAAGGGTTCGCCAGCTCCCTTTAAACTCGTCGACCTCTCCGATAAGCCGGAGCATCTCTGGCGATATCTTTAAGCTAGTTATCTTCATTGGATATCCATTTAACTATCCATTTAGGTCCATTAATATCCATTTAGGGCGCATGTCAATCGAAATGCTAGGGGGAGCAATCATGAGCCTCAGTGCTCCACTGGTACAGGGCAACTCTGGTCCGCCTCATTTTTCTCTGTCGTTTATACTTGTTGTAAGGAATCTACTTGTGTCGCAGATACACGTACCCTTAGGAGCTGGCAGCTCGTCGTTTAACGCCGTAGTTCACTCACAAGTTCCTCGATGATATCGCAGAGGCTAGGCTTACCGAGCCTGTGCGATATAATGGCAGAACTTGTGAGTAAATTAGGGCGTTAAAAAATGAGCGGCCAGCTCCTTAGGATAGGTGTACCTGCCACACAAGTAGATTCCTTATCTTGTTACGTTTTTCAGCAAGCCAAGAGCGATAAATCACACTGTCTAATATTTTGGCCATACTAGTGAGTTATAGAAACAAGCATGATAGCGTTTGAAGACAAGGTGCACACACGAGGAGTTTAGACCCATGGAACCCTCTGACAGACAGACAGACAGACAGACAGACAGAGTAGATAACAATCAAGAGCCAGCAAATAGCTCTTCATGGAGCAGCTTAAAGGTAGCTCTTTTTGGAGCCGTGATGGCTGTTGCCGGAGCGGCAGGTTCAATAACTTAACGCACCACTTAGAAGGCGTATGTAGTCTAAGTGGTGCGTTTGCTTATTGGATCTGCCCTTCTAGACCCGCTTTCTCGGTGACGAGACCGCAGGGGTGTATGTAAAGTGCCATTTTTGCAAACTTAGCCCACTTTTCCAGACTCTGCTTGGCCCCTTGAAACCCTGACGCGGAGCTGGCGACTAACAATGTCGCCCCTCGCATAGTCGCCTTCCGGAGGTTTCCGGTGGCCGTGATTAGAGTAACTACCGCGGATCGACTACTTGCAAAAAGTGAATTGATCTTACTCTCCTTAAGCAGACTACGTATCGACACAGCCATGTATCTATGTAACTATATGCATATTAGGCAGCCTAATATGCATCGCTATGCAGAGAGTAATCAACATACCAGAATCACATAGTTTTTTCCTGTTTGGAGCACGCGGAACTGGTAAAAGTTGGCTGCTCCGAGAGCGTCTTCCGGCTGAACAAACCCACTATATCGACCTCCTAACTGCCCGAGACTTCGGCGAGCTTTCACAGCGCCCGGAACTGCTTTCGGAGCGTATCGCTCGCCTTGGTGTGGGGAAGCAGTGGGTTGTTATCGATGAGGTGCAGCGAGTCCCTGAGATCCTTAACATGGTGCATCTAGAGATCGAAGCTCACAGCCGGTCAAGGATGGGGATTGGACAGGAGCGCCCCAAGGACAGGCAGCTACTATTTGCCCTAACGGGCTCGAGCGCCAGGAAGCTACGAAGAGGTCAAGCGAATCTACTCGCCGGCAGAGCCTTTTTGCGATACCTCTACCCACTCATTTATTCTGAGTTCCCATCAACATATTCTTTAAGTGATACGCTGCGATGGGGAGCACTACCACGTGTGATCACGGAGACTTCGGATGAAGCGCGTGCCGAACTACTGAACGTATATGTCCATACCTACTTACGAGAGGAGATACTCGCGGAGCAACTTGCCCGATCTGCGCCACCTTTTCGTCGCTTCTTGGAGGTAGCGGCACAAGCTAACGGGCAGATTTTGAATTATGCGAGCATCGCTCGCGATGTCGGTGTTAGCCCGCACACGGTTCAGAGTTATTATCAAATATTGGAAGACACCCTAATAGCAGAGCGCATCGAGCCATTCCATGAATCGATCCGAAAACGGCAACGTACAGCCCCTAAATTTTATTTTTTTGATATCGGCGTGCAGCGGGCTTTGATGGGAGCCCTTCGCGAAGAGCCAACTCCGCGTAGCTACAGCTTTGGCAGGATCTTTGAACACTTCATCGTGTGTGAGATCATTCGGAGAAACGCATACCTGGACAGGGATTTTCGATTCTCTTACCTGCGCACAAAAGATGATCTTGAAATTGATCTTGTAATTGAGAGGCCCGGGGCACCGAGAGCGCTCGTGGAGATAAAATCAAGCGAGCGAATAAACGACGAGCATTTACGAAGCTTGTCGCTCTTGGGTCCAGATATATCCAACTCTGAGAGGTTCTGTCTGTCCCTCGATCCCACTCCGCGAGTTGTTTCGGGGATAAAGGTTTTGCCGTGGGAGATGGGAATCAAGGAATTGGGACTGTAAACCGAGCCCGCAGGGTTTAGCATCGAGTACTCGCTCGAACGAGAGACGACAAGCTCTTAGAACCATCGGTAAATTTCAGACCAGCGACTGCTCTTTTTAGGATTATACTCTGTCTTACTAACCCTATAGTGACGTGCAAAAGTCCGTGCCAGTAAAACTGGCAACGCTTTTTCTGTACATCTCTATAAGTTGTTGTTTTGATTCGCATCCGCGAATCGATAGCGTTCTCCAGAACTCGGGATTTCGCTACGGACTTTTGAAGAACGCTATATGACGTTTGCCTTAAGAGACGTCGCATAAGCGCAAGGTGCTCCAGAGTAGTAGTTCATCGGAGTAATCACCCCGATATTAGAGACGATTTTTGCTTAGCAAGCCGCCCTTAGCCAGTCTAACCCCCTGAACTAGATACTATGGAAGGTACTCCTGTAGGCGCAGAGGTGAACGAGCCAAGCTCTCCCCTCTTCCTGCTGAAGAACAAGAGAACCACTATCGGCACGAGTTCCGTAAGAGTAGTTGGGCCGCGTGCATAAAGCGTATTTATGAGATCGACCCCCTTGAATGCCCCAAGTGCAAAGCGCAGATGAGGATCATCGCCTTCATTCAGGACCAACACTCAATCAAGGATATCATGAAGGCGCAAGGCATACCGGACTTCCAAGCTCCGCCTCCAATCCCTAAGTTCATCGACACCCTAGAGGCTATCGATGACCTACCC
>JBKCMS010000162.1:0-2426 GCA_046300175.1 Pseudomonadota bacterium | reverse complement strand
TCCTACAACCTCAAGCTTAGAGTGCGTGATGTAGGCCTTTGCGTGAAATTTGTCCTTATCGTAAACACGGCACTCAATTTTGCCCGACCTCAGAGCATCCAGAATAGCTGGCACTCCGCGAAGGAACGGGTTGGAAACTTTATCGGCCTCGATACTTCGATCAAGCTCAGTTTCAGCCTTGTACTTTACTGTTTCCAGAAGGGCCTTCCGAGTTCTGCCCGTCGTCTCCGCCCCCATTAGAATTCGAATTTTACCTAGAGTCTGCCACTGTCCATCTAAGGCCAGAAGAGAGCCGATTTCAAAGAATCCCGTGGCGATATCGAACGACTTAGCGATCTTTATCCACTCCTCTAGGTACCGAAGACCTGTCCATCCAGAGATGCTGTTGTCAACTATGAAGAGATCCTTGCCGCTTAGCTCTACCATCAAAGCTCCGATTTACTACCGTGGACTACAGGGAAGACGAAACGCGCTAGCGGGGGTCAAAATCCGTTAGGCTTTAACTCGAGTCATTATCGCTCATTCAGCTCCAACTACCCTCAAAAACATACTCATCTGAGATGAGAAAAGTCAAGAAAATTGGCGCCTTATCTCGCACCTGTATCATCCAGTGAGTGAGGTGTTTGACTCATATTATTGACTCGCTAGATTAACATTTTAGGTCTGGCTGCCCGTCGTTGCTCCGGCACCCTCCCTGCAGCAATAAGTCGATCAAAGGACCAGCAATCCCCTACTGGCGTAGACACTCGTTGTCTCCGCTCCGTTGCAAAGCCCACGCCCCAGCGCATTTATCAGCGCCACAATTCCGTCTATCCGTTCAGCGCTCTTCCTCCTCGACGGCTTAAGATTCCCAGCCGCATCCTCCTTCACCGCCACATTCGAAGCCATCCACCGCAAGACCGGGTTGCCGCCATTCCTAACCTTCCCGGCCAGGAGGCGATTCATGAGCTCGTTGGTCGGAGTCGACTGCGATGAGAATCCCTGCACCCACGGCACCACCGTAAAACCATCCCCCATAAGCTGCGTTGAGAGATGGGTTGCATTCCATCGGTCAATCACAACCTCAGCTATCTTGAACCGCTCCGATAGCTCCTTGATTTTGGCGCGAATAAAGTCGTAGTCAACGACATTACCCGGCGTTGTATAAACATACCCCTGCCGTGCCCACTCTGCATAAGGCACCCGGTCCTTATGCTCTCGCCTCCCGATGTTTTCAGAAGGGATCCAAAAGAACGGAAGCACATCGTAGGTTCCATCGGCACCAGGGAATAGGAGTACCAACGCTGTGATGTCTGTCGTCGAAGATAGGTCGAGACCAGCATAGCAGGTGCGGCCCTCTAAGCGGCCGAGGTCTACGGCTCCGTCGCAGGAATCCCAGAGCTCAGAGGAAATCCATCGACTCTCTTGTTCGGTCCACTGGTTAAGATGGAGGGATGGAGGGATCCTAGCCCCCCACCCCCTGCCAATTGACGACTCCGATATGCCAGCCCTACGACGCCCCGAATTACCTGCAATCAGGGGCCGTCTCCTATCACGACGCAGCCGACGACTGTCGCGCCTTGCATCCTTGCTCCGCGCGGTTCATTTCAACTCAATTCACCGCCGCATCTGGAGCTACTGATAATATAAAGTTCATAGCCTCGTTGTTCTGGACTGATGATTGCACAGCTAAGGTCCCTCCGGTTGTCGGGATGCAGGGTCTTTCGTTACTCACAAGCGGAGAGAAACTCGTAAGAGCTATGATACCCCACTGGCCCGATTCATTTCGCGCCAAGATGGGCCCACCGGAATCACCTTTGCAGGTGTTGCCGCTGCCGTCTGATATGGTTTCATACAGAAGGCCTGAGTTAACTCCAGCAAATGTTAGGTATGTAGCTTTGAGTGGTGCGTCGCCTGATTGAACGCGGTCCACCAAGGATCCTCCTTGCTCGTCAGTCCCAAAGCCATACGCTACGACTTGCTCGCCTGGAGCCGGCGCACCTTTTGAGACAAGAATTGGAGCTGGGCCCACCGGAATCGGCTCACTGAACTTAACTACCGCCAAGTCAAACACAGTGCCGACACCCGAGCCGTATTGAATCCGGCGATAGCCGGGGTGAATGAAATACTGAGAAGCATTTCTAACATGCCCCGTTACGGCGACGACTATCTGGTTAGGGCGACCTGTAACGCAATGTGCAGCCGTCAAGACCGCAGTCTGTGAAATCAGTGTGCCTGTGCACACAAAGGGATCTTCTCCATAGGTAGTTTCGACGAACGCCACCGTCGGTACCCCCTCCTCACACGACTCGCCCCCGTTAATCTTGAGGGTTGAACAGGCGCTCGATCCCCCTCCCCCTCCCCCACATCCAATCAAAAGAGTGACGGTAATCGCTGCGAGGTATGTTCTCATCTGTCTCATGTCCCTTCCTTGCGTTGTCTCTTCC
>JBKCMS010000161.1:0-2198 GCA_046300175.1 Pseudomonadota bacterium | reverse complement strand
TCTTGAGGCCGCGCGTCGACGTGGTCGAATCACTACAGGCGAGGCAGAAGAGCTGACAGGCGCGCCACGTCCTACCGTTAAGACGCGGCTCTCAGAGTTGGTGAAGCGAGGATTGCTGAAGCCTCAAGGGCAGGGCAGGGGAGCTTGGTACGGGTTGCCCTAAATTTGCTTCGGAAGAATAAGTTGAGTCGAGACGACTGTAATCGCCACACAAGTAGATTCCTTCGCTGCTGTAACGCACTCAGCTCCCGTCAAATCACAAACATATTATGTTGATTATCATGATAATCCATAGTATACATAGGGAATGTCACAGTTTAAGCGAGTTCTAAATCTCCCTAACTTGCTGAAAAATAAATCATTTTTTCTCTTTGGGCCGAGAGCGACAGGCAAGACAAGCCTCTTCAATGCACAGCTTGGTAATGCCAAGGTTTTTGATCTCCTTGATGCGGAGGTCTACAACCAACTCTTAAGGCGTCCAAAGATTATCGAAGAAGCTCTGCGAAGTGATGCAGGGGAGCAGATCGTAGTAATCGATGAAGTACAAAAACTTCCGGCTGTGCTTGATGAAGTTCACCGCATCCTCTCTAAACATCCTGTACGTTTTCTCTTAACGGGGAGCAGCGCGCGCAAGTTGCGCCATGGCGGCGCTAATCTTCTGGCAGGGCGAGCATGGCAGGCGGAACTCTTTGCGCTGTGCTCTCAAGAGATCCCAAACTTCGATCTGATGACCTACCTCAATACGGGTGGGCTTCCAGCGATTTATGGTAATCCCCTGGCTCACGAGGAGCTCCGCGGCTATGTGGGCACCTATCTCAAAGAGGAGATTCAAGCCGAGGCTCTCACGCGAAATCTTCCGGCATTCGCCGCGTTTCTCGACGCGATGGCTCTCTGTAATGGGCACGAGATAAATTTTGAATCCCTCGCGAGTGACTGCAGCGTTTCCCCGATGACGCTCAAGAACTACATCTCAATTCTTGATGATACCCTGATTGGCTTTCCGCTTCCGGGCTTTACGAAAACGAGAAAAAGAAAGGCTATTTCTCGCGCCAAGTACTACCTATTCGATATCGGCCTGGTAAATCACATTGCAAGCAGAGGCGAGATCCTTCCTAAATCCGAGCTGTTTGGTCGTGCTTTCGAGCATTTTATACTGCTTGAGATCCGCGCGTGGAACAGTTATCGCCGACACTACAAACCCCTTTCGTACTGGAGAAGCACATCGCAATTTGAAGTTGATTGCATAATCGGAGATGAGCTAGCCGTAGAGGTCAAGGCTACCGATCTCGTGCAGGATCGGCATCTCAAAGGATTGAGAGCACTGAAAGAAGAGGGCCTTATAAAAGAGTACTGCGTTGTATCATGCGATCAAACCAAACGAGTGACCGAGGATGGCATCACGATCTATCCCTGGAGAGAATTTCTCTCTAGGTTGTGGAGCTGACGGGATAACCCAATAAATGGCTTGTACACCATCACACACTCTCTCTATCGATAAGCTCCTACGCCCGCACCGGAAAGCGCTTCACCCACGCCTCAGCGAATCCAAGCTTATCACCAAACGCTTCATCGGCCGTGTTCAGATCAGTAGACTTTAACACCTCACGTAGCTGGGCTAGTTCGGTGATGGCTACGGCACCGGTTGGGGTAACTAATTGGGCCGAAGAGCCCTGCATAATTACCGAGATAGCTGGAGAGAATTTAAACACCGGATCGCGAATAACGTCGCCATCTGCGGGGAACTCCTGAGTTGCTCCGCATATAATCTCCTGCGCTACTGCGAGATCACGGGCGAGCTGTTCAGCGAAGCGGAGTCGCTGCGGAGAGCCGTTGTTGTGTGTATTAAAGATATAGGTAAGCTCATAGCTCTCAGGGTGTTCGAGGTAGTACTGAGTTGGATCGATACAGTCAGAGCGTACTTTGCCCTCCCACTCAAAGTTCGCCTCAAGGGAGTTAAAGTATATCGTTGTGTTCTTTTCGAGATAGCCGGTGAGTCTGTTGTTCTCCTCAGCAATTAAGGATAAAGGATAGTTGCTATGTAGCCTCATAGAGGAATTCCTCTCGACTCGAAAGTAATCGAAGTGATTGGAGTCAAACATTACTTTGAGAGGAGAGGGATATGAAAACAACCAGTTACGAAGGTAAGCAGGTGTTCATTGGATTGGATGTTCACAGGGAGTTTTTCGTTGCGAGTTGTA
>JBKCMS010000160.1:0-13673 GCA_046300175.1 Pseudomonadota bacterium | reverse complement strand
CGCCTCGGTCAGCTTCCCGCTACTCTCCACCTCCTTGAGAATCTTTACAATTTGCTCCTCTTTGTACCTCTTCTTCATCGTTTCCTCCTATTAAGGGGAAACTCTACACCATTCTGGTACTATTTGGGGGGAGCAGATCACCAGGACTTACTGGTATTTTGGGACGAGTTAAATCCTTAAACGGGTCTGGATTAGCGCCGGCTCGATCCGATAGCATTTGGGAAAAAATACTCATAAGCGAATCTTGTTGTTCACTACTGGTTTTACCTCTAGATCCGCTCCTCACGCTTTTAAGAGTTTCTGTAAATTTCGTCGCTGTATACACGTATTCAGCGGCGGGCAGTTCTGGAGCAACTTGTTTAGTGAGATTCACCTGATCGGGGAGTATCAGGCCAAAAAGGGGTAAATTGTCCGTCCCAGGTGCAACAAGCTGGCTATACCGGAGATCAATTGAGTTCCGACGATCGTAGCTAGCACGCCCCTCTGCAGTTTTGAGAGTTTCATATGCTTCCTCAATAAGAACTCGCGCCTCCTCGCACTTATCCGAGTTCCGTACGTCCTCTCTTTCAGCCCTCATAAGAACAAGGCCAATTCTTATGTATGCTGGATGTATTAAACTCTGATCGACATCTGGAGCTAAGCCCAGCCGGTGATAGAAATCACTTTGATGACTAGCGCGGTTAAGACACTCGTCTAGTGAGGGGGCATTTAGCATAGCAGAAGAGATCGTAACCGAGATTAGCCACCGAAACAAGGAAATTAAAATTAGCGCTACTCTAAAGTGGGTTTGTAGCGGCTTTTAAAGACAAGCCAAGAGTTGTCGATTTTTAAAATCAATCGCGCAGAGTTTAGGTCATTTGAGTATGGATTGATACGATTTAGAAAGATTGTAGTAGAAGCGTCGGTGGCTTATCTGCTAGGAGTACGGTTTACGTTCCGTAAAAACAGATAGGAGAGCAGCTGATGGACCAAGTATCTACCTCAAATCATATTGCGCGCAGAGGCTTTTTACGGGGCTTAGCAGCAGCAGCAACAACAGGGCTATCAGCTGCATCTCTCCCGCAGCTCTCGCTGGGCGCGGAAGGAGGCCAAGTATCCCAAGGCTTATCAATGTATAAGACACCCGAAACGTCCATGCAGGTGAGTCAGGAGTGGTTTCTGGACCAGCGGCCGTGCAGATTAGCGCAGAGACTCGATTTCCATCTGCAAGGAGGTTTAACCAGCAAGTTGTTTGTTGGACCTGAAGGGGGCTATCTAGTTAGGCCTCTAGAGTCGTTGGTGCAGGAGGGGTGGGATAAAAGAATGCATCAACTGCTCCGGCAAAATACCCGGTTGACCGCTAATTCTAGGCACGGAGACCCCGATATAAAACCGTGCCAGGGTTCGGGGGTGCTGGTGCAGTTGCCCGGCGGAGAGAGAAGCTTCTTTTCTAATGACCACGTTTTGTGTAGTGCACGGAGCGAGCTTGAAAAAAGACGTATCTCAATTTGGGAATTTGATATAGCACGGATCGATCCTCGCTGGATTAACTTACAGACCAACGATAAGCCTTTGCCGGTAGCGCAGATTGCAACCGAATCCGCAGCTACTAATCAAACACTACCTGAAAATGAAGTTGAGATTTATGGGTTCGGAGCTGACTTAAGATTGTTTGTAGGAAAGCCGTTTCGCATACCGATTACAATACCTGAGTTAGGCGAAAAGTTTGGCCAGCGAGATATCTTTGGGCTACGGCTTTCTGATGGGGCAGTGAACACTATAGCTGAGATATCAGGCATGTCGGGAAGCCCGGTGGTGCTTCATAAAACAAAAGAGGTAGTAGGGCTAGTTTGCCGCGTATTTTATTCCTTAAAGGATGGAAAGTCTGCGACCGTTATTCTGTTTGCTGGGCCTGACGAGCTGCGCGATTTAGCCAGGCGAGACGAGTAAAACGAGCGAAACAACCGGAGGTGTACCCACTGAGATACACTCAACCTAAAAAGAGCAGTTGCGGGTTTCAGAATGGCGCATCTGGTTATAGCGATGTGCAAAAGTCCGTGCCAGTAAAACTGGCAAGGCTTTTGCTGTACATCACTATAGTTTGTTGTTTTGATTCGCATCCGCGAATCGATAGCGTTTTCCAAAAGCCAGGATTGCGCTACGGACTTTTGGAGAACGCTATAGGCCGAATATTGCACAAGAGAGCGATGTTCGGGCTAACAAGTGCAAGGATGCACTTGCAAATTCTCCAAGCGCAGCGTAGGAATTTGGAGCCTACAGTTTGTGTGGGCACTATGGGTCCCACGCTAAAAACTCTGGGCGATAAGGAAACAGGCCAGGGGCGGCCTGTTTCCGCAAATTTTTCACGGCGAGCGTAGCGAGCTTCGTGAAAAATACGGACTAGGCTGGCTCTATAGGTACAGCACAGAGTTTTTAGGTAGCTGGGCTAAGCTTGTTTCGCCTGCGTCTTTTTCCAACAAGAGTACACAGTCGGTTCCAAAGCGTGAGCCTTGCTTGATGTATACCCCGCCAACAGCAACGCGATGTTTGGGGATAAAGGGAATTTCGAAGAACTTTTCACCGACTGCCATATAACGTGGTTCAAGGAGTTCATTACTGCGGAGGTCAAATATCTTTTTGCCGGGAGCCATCACCACGCCACTAGCAATAACAGCGCCTTCTTCTATTATTCCGGTTAGCTCGCAGTTTGCGCCGATGCGAACATTGTCCTCGATGATTGAAGGCAAACGGCCCGGTGGTTCAAGGATACCCTCTACTCCAGAACCGGCGCCTAACTTAACGCCTTTGCCGATCTGAGCGCCGGTGGCAACACGGGCGCCGCCATCGATCATCACCCCACCGCCAGCAACGTGAGCACCGGTGTTGACGATTCCACCCGGCATTACAGTTGTTCCTGAACCGAGATATGCGCCGCGGCGAACAAATGACCCGGGAATAAATCTCACACCTGCCGCCTCAAATTCGCTGGCACTCCAGCCCTCTGTTTTAAGCGGGACTTTGTCGTAGTAACACTCGCCCATGCGCTGCATCGGATAGGCAGAGAAGGCAGCGTTCATGCAGGCAACAGCATAGGTCTGCGGAATCCAGGTGTGTGCTCCGGTGAGGACTATGCGACCCTCAGACGAGCAGTAGTTGGAAACCTTCTCAGCGCACCGTATAACCCCTCGATCGAGCAGCATAACACCGACATGCTTCTCCTCAGCTGTGGCACTTCCGCTTAGAAGCTTTGCAAAGAGATCTGCGGGTGTATTGACCATCTCAAGGAAGAGAGACTGATCCGCGCCAAGTCCTGTCAGTAGATCAATCGTCGGATGCTTTCCAGGATTGGAAAGGGCCTCATTAACAAGTGGGGCAAATATCTCAAGCGCTGCAGCAACACCTTTTGAATCTATGATGCCGTTGGATTGTACGGAAGCAAGCACTCTAAGGCTACCTGATTGGCCCGGCAAATTGGCGATGGTGCGAATTAGGGCTCGATCAAGAAAGACCTTAATCAGTCCCAACTCAGGAGCTGGTCGTGTTAGTTTCTCTAAGTTTTCAGTGAAGTGAGCGAGTGCTGGAGAAGTAGTCATGAATATATATCCTAAGAACGGCAGCTGCGGGTCCTAAAGTGACTTATCCGAATAAAATCACTGCGGCTTTTGAATTTCGGGTGAATTCGGCAGTAGCTTGGTGCAGGGCTCACCTTCTGGATAAAACTACCTAGAAGGTGCTACCGAATCAATAGGCCTCGCTAAGGTACGAACCCGCATATTTCATGAAGCCTGCTACTGCGAGCGATGATAACTGAGCTTTTTCGGCTCAAAAATCGATTTTCGGACCGGAATGTATCGCGATACGATTTAAGCCCCAAAAATCAATTTTTGAATTCGCCCTTCGGGCCCGAAAAATCACCATTCTCGGCGCTCTCGCGACGCAGTTTCATGAAATATTCGGGATAAACCCTGCGCGCGAGATTTTTCAAAAAATTAGACTGGATTAAAAGACAGGCAGGAGCACTCCGAGGATAATCTTCTTACGTAAACTCTACATCCTCGGCCGTCTTCCACATCGCATCAAAGAGTTGCTTCATCATCGCGCTCAAGGTCGGATGGTGAATCTCTAACGCCATGCTGTTTTGCTCTGAGTAATCAAGGAGCGTTAACACATCGTCGTAAATATACATCTCAAACTTTACATCCAGGATCCTGGGATCAATGTAGCGCAGCTTGGCGCGCTTAGGATCTATCGGTTCAAGGTCCTTCTTCCTGTGAATCCTCTCGTTAGTGAGGTCAAAACTGTGTAGTTTTCGCTCAATAAAGCGCTCCCGGCATCTGCGTGCAAAATCAGGATCTAGGTGCTGCGATAGGTGCTTGGTTTCAAACACTCTAAATTCCTTGTGAGCCTTGGTCAGATTCCAATTAGCCTGCCTGAGGCCGGCTCGGCCGTAGTAATGACGAACGGTTGCTTGGGGGCCAGTTGAGCCAGCGAGTAGGCGCATTACCTGAGTTATTGAGCTCAATTCGCGGGCAAGAGCTTCGGTGGTAGACTTCCGAGCCTCAAGCATGCTCTCGATATTCTCTAAGGGCAGAGCATGAAATAACGTGCCATAGCTCAGTTTATCGGCACTTATAAGAGCCATCTGCTGAAGCGTGTCAAGCTCGCGATAAACTTGAGTGCGCGGCACTGCAAGTGTCCGCGCGAGTTTAAGTGCGGTCGTTGGACCGACTCGAAACAGTTCGATATAGATAGCCGCTCCCGTGCTGGAAACGCCAAGACGCTTAAAATAATTCTTAACCTTTGTGAGCTCATTCATCACTAAATCCCCGTTAGATCCGCATGCTACCATAGTTGTCCGCATAAATGGACAACTATTTGGCTAGGGCTATAGGAATGCTGTATTCTTTGGTGCATATCACCGTGGTGCCAAAGAGAGGTCACGGTTATTGGGGGGAGGAGATAAAAAGTATGCGGCTAGAATCTAACAAAGAGGGGCAACCTATCCTGAAAACAGCAGCGTGGACAGTAAGTATCACTCTGAGCAATATATTATTCCCCTTGTATTTAGGATATCGCAGTCGCGATCCTCTCCCGGAGCCGCTCCGAGTAGTAGAAGGCGAGGCGGGGATTAATGAACTTACGCTTCCTACTAGAGAATTTCCCGATAATTTAAACCAGATAATTAGCGACTATGGCAATCTATCTGTTGAGTCGATTCAGCCAGGAGGCCCCTCCACCACGGTCCGCTTTCGTGGGCCTAGTTTCGTGAGCAATGAGGAGTAACGGATTAAAGAACCTAAAAGGATAAAAGATGAGTTCAAAAACAATCTTTAGTAGTGAATCCGTGGGCGATAGATGCAGCCAGGCGCCGGTGAATTCGGCGATGAGAATTTTCCGAGACATGGTGTCACCCGTTGTGCTTACTGTTATTAGCTGGACGGGAGGGGAGGCTCTTCGATCGTATGATGGAGGTGGAAAAGGCGCCAATCCGTCTAAACCTGCACTTATTAAGCGTGATCTAGCGCCTGGGCAATTCGAATATCGTCTGCCGAAAAGCCGATTGATTGAAGCTCTAAATCGTCTCTGTGAGCACCGCTCAGAGCTGAGAATAACTGCCATACGCGACGATCGCTCTTGGCCCGGAGCAATAGTCGTTCAGACTCAAAAACGAGACAGTACCGCAGTGAGATCAAGCGTGAGAATCCTAAACCCATTCGATTCAAGAGAAGGAGTGACCGCAACATACCCTTTAGGAGATGCGGTGCTCGCAGTTGTAGAGCGCCCATGAGAGAGAGTAAGACAAAAAACCCTGGCAGTAGCCGGCCCGAGCTTCGTGAAAAATACGGACTAGCTATGGAAAGAGACTATCTAGCCAGCATAAACCCAGCCTCATTCATTTTTGAAAAAATAAATGAGGCTGGGTTTATTCATCTTCGCCAGGGATCCTTTGAAATGCTATGGCGTTAGTTTTGGTAGAGAGGGCAGAGTGGGCGTCAGCCACGTAAACAGCGCCATCCTTAAAGCGGTTGTTGATTGAGTCGAGCGCGTCCATAAGTGACTCACGACGTTTATCTTCAAAGAGGTGAAGTTGGTGATGGGTAGCCTCAACGAGTCCAGAGAGAGCAATTCCTACTCGTAGTATGGCGCGGCGTGGGGCGCCGCCCCACAGCCGTTCTAGTTCCTCTATCAGCAGAAGGCTATCTTGGGTTTCAAAGCACTTACTCTTAGCCTGCCATGAGCGATGCGCGGGATCACGATCGGTATACTTGAGCGATAGCCACAGCTCCTTGGTATAGAAACCCTCACTACGTAACCTGATACAGGCTTTTGTCAGGAGGCGCACAGCAACTGGCCATGCAGCCTCTAGCGAACGAGCATCTGGCGGGAGCACCTTGGAGTGGCTTATAGAGCCACGTTTAGTTTCAATTTCAGGTAGGTTTTGCCCACGTATCAGATAGAAGAAACGCTCACCAACGACACCACCCCATAACGAGATCATCTCTGGGATCGTAAGCGCAAACATCTGCCCAGCCGTATAGCAGCGCTCGGCATGAAAGCGCTCTTCCATGCGTGGTCCTACCCCCGGGAAATCCCTCGGCTCCAGGTTAGAGAGGCGCTCTATGATTTCGTGTTGGTGCAGGATCGTCAGCCCATCAGGCTTCTGCATATCGCTGGCTACTTTAGCCAGGTACCTGTTAGGGGCTACTCCGATCGAACAGGTGAGGGCTGGACTAATCTCGTTGGCGATGGCGGCTTTAATCTGCTGGGCTTTTTGACGGATAAATTCCTCATCGCACTCTCGACCGATAAGCTCACACGCCATCTCATCGATCGAAAGGATTTTTTGTACCGGGAGGTGCTTATCAACGGTTTCAACTATTCGTTTATGGTAGCGTACGTAACGGCGGTGGTCGGCTTGAACAAAGACAATACCTGGACAGAGCCGCTTAGCATCACGAATTGATGTACCGGTCTTAACGCCACGACTTTTGGCAGGGTAACTAGCAGCAAGGCAGCAGGTCGTATCAGCCATCATCGGCACCACAGCCACCGGGCGCCCTTGGAGCTCTGGCCTTTCAGCTTGTTCGACTGACGCAAAGTACGAGTTAAGGTCGAGGAAAAACCAACGAAGAGACATTTCAATACACAGGTATACTGTTGTGGGCCCGGTTACACGCGCTGTAGTCCGTGCTATGGTCACACCATGATAGCTAAACCTCAAAATACTACCACAGTTAGTGCCCGTAAGCGCCAGATTCTTGGCACACTCGCCGTTATGGGTGTTATTGTTGCGGTCTTGGCAGTAGTAAAGACAGTGCAGATTATGCTGGCGATCGCTGAAGGTAAGCGCCACGGCCCTCCACCTGAGGCGGTGACAACGGTTATCGCCGCGCAGAAGCAGTGGCGCGATAGTTTTTCGACGGTTGGCTCCTTCGCTGCAACGAAGGGGGCAACGCTAAGTACCCAGGAGTCAGGTAATGTAGTGCGCATCGGTTTTGAGTCCGGCGACAAGGTTACCGCTGGACAGGTCTTAATAGAGCTCGATCGTTCTGTTGAAGAGGCCAATCTCCAGGGGGCGCTAGCGCGGCTAGATCTGGCCAAGGCTAATCTTGTTCGGGCGCAGACGTTACGTACCCAAAGTGCGGTGTCTGCGGCTAACTATGAAGATGCGCAAGCGCGCTCAAAGCAGGCGGAATCCGAGGTTAGCTCGATTCGTAGTGTAATTGAACGCAAGACGATCTTAGCTCCCTTTACCGGCAGGGCCGGAATAAGAGGGGTAAATGTCAGTCAGTACGTCACAGCAGGAACCCCACTAGTGCCGCTATTTTCGGTAGACCCGATTCACTTTAATTTTTCGGTTCCGCAGCAGATAGCACCAGCACTGCGGGGTTACAAAGAGCGAGTGCAGATATCGGTAGATGCATTTCCAGGTCGTATATTTGAGGGGGTTGTAACAGCGGTTAATCCGAATATTAACGAAGTAACACGTGCAGTCGAGGTTCAGGCAACTCTGCCTAATGTAAGTGAGGACCTACTTCCGGGAATGTTCGGAGAGGTGCGTATAGAGCTGGGAGTGGCGCGTGATGTAGTTGCATTACCGGTAACCAGCGTGCAGTACGCTCCTTACGGCAACTCGGTCTATGTAGTAGAACGCGCGGATCAAAGTAAACAGGAAGCAGCGAGCGCCGGTCCGATTTTGCGTGGGGTGCGCCAGCAGATAGTTCAGTTGGGAGATCGCCGCGGAGACTTTGTTGCGGTACTCAAGGGGTTAGAAATAGGTGATGAAGTAGTAACACTTGGTACATTTAAGCTTAGGCCTGGCAGTAAGGTGTTTGTGCGGGGTGATCAGCAGGTTCCTGCGACAGATAGTCCAGAGGTTCAGAACTCTTAAAATCCAAACGCCCTCACAGCGAGAAAAACAGACGATGAAGATCACCGATATATTCATTAAAAGGCCGGTACTCGCGATCTGCCTCAATGTCCTGATACTCCTAGCAGGCTACCAGGCTATCCGCAGTCTCTCGGTCACCCAGTATCCTAAGAGCGATAGTGCGATAGTTAAGGTGCGTACAGCCTATATCGGTGCTCCGGCAAACTTGGTACGTGGCTATATCTCTGCCCCTTTAGAGCGTGTTATCGCTAGTGCTGATGGGATCGATTACATCGAATCAAGTAGTCGCCAGGGACTGAGCGAGATCATCGCACACCTACGCCTTAATTACGATGTCAACGCAGCTCTGACGCAGATTCAGGCGAAAGTAGCGCAGGTACGGAGCGAGCTACCGCCAGAGGCCGAGTCGCCGATTATTGAGGTGGAGAGTAGCGACAATCGTTTCGCCTCGATGTACATCGGGTTTGCCTCGCCGGACATGGAGCCCAACCAACTGACGGAATACCTGACCCGCGTAGTACAGCCACAGTTATCAACCGTATCAGGGGTGCAAAGAGCTGATGTGCTGGGAGGTAGGATATTTGCGATGCGGGTGTGGCTAAAAGCCGATCGCATGGCGGCGTTGGGGATCAGTGCTGCCGATGTTAAGCAGGCACTCACGCGGAACAATTTCCTCTCCGCCGTGGGAAACACTAAAGGAGTTCTGGAAACAACGAGCCTGATTGTAAATACAGACCTAAAGAGCGCAGAGGAGTTTCGCCAGCTGATCGTAGCTCGCAAAGGCTCAACAGTGATTCGCCTGGCGGATATAGCAGAAGTAGTTCTGGGTGCAGAGAGCTATGACGAAGATGTGCTGTTTAACGGTAAAAAAGCAACTTTTATGGGAGTTTGGGTTTTACCAAACGCCAACGCGCTCGATGTTATCCAGGCAGTTAGAGATGTGCTCCCGGAGATCGAAAAAAATCTGCCTAGCGGCACTACCCTTACGGTGCCGTACGATGCAACAAAGTATATACAAGATGCAATCACCGATGTTTTAAAGACACTAATCGAGACGATAGCGATCGTGATAGTAGTGATCTATCTCTTTATCGGCTCGTTCCGATCTGTGCTCGTGCCTGTAGTTGCTATTCCGCTCTCACTGATTGGTGCCACCGCGATCATGTTGGCGTTTGGTTTTACTATAAATCTCCTTACGCTACTTGCTGTAGTGCTGGCAGTGGGGCTGGTGGTGGACGATGCAATTGTGATGCTTGAAAATGTCGAGCGTCATGTAAGTGAAGGGATGAAGCCCTTAGAGGCAGCACTTGTTGCTGCGCGCGAGCTTCTCGGGCCAACTATTGCCATGACGATAACTTTGGCGGCTGTATATGCGCCGATCGCCTTTCAAGGTGGATTAACAGGAGCGCTCTTTAAAGAGTTTGCTCTGACCCTCTCAGGGGCGGTAATTATCTCAGGAATCGTCGCTATAACCCTTTCGCCGATGATGTCCTCTAAACTTGTTCCGCAGCGGGGCGCGGCAGAGAGTGGTGTGAAGCTTTGGGTAGATAGTCATTTGGCCAGACTAAAGCAGTGGTACGAAGGTGCGCTAAGAAAGGTCTTAGCGTTTCAAGATGGCGTGATTACATTTGCTATATGTGCGACGATCTTACTCGTGCCACTCTACATGTTTTCAGTAAAAGAGTTGGCGCCTCGTGAGGACCAGGGGGTGCTTTTCGGAATCGTGCAGGGACCTCCGCAGGCTACTCTTGAGCAGATGCAACTCTCGGCCCGTCAGGTGTTTGAGGCCTACCAGTCAGTTCCCGAGTACCGCGGCGCTTTCCAATTAACTAGCCCCGGTATGGGCTTTTCAGGACTGGTCACAAAACCGTGGAGTGAACGTAATCGCACTATCTTTGAAATAGAGCCTGAACTTTGGGCTAAAGTTGGCGGTATACCTGGGGCGCGAGTAATTATTACCACCCAACCAGCTTTACCTGGAGGCAGCGATTTTCCCGTTGAGCTAGTGATCTCATCGACAGCAGAGCACGATGAAGTAGTCGGCTACGCGCAGCAACTAGTAGATGCAGCGTTCGCCAGCGGTAAGTTTATGTTTGCTGACACGGACCTTAAGTATGACTACCCCAGAAGCGAAGTAGTGATCGATCGCGATAAGGCTAATGCGATGGGGATGTCGCTTGCCGCAATTGGAGAAGACTTGGCAACTTTTGTAGGTGGCAATTATGTAAATCGCTTCTCAATCCAAGGGAAAAGCTATCGCGTTATTCCGCAGGTCCAACGTAGCGAGCGATTAAATCCTGAGCAGCTCCTTAACCTGCATGTCCGAGGGCCAAACGGTACGCTTATCCCTCTATCCACAGTGGCAGCAGTGCAGAGCTCCGTGCAGCCAAGACAGCTTAATCGCTTCCAGCAGCTTAATTCGGCAAAGATTCAGGGAGCGATAGTACCAGGAGTGTCGCTCAACGACGCATTATCAGTACTTGAGCAGAAGGCCAAGGAGGTACTGCCCTCAAACTACCTGGTGGATTACGCAGGAGAGTCTCGTCAGCTGCGGCGTGAATCTAAGAGCATGACGAGCACCCTAGTGCTGGCGTTGATAGTGATATTTCTAGTTCTTGCCGCTCAATTTGAAAGCTTTATCGATCCCCTTGTAATTCTAGCCGGCTCAGTGCCGCTGGCGTTAGCAGGAGCGCTAGTATTTGTTTTCCTCGGCTCTACATCGCTAAATATCTACTCGCAAGTAGGCCTAGTGACCCTAGTTGGGTTGATCGCCAAGAATGCTATTCTTATTGTGGAGTTCGCTAACTCGCAGCAGGAGTGCTTCGGCATGGCTAAGGGTGAGGCGGTAGTGCAGGCTTGCATCACTCGTTTGCGTCCGATCTTAATGACTTCAGTAGCGACTGTAGTGGGGCATTTTCCGCTAGTGATCGCCACAGGTGCAGGAGCTGCAGCACGCAATAGTATCGGGATCACGCTGGTTACAGGGATGATTATCGGCACGGTGTTTACTCTGTTTGTTGTTCCGGTACTATATGTGAGCATCTCAAAGCCGAAACTTGTTCACGATAGGAGTCACTAACAGGAGCGTTTAGATTGATAAACCCTGCGCGAGTGATTTTTTTAAAATGAATTAGCCCGGATATTTCATGAAACTGCGTCGCGAGAGCGCCGAGAATGGTGATTTTTCGGGCCCGTAGGGAGAATTCAAAAATCGATTTTTGAACCGAAAAAGCACCGTTATCGGCGATCGTAGTAGCAGGCTTCATGAAATTTCCGGGTTAGGCTGGGTTTATGTAAAAGTCCCTCCCCGTAAAATGGGTGAGCTTTTACCGGTTGGCTTAAAATAGCGAGGTTTGTTAAGACGGCCAGAGTCGGTTGAGCGACGGATATTTAACTGTCGGATAAATAATTGTTTAACTTCGCTACTACAACTCTCGGTGCACGGAATGCGAATGGCGTGGCACAAGGTTTTGTGGTACCGGTATGGATAGCTTTAATTGTCAGTTTTTTGTATGAGAACCACCTTTCCAGCCGCTATATTTGTGACGCTCATGGCTGGATGCGCGGTTGGCCCTGATTTTGAGCCGCCTAAAACTGATGTGCCTCCGCAGTTTGCAGAAGCAACGAAGGCCGCCATCAGTTCGGCAGTAACGAGTGCGCCAGGCGGTGTAACGGCAGAGACCGCACCTGATGTAACAGAGGCGTGGTGGCAGAGCTTTAACGACCCGGAGCTTCAGCGGCTGATAGTTGATGCAGTCAAAGCTAATCGCGATCTGGATGGCGCGTTGGCGCGCGTTAATCAAGCAAGAGCAGTGCGACGTGAGGCGTTTCTAGATCTTTTTCCAACGGTCACAGCCGAGGGAAATTATGCTCGGACGAAAATCCCAACATCTACCTTCGCAGGAGACGCTTTTCAGACTCCACGCACTCACATAACCAACGAGTTTTACGGTGCGGGATTCGACGCTTTTTGGGAGCTTGATCTCTTTGGACGGGTACGAAGGGGAGTAGAGGCACGAGAGGCCGAGAGTGCAGCTTCGGTAGCCGATTTACAGGATGCAATCAGAATAGTGGTGAGCGAAGTGGCTCGTAATTATTTTATCCTGCGCGGCACTCAGGAGCAGATCGAGGTAGCGAAGCAGAATGCTAAAACACAGGAACAGGTAGTAAAAATAGCTCGTGCTTTATTTAAAGGTGGACAGTCAACTGAGTTCGATGTAGTCCGAGCAAAAGCACAGCTCTCAAATACTTTAGCTACAGTGCCTGCTTTAGAGGCGCGGGCACAAGCTGCGATGTATCGACTGGCCGTGCTGTGTGGTAAGCAGCCAACAGAGATACCAAAAGAGCTAGCGCTTAATAAGCCGCTGCCAGTATACAACGGGCCGATCCGTATCGGAGACCCGGCTGGACTGCTAAAGCGTCGGCCTGACATTAAAGCAGCAGAGATGCGACTAGCTGCCGCAACGGCAGGGATCGGTGTGGCTCAGGGAGACCTGTTTCCCAAGGTAGTTTTTAGCGGGTCGATCGGCTACCAGGCTCCGACTGTGGGGAACCTATCATCTGGTGATAACGACTTCTACCGTATATTGCCGAGTATCTCTTGGCCTGCATTTAATCTCGGCCGTGTGTTCGCTAACATCGACCAAGCTGAAGCTCTTAGGGACGGGGCGCTTGCGCAGTATGAGCAGTCAGTTCTTCAAGCTCTTGAAGATACAGAGGCAGCGCTCGCGCAGTTCTCCGCAGCAAGACAGCGTCGAGACCTTCTTTCAGATAGCGTATCCAACAGTACACGAGCGGTGAGTATCGCTCGGACGCAGTACGAAAACGGACTAGTTGATCTCCTACCGGTTCTTGATGCACAACGAGTAGCGCTAACAACCCAGCTGGAGCTAGCGCAGAGTCAGACAGAGCTACTAACATCGATAGTCGCACTCTTTAAGGCGCTCGGTGGTGGCTGGAGTGATGCTATAGTATCGCAAACAGGGAATCGGTAGCTTGAAAAGGCAGAAAGATCTATCGCTTTTCTGTCCGCTCATAGGCAGAACACCTACTTGTGAGTAAAGCGCTATCTATATTCTGGGCCTCGCACTACTTCTGCGTATGTAGCGACTTATCACTTTTGTACAATATGAGACCGCCGGTAAACCCCCGTCCATGGGGTTTTCCCGGCTCGCTCCAAGCTTAATCGCGCGCAAACCGGCGCGCGATTGCGCGTCGCTCCAGGCACTTGCGTGCCTGTGGTCGCCATCCGGGCGACCGAGATCCCTCCGAGTCAACCTCTTTACAGAGGTTTCCCGGAGGT
>JBKCMS010000159.1:0-14341 GCA_046300175.1 Pseudomonadota bacterium | reverse complement strand
ACAGCCCTGACTGGCTGAGCTGACGAGCTTAATATACTTACTAAGCATTCCAGACTTTACCTTGTATGGCGGCATCTGCCACTCCGACCGACGACTGGCTAGCTCGGTATCACTGACGTGCAACGTTATCGTATTACTTGTAGCATCAATGGTGATCCGATCTCCATTTCTTACCAGAGCGATCACTCCACCTACCTGAGCTTCAGGTGTAATATGGCCAACTAAGAATCCGTGCGACCCACCTGAAAAACGCCCATCGGTAATTAGGGCTACATCGTTTCCTAGACCTGCTCCCATTATAGCTGATGTAGGGGTGAGCATCTCCGGCATTCCTGGGCCACCCTTGGGACCCTCGTAGCGTATAACCACTACCGAGCCTTTAGATATCTCACCGCGCTCCAATCCTTGTAGCATCTCTTCCTCGGAATCGAACACCGCTGCTATTCCTGAGAACGACAACCCCTCCTTACCCGTAATTTTTGCTACGGCACCCTCCGGAGCCAGGTTGCCCCTTAGAACCTGAATATGACCTGTTTGTTTGATCGGCTGGTTGAGGGACATGATTATCTTCTGTCCACGTTTAAGATCAGGAAGATCAACTAGATTCTCCTCCAAAGTCCTTCCTGTGACGGTTATGCACGATCCATCGATTAACCCCTCGCGCAACAGGTACTTGAGGACTCCTGGAACACCTCCAATCTGATAGAGATCCTCCATCACATAAGTGCCACTAGGCTTCAGATCGGCTATGAATGGAACTCGATCACTGACCGCCTGAATCTCCTCTAGAGTTAGTTCAACTTGTGCTGCTTTGGCCATCGCGAGCAGATGAATAACTGCATTTGTTGAACCTCCAAGGGCCATTGTCACTACTAAGGCATTTTCAAAAGCTTGGCGGGTCATGATGTCACGAGGTTTAAGGTCGCGCTCCAGAAGTACGCGAATCACTCCTCCTACTTGACGACATTCGGCGCGCTTCTCATCACTATCCGCCGGATACGATGATGAGTACGGCAAACTCATACCCATCGCCTCAATCGCAGTTGCCATCGTATTTGCAGTATACATACCACCGCACGCTCCCGGCCCAGGACATGCATGACGCACTATGGCACTACGCTCCTCCTCAGTAATAGCCCCTGATATGGCCTCGCCGTAGCTCTGAAATGCCGAGACGATATCGAGCTTCTTTGACTTCCAGCATCCTGCTCTAATAGTGCCGCCATACACCATCAATCCTGGTCGATTCAACCTCGCCATCGCAATAAGAGAACCGGGCATGTTCTTGTCGCATCCCGGAACTGTCACTACGGCATCGTACCACTGTGCTGAGACTATTGTTTCGATCGAATCAGCGATGATATCTCGGGAGGGTAGCGAATAGCTCATTCCCTCAGTGCCCATCGAGATACCATCACTGACTCCGATCGTATTGAAGCGCATCCCAACAAGGTCCGCTGCGTCCACGCCCCTCTTAATCTCCCCAGCGAGCTCCAACAGATGCATATTGCAACTGTTTCCCTCGTACCACATGCTGGCTATGCCAACTTGGGCTTTAGTTAATTGATCTGGGGTCAGCCCAGTAGCGTACAGCATCGCCTGCGACGCACCCTGGGACTTCGGTTCAGTAATCCGCGAACTAAACTTGTTGAGCTTGGCCATAATCTCCTCGGTCACTCTACTACTCTGGGCGTAGCTTTCTAACAACTGCACCTGTCTGCCAGAGCTCCGATTCACGAAGCTCTTTTAGCTCCTGATTCAATCGCTCCTTGTAATCAGCGCGACTGTTAGCCTCGATCACAACCTTAGCTTCTTGGCCAGATGCTACACTTTGGTATAGCTCCTCAAATACGGGAGCTACAGCCTCACGAAACTTATGGCGCCAGTCAAGCGCTCCGCGTTGTGCAGTAGTTGAGCAGCTTTCATACATCCAATCCATTCCGTTCTCGCCTACGAGCGGAACAAGACTCTGGGTGAGCTCTTCAACCGTTTCATTGAATGCTTCACTCGGAGAGTGCCCGTGCTTCCGAAGTAGTCGATACTGCGCCTCGATGATACCTGCGAGTGCTCCCATAAGCACACCGCGCTCACCTACCAGATCGCTTACCACTTCGTTTCGGAAAGAGGTCTCAAATAGGTATCCTGAGCCAATCGCGATACCGAGCGCACAGATCCTCTCGCGCGCTTTGCCCGTAGCATCTTGATGAATCGCAAAGCTTGAATTGATCCCCTTACCCTGCTGGAATAAACGTCGCACTGATCTACCTGAGCCCTTAGGAGCAACTAAGGCTACATCAACATCCTGCGGCGGTACTATCTCTGTGCTCTCCTTGAACACAACACCAAAACCGTGAGAGAAAACAAGCATCTTTCCCTTCGTTAGATGCGGAAGCACAGTCGGCCAAGCCGCTATCTGTCCTGCATCTGAGAGAAGATACTGAACGATAGTAGCTCTCTTTGCAGCCTCCTCTACCGAAAAGAGCGTCTCTCCAGGGACCCACCCATCAGCAATCGCTTTCCTCCAAGACTCTGTGCCCTCTCGTTGACCCACTATTACTCTGAATTCGTTATCACGCAGATTAAGTGCCTGCGCTGGCCCCTGAACTCCGTATCCGATGGCTGCTATAGTCTCAGAAGCGAGAACCTCTCGCGCCCTGCTCATGGGAAACTCATCGCGAGTAACTACGGTCTCCTCAGTTGACCCAAATTTAATCTTAGACATAATTATCCTCCATTTTTGGTTAAAACATTACTGATTCTAAAAACAGTAGCTATAGCTCTGCTATTTTCCGGTTTAATTTTCCTTACTCTTAAAAGTCAGGACCTTGATGCGCTTCTGGTCGTAGCTCATGCAGCGAACGTGCAAGGTCGTGCTCATAATTACCACTTTGAGTCAGCGCAACACGACCCGACCTAACAAATTCACTTAATCCGTTCTCTCTTAATTCATCTGATATCGCATCGATCTGATCGGTAGTTCCAGAGAACTCGATCAGGTATCCGGCATCATTTTTCTCGATGACCCTAAGAGCAGGATAACGCTTTCGCAAGCTAGTCTCAGTATCCTGAGATATCTTTGCCCTAAACATCACTATCTCACGATGAACTACCCAAGGCTCGGTACTGACGATTACCCGCCGTACCTCAATCATTCGCTCGATCTGGCGCCCGATGGTAGCAGCTAGTCCAGCTTCTACCGTAATAACCAAGGTAAAGCGAGAGATCGAACAGACCTCTGTTTCAGAGACAGTCAGACTATCTATATTTATCTTTCGACGCGAGAAAAGCGAGGCAAGTCGTATCAGTACGCCAGGCGTATTCTCGGTCCACACCAAAAATGTGATGGGCTGTTTCATACCTTCCTACTCCAACCGAATATCACTCACTCCAGCCCCTGCTGGAACCATCGGGAATACGTTATCCTCACGCTCTACAAGAACCTCAAGCAGGTAAGGTCCTGGGGTGCTGAGCATCTTGCTAAGCGCCCCCGGCACGTCCTCACACTTGCCTACCCGAGCTGCTGGTATACTGTAGGCGCTGGCCAAGGTGATAAAATCCGGACTCTGCATATCGACAAATGAGTAACGACTTGAAAAGAAGAGCTCTTGCCACTGTCGGACCATTCCCAGAAAATTATTGTTTAGAATCACAACTTTCACTGGCAACCCCTCTTGCGCGATCGTCCCCAGCTCTTGCAATGTCATCTGGAACCCGCCATCACCTATAACAGCAACTACTGGTCGCTCTGATTCAATCGCAGCGACACCGATCGCTGCCGGCAGCGCAAACCCCATGGTTCCTAGCCCACCGGAGGATATAAAGCTGTTGGGCTTGGCGAACCGATAATACCGAGCCGCGGCCATCTGATGCTGACCTACATCTGCTATCACAATCGCCTGCTCGTTGGTCGCCTCACTCAAGTCTCGAATTACACGACTCATCCTCGGACGCCCATCACGACGCTCAAGATCTCGCTGAAGAACCTTATCTTGCTCCTGTGCGTCACAGCTATGAAATCGCTCGAACCACTCCGGTCTTTGAGCTTGCTCAACTAACGGAATTAGCGCTCGCAAAGCCTCCTTTGCATCAGCCACGATGCCCGCAGCCACCTGCACGTTCTTGTTTAACTCAGCACGATCGATATCGATATGAATGACCTGCGCCTGGCGGGCATACTCCGATAGCTTACCTGTAACGCGATCATCAAAGCGCATTCCGACAGCAAGAATCACATCAGCCTCGTTTGTAAGGACGTTTGGACCATAATTACCGTGCATGCCAAGCATTCCCACATACAGCGGATGGGCCGCCGGAAACGCTGATAACCCGTGCAGCGTACATGCCACCGGTATCTGAGCTTTCTCAGCGATCTGCCGCACCTGCTCGTAGGCCCCTGAGATGCGCACCCCCTGACCAACTAGCATTAGTGGTCGCTTTGCTGTATTGAGGATCGCTGCCGCTGCTCGTACCTGTGATAGATCAACAACCGAACGGCACTCAAGACGATGCGCGTTTGGCAATTCATTAAAGTCCACTGCTATCTTCTCAACCTGCGCGTTTTTTGTAATATCGATCAGTACAGGCCCAGGTCGCCCCGACTGCGCGACCGCAAACGCCTTTGGAATAGCCACCAAAAGCTCCTCTGCACTTGTTACTTGTACGTTCCACTTGGTTATCGGAATGGTGACCCCAATTATGTCGGTTTCCTGAAAAGCATCAGTCCCAAGAAATGCGCGCCCCACCTGTCCGGTGATGCACACAAGGGGAACTGAATCGAGCATAGCATCCGCTATTCCTGTGACTAAATTGGTAGCGCCCGGCCCCGATGTAACCAAACAGACCCCAGCCTTTCCAGCCCTTCGCGCATACCCCTCCGCCGCATGGCTTGCTCCCTGCTCGTGGCGTACCAGGATGTGTCGAATCCTCTCTTGGTAATCGTAGAGCGCATCGTAAACCGGCATGATGGCACCACCCGGGTAACCGAATATGGTGTCCACACCTTCGCGTAGAAGCAGCTCAAGAAGGAGCGCGGCACCAGTCATCTCGACCGGCTTTGTTTCAAGCTGCTTGGATTCTAACTCCTTTGCCGAACTCATATCTTCTCCTTCTGGCCTTACTGCATAAATTATAACGGGCCGCCCAAGTACAAAAAAAAACCCCCGCAACTCTTTCGAGGTGCGGGGGCTTTTTTCGCCTCTCTCTACTGCATTACAGCAGAGGCCCGCACCGCGCTCCTACGAGCGTAAGCACGATCACGAGCACAATAATCTCAAGGGAACGGGTTACGGAAATGACAGCTGCCAACCCAGTGCCAGTATTCAATACTGATGTACACTGCTTATTTGGTTGATTTTGCGAGTTGAGCCATCCCATATCGGATCAAGATAGAGATAAATCGACCGGGAGTCAAGAGATAGGTGTCTGTGGTAGGGCGCCGCGGCTATCCCGCCTAATACGGTTCGTTCCGCAAATCTTTTGCCCTACCTAATAAGTGGAAACTATGGGGCACTGTGTCTGGAGTCCCCGAACCTTCGCTCTAATGCGAACGCAGACATAGACTAGACCGCAAATTCCCAACAGGAAATGCACTGGCAATCCTAAAGGCGGATCGCTGCTCACTTGCGAAGCTAGGACGCAGGCCGCTACAAAGAGACGATCGGCTGAACCTTGGGGCCTAAAAAGTGCGACTACGGCGCAAGCGATGACACCTAGATCATAGAAATTTACCTGCGGCATCGCTACCACAATCAGTGATAGAATCAGGTAGATCAGAAGATCTCCGTAGCGATTAGCCTGATTAATAAGGACTCCCACGGTCCCTCTCCCCAAAAGCATCACAACCCCAAGAGCAAGCGCACCGTAAGCAGATACCACTGTGAGCCACCACTGGACTCCGTACCCTTTGGAGCCGCCAGATATTCGATACAGCTGCGCCCAAAGATTTGGCATCTGGTGTGCATTGGTCTCAAGGTTTATGGCTGCAAAGCTTCTGGTGAATACGGTCCACTGGGTGAACCATCCCTCTCCAGCAACAGCTGCTGCAAGCTGCCAACTAAGAGCTGCAACGAGCATAAAAGCAACCAGAGTGATCCAGCGCCGCTGTATTAGCGGCACAACTAATACACACAATCCGTAGTACGGTTTTATCAACCAAACTCCCAGTGCAACTCCCATGACTATGTCTGACCAAATGGTTCGCCTGTGCGTCAGCCGGGTAACCATCGCAAGTAGCAATACCATAAAAGGCAATACCTGGCCGCCTAAGATACCACGTGACATCGGGCTAAAGATGCACAGAAGGGTGAAGATCATCCACGGAGCCCACGATATGTGAGGATTCGATCTAACCAGTAAAGTTACCCCGAGCAGGGCTGCCGAGATACTCGCTGCGGTCCATATCCAGCGTGCCACATGGTGATCCAAAGTTGCTAACGGCTTAAGTACAAAGGCCACATGCGCCGGATACGCCGCTGGTAAAAGTGTATTGTTAAGCGATGGCCAAGCCTGGTTTTGTATCTTCCGCTGTAATTCAAGATCGTAAAGCCGCTTAGGTTCTGAGCTTTTAGCGATAACCGCCATAGACCAAAAAGCAGGAAAGTCGCCGCGGCGGATCGAGGATACTTCGTTAGAGTCCGTTACTGCGAGTTTAATAAGGGCCAAGAGCCAGAGTGTTATAAAAAGCAGGAGCCCGCGCCGTACTACGGACTGGTTGCAGAATAGCGAGAGGAACCGACTTAGCTTAAACACTTCCACCGGTATAAATCACCACTAACACTACAAACACTGACGCTACGGACAATTACGTTACCGTTACTGATCCCGCCATTTATGATACGCTTTGTTAGCTTACCAATCAGAACCGAACGAAACGATGCGAACCACGGGCTGATAAGCAACAGTATCCGATGCTGGCAGTAGCTTCTCTAGGCTCAGACGAAAGGGCTTGTTTGCCTGCGGTGCGAGATCGAGATTCTTAACCTCTATGCGCTTCTCGTTTTCCAAAGGCTGATTAGGCAGACTAACCTTACTAGCCGGAGCAAAGCCCGCAACGATTACCACATCTCGAATCGTTGCGCGACCTGAGTTAAAAAACTCCCCCTTGATTGCAAAAGTGACTAGACACTCCTCCGGTGAGGAGCAGCTTCCATCGGGGACCCGATGTACCTCAAGGTTTCGTAGCGCCAGAAAATCTGAAGAGTCTTTATCCTGCTTGAGAGACGCTCTGGCATCTGCTCCTAGATACTTTGCGGCGTCTTTGCCCCACAGTACCTCCAATTGATAGTTTGAAATTCCGGCTGCTGGCAAAGAGAGCGAAAACTTCGCCGGATTCGATGGGTCAAGATCGCCACCGTTGGGGATCATCTCTGCAAGCTTATGTAAAGCGACCCTCTCCTCGCCCTGCGCGTCGATTGCCGTGAGCCGAACGACTACATCTTTTGCTGGTCGCTGACTTTTAGATACCAGCTGCCCCTTTACAGTGAGATTGCTTCCATCATTAGACTCTTGAAGCACATCGAGTCGAAACGGCGTGACCGATGGATCTCCTCCTACTGCAGAACCGACGATCCGACCGGAATCTTGGCTGGCCGGACGGTTAAACCAAGAGCACCCCGAACACACTAAAATAACCGCTCCTACTATGCAGACCAGCCGCCGTGAGTTTGCAACCATATTTCTACTACCCCTCTCCCAACTCTGTGCGCCGGGTCATCAACCATCCACTACCAGCAGAGAACTCCCAGAGCTGCTCCTCTTTCTTACTCTTTACGATCAGTTGAGACATAGTGAACGACTCAACCTTGATCACGACTCGCGCCTTTCGAGCATTCTCTATCCACTCAATCTCATCAACTTGAGACTTAACGATTCTCTCTAAGTCGTTTTTATCCTGTAACTGTTTTGATATCTCTGCCTGCGACTCCGTTGCTACCAGCGCCATGGCCTGAGACTTATTCCCAAAAACGCGCGCATCAGAAAACTTCTTTAGCTGCTGCGGCAACAACTCCATGCGATCTCCTTCAGTCAGGCCCGTCTCTTTAAAAGCTTGAACAAACGGTACCAGTATGCAGCCGCTGACGTTGAGGGCCAGTATTAGCCCGACGATAACTTTCCCGATAAAAGGCACTCGCCTCATGCTGCTCTCCGCTTCTATTACTCTTCTGCCTTAACTTCCTGCTCTGAAACCGCTGACGAGCCGACAGACTCCTCGGCTACTTCGGTTCCAGGGCCCCCAATCAGATTGGAGAGAAACTTCTTAATTTTTGCCAGGTCATACTCAGGCAGCACGCTACCTGGTTTGCGCGGCGGCTTTTCATGTGCTTGATTGTACTTGGCCTCGATTCGAAAAAGCTCGTCACCCCGGAGCTGCTGAATCAAACCCTTTGCTCGCTCCATCTCAGCCGGAGTTGGCGATTTGAGGGCGTCTCGCAGCTCCCGGGCACCCATAATCGCAACGGAACCGGAAAAGGCCGTAATACAGATAAATGTTGCAAGCCTAGTGATAACTGACATAACAAGGGTCTACTCAAGCCTACGACCTATCCTAGCCTGCTCAGCAGGTGGATGTTTGATCGCTCGTCGAATCTCTGTACCTGGTAGGATCTAAAACGTCTTACGCTAAAGGTTAACCCAGCTGGCCCTCACTGGAAAGATAGAACTGTGTCCCAAAAGCTATTTGAGGCCGGCCAATGCCGAGGTCAAAGAGGATTGCTGACTCTGGAGCTTACCCATAGTGGCCTCTAAGCGCGCAAAGCGTGCTCTCAGCTGCTCTGCCTGCCGCTCAAGTTGTTCCTCTGCATAGGCTATGCGCTCGTTTAGATTGTCGATACTGGTCTTGTTAGCCTCAATCGAGATGTCTAGTAAGCCATTAAATCGAGTGTATTGATTGATCACGCCTGCTGTAGCTGCTACAGCGTCGGCGAAGGTTGAAAAGATCGTTGAGACACTTGCTACCTCGGTGGAGACCGCTTGCTGAAGTTTCGCGCTGTCGAATTTTAGAGTCCCATCACGTTCGGTAGTAATTCCCAGATCGCTAAACACCCGCACCGCAGAGCCACCAGAAGCAACGGTTTCCGACAGCTCCGAACGGATCGAAAACAGGACGTTATCGTCGAGCCGAGACATCGCTAGCGGAGCAAAAACATTTACTATCTCTCGCCCCTTTTGCTCCTCGGTGACTTTATTGTTCTCGCTTATAAATTGAACGATCTCGTTGTATGCATCGATAAACTGCTGCACCTTGGTGATCGTTGAAGGCACATCCTCAGATATCTTGACCGTAGAGGTACCCGTTGAGCTTAGCGTCAGGGTTACACCTGGAATAACATCACCGATACTGTTAGTGGCGCGAGTAATCGTTCCTATTCCGGTGATTGATACAGATGCATCTGCCGCTGCGCTTTCCGTGTATCCTGAGAGATTAGTTAACGCGACTCCGAGCGCCGTTCTAGCTACCGTTCCCTTCTCAGTACCCTCATAAAGAGATGAAACAACGATCTTGTAGGCTGGACTCGCCGTTGTTCCGACGTTTACAAGCGCCGCACGAGCTTTGGTACTCGAAGAGTTAAACGCATTAACATAACTCTCTATCGAGTAGGAGCCATCGGTGATCACTACGCTGATCGTTTCCTGCTCTGCACCAGTTCCTACTGTAAAAGTCACCGTACGATCGGCTTCTGCCTCCGCGCCAGTAAGGCTACTTTGGATTGCATCTGATGTGGCCGAGTATGTCTGATTAAAGCTATAGGTATGATTACTAGCGAGTGCATTAACTGTTACTGCGTATGAGCCGTTTGTTGCCACGGCGGTAGCTGACGCCGAAACTACCGATTCTTTGCTGCTCGTACCGGTTTTGCTGATGCCTCCACCTTCAAGGGTAGTAAACGGTTTTAGCGCATCTTGCAGGGCTAAAAGCTTCTTATCAAGCTCTTCAAGAGCTGTGTTGGTACCCTCTAGCTCAGTTACCTTATCCTGATTCGGTTTAACTCGAGTCTGGCGAGATGCATTGATAGTGGCATCGATTAGCGCTTGGGTATCGAGACCTGAAGCTATTCCACCAAACGATGTTGTGGCCATGGCGATTCCGTTAGTTCATCAACTGGGCAAAAAGTACCCGGAAAGGGACCCTTATTTGCCTCGACGTCGACGAGTGTTCAAGCGGTTACGCAGTCCTTTGCGCTTCTCTCGGCCCTTTTCCTGGCCTTGTGTCTGAATGTGCAAAGATGACGCCAACGAAAATAGGGCAGTGATATCTATACTGACGGTAACCCGAGCACTTTTAGTCAGACCGCGACCTGCCGTAAGAGACCGCCGGACTTTTCGTGCTGCCTGCTTCACGGGGCCTGGATACGCCGTCCATAACTCGCCATCACCGGCACCCCCTAAGGCAACTGGCACTGCCCCAAGGCCACGGGCAACGAGCGCAGCCACACAGCGATTAAACGCCGTGAATTTAGTGGTGACTCCGAAGAGACCTGCGGCGATCTGCTCAATCCGTACAGCAGGAGCTGCAAGGAGTGCGCGCGCCACCTCCAGAGCTTGCGGATCTATTGCTCTATTTAGTGCCCTGCTTAGTGCTCGCTCGTCTTTAGCGGACAGCTCTTCACCTAGGATTATCGCTGCAAACTCAGCTGGCGTAAATTTGTTTCGCAACTCAGTGACAAGCGAATGTTCCCTGGTATCATCAAAGAGCACTTCGATGATCGCTACAGCTGCAACCGATAGGGACTCCACAGAGACACAAGTTGCCCGAGTTGTATCACCGTAATTGCTACGTGTATGTGGCCTAAGTGTTGAGTCCTTAAGACTCTGAGTTGAAGTGTAAGACTCACCTTGATCTTGCTCATCATCTAGGTGTGCTAAAACTCGTTTTAGGGCGCGCAGAATACTCTGAATACGAGAGTCTGTGACCATTCGCTTTTTGAATAACACTGCTAAATCCAAGCTTAGCAGCTGATCAATCGACATCGACTCCTCAAACGGTGCGGCGGTCCACTGCGGATCCCAGAACTCGCCGATTTTACGTCTCTGCACCTCGTGATAGCGCTTATGCGCTGCGATCTGAGTCAGGCTCGCCCGCAGGGCTAGTTCAAGTGGAACGCTACCTACCGGTACATCATCTGGGGCTTCCTCCGTTTCGACCCCTGCCTGCTGTTTTAGCTGCTCGTCGAGCGTTGGGATATCAATACTGGTAAAGCTATCCGGAATGACAACTGAGATATCATCATCTGGTGCCAACGTAGCCGTGCCCGCATCCTCACTCAACACAGAGACTAGGTGGAATAATGTCTCTTCCTGCTCGGAGGTCAGAGAATCATCAACTGCTCCACCAGAGCGAACCTGACCAAGAAGCTCTTCGAAGGTGTTTTCGCCGATCCCAGCAAGATGATCGCACCCCTCAGGAACAAGTCGTCCCACTTGCACACTCTTAAAGAGCGAGAAGCGTGGAGATTGACTGAAAGCCTCAAGGGCATCCAGTAGCCGTTTGTGTCGTGGGGTCTCCTGCTGGGTCATACAGTCACTTTAGATGCCTCCAGACTTGGTAGCGATGTAGAGTACTTGACAGAAACCGGGGGACCGGCATTTGCCTTCGCCAATTACCTAAATAAATTAAGAAATAACCGATTTATCGTGTGCTCTTTGAGGCTCTACTGTACAATATTGGGGAGATGAGCCCAAAACGGCCCGGCACAGCTGACATCCTCTCAGAGATCAAACGGACCCTGCCAATCGGGATAGAATTGCATCGCTCCTACCTGTATGCGGTGCCTCTTGGAAAACGGCGCAAACTAAGTTTGATCGTTCTTAAACTTCACTGCCCTGACGAGCACACAGAAAAGCTCAACACATGGCGAGCAGAGATGGCCAACTCGCTCGACATGGTCACTATTCTCGTTCGTCGGGTAAAGAGTGAGCAGAATATTCAGAGCAACCTCGTCGCTGAATTTCGTGGCCACGTATTACTCACCGAATCTGCCCGGCCTAAGCTTGACCAGATGCTTCAATCTCTTTGCGGCTCTCCCCCTGAATACCAGCATACTCTGGCGAGCCAAAAAGGCCGCCGCGAAAATCTTACTGAGATACCCTTTGTAGCAATCGATAGAGCTGACACCCGTGATATCGAAGACCTGATCCATGCTGAAAGAAAAAGTACTGATACCCTAGTCTGGCGCACCGCTTTTGTCAGCGCCACAGATGAAGTGCTCCCGGGTAGCTCGATCGATAAGTACGCTCTACGCGTTGCGTCAACGATCTATGGCCGCCACCGAACTATCACTACGCTCGGCGAGCAGCTATCGCACGACACTGTTTCTTTCCTTCCAGGCCGCGCAAGACCAGCATGGATCGTCGAAGGCTGGCTAATTCCCCGCCAGGCTGTGGCTATCAAGAGCAGGAAACCCTTCACACACTACGAGCTTCAGTACAAAGTTCGCTACGGTGATGTTATTAATCACAAAAGTATCGATCCTAGCGACTCGACGTTACAGGCACGCGACCCTCTGATCGCACGATCTATCGCCTGCCTCGCCGAGGTAGCCCGAATCCTACAACAGAAGCGCTCTGCTCGTCCTTCGCTCTTACGAGTCGATGGAGAGGGGGCGATCGAGCAGATATTAGCGGAGATAATGATAGAATCTAAGAGGCTCTTGAGTGATTTTTTGGGCAATGTTAAGGAGCTGCCGATGATCTATCGGGTACATCAAAAGCCTTCCCGTGAAGTAGTAGATCAATTTCATTTAGCGCTTGAAGCTTTAGGGGTCCCACACCAGGTGAGCGATTTTGATGACCCTAGCCAATTCGCTGGAATCCTGCAGAATCTCGAAAGCCGTCGAGATCCAGAGAGTCAAGCTTTGCTCAACAACCTGCTCGACACCTTTCTTCTGAGGACTTTGTACTCCCCTGATAACTTTGGACACTACGGATTACGACTCGATTCGTATGCTGAGTTTAAACCCCGCGATGCTTCGGGATTAGCAAATCAGTTTCAGTTAGCGGCTGCTTTTGCGCACGGCCCCCCGCTTCCTTATGAGGAGATGCTTGAACGTGCCAATACACTTAACGAGAAACGGTGGCGCCGCGATGAACGCACTTTTAGATTGATTTTCTTTGAGATGCTCTATGAAAAGCTAGCACTAGTGGGCACGGTCTGTCTTGGTAGTATTGCTGAGGTGCGTCCCAGTAAGATTTACGTCGATATTCAAGGTTTTTCGAAGTGGGGCATCCTAGCGGGAAGCGATAACGACGCCACTATTGAAGTTGGAGTTCCCGTCGCCGCGACTCTACTCGGTTTTAGCCTTGAACAGATGCGCTTTGTATTTGAGCTGGCTAGCTAGCCGCCGATGGTGTAGTGCTCTGATCGCTTGCGCTTTTCAAGTGGGGTGCTCCGCCCACTGAGGAAGGCGTCTACAAAGGCAAGCGCGTCATCGTTCCACATACTTCCCCGTCGCTCACCATTTATATAGAGGTCGATCTTTCCAGGGCGCTTATAGGCTAGCTCTACCTGCTCACGGACTCCAGCGTGCGTGCGCTCTAGCACGATTCGCCCCTCACCGCGTGACGTATCGCACAAAATTAGCCCTCCTGCTGTTCGGCTGTCGATTGTAAGCTTAAGCGAATCAAAGCTGATCAGCTTGCCTACCTTTTCACTTGGCACAGCCACTAGGAGTAGTGCCTCTGGAGTAGCTGAATTCCTGATAAAAGTGCGCCCCTGAAACTCCTCACGCACTGTGGCGATAGCGGGCACAACAATGCGCTCATTGATTCGCTTTATCTCGGTTAATCCGTCCGTTATGCTTTGCTCAATTGCCACGGCTCGACGCAAATGCGAGGTTGCTGATCTCCATGTGCCCCAGTCTAACCACCGCACTGCGCGACTCCATAATCCTGATACTGTGCTTGAGCCTGTTGCACGGAGTGATACACGTAGGTCCTCAATAGCATCGCGCTGCCGTTTAAGTGCAGCGATCGCCGAACCAAGTGGGGCGAGTTGTCTCAATATCTCCTCTCGCTGATCGGGTTGTAATTCACGAAGCCCTGTCCGCGGCAGTGAAAGCTCGTCTCTAGGTTGGGTTGACGGCCGCATCGCTCGATCGGGGGCTAGCTGATGTTGTAGCAGCTTAAACCCAAAGAATGTTCTTGAGTACGGTATCGTTAGTTGTGACATTTTTTCTCCCCTCAGGAACTTTAGAGCAGGTCCGCGCTAGCCCGCATATTTCATGAAACTGCGTCGCGAGGGCGCCGAGAATGGTGATTTTTCGGGCCCGAAGGGCGAATTCAAAAATCGCTTGCACAGGGTTTAGTAGTTCAGGCGGCTATCTCGTGATTGCAAGAGCTACCTTCCATG
>JBKCMS010000158.1:0-9078 GCA_046300175.1 Pseudomonadota bacterium | reverse complement strand
TATAGTGACGTGCAAAAGTCCGTGCCAGTAAAACTGGCAAGGCTTTTGCTGGACATCACTATAGGTTGTTGTTTTGATTCGCATCCGCGAATCGATAGCGTTCTCCAAAACTCGGGATTTCGCTACGGACTTTTGGGGAACGCTATAGTGACGTGCAAAAGTCCGTGCCAGTAAAACTGGCAAAGCTTTTGCTGGACATCACTATAGGTTGTTGTTTTGATTCGCATCCGCGAATCGATAGCGTTCTCCAAAACTCGGGATTTCGCTACGGACTTTTGGAGAACGCTATATGCGGGCTAGGCGGACTGGTTCTGCGACGCAACTTTATACGGCGTTTGCTCGATATACTGGTATGGGCCCAGATTCCTTAGATACCAGTTTAGGTACGGTTTACCTCGCACGCCATTCATCTAGCGATAGCGAAGTGGTCACGGATGCCCAATTCACAGCTTATGACCTGGCGATGTGTTCAACCGATGAGGCCAGAGAGTTTCTGAACTCACGCGATGCAATCGATATGCAAGCGTTACCGCTAGCGGTGGTGCGAGAGCGGGCAAAGTTATCGCTACATATCGCAGTGGTAGACGCCTCAGACGATATGCGGGCGCGTCTTAGGTTTCTTTGCGGTGTGGATGTCGTTCTCACTTTAGTTCCAAGCGCGGTTCTTAATGAGGCTATACCCAAGGCGTACCTAGGATCTGAGGAGCGCTTGAGGCGTTACATAGATCGTATTGCGCCGACGCAGCCAGGAGTATTCCGACGTCACGAGGTATCTTTAGACATACCAACTCCAGCAGCCAAGGGTGACGCAGCGCAGTTTCTTCAAGCTATCCTAGAGTTCGCGGCTGTTCGCGGAGCAAGCGACCTGCACCTTGCACCTGGAGCAGATACAGTAGTTGCTAAAATGCGCATAGACGGAGAGCTGTATAGCCTTGAGGGTAACCCATACGCTAGAGCGTTTCACGAGCAGGTGGTGGCGCGACTTAAAGTGCTTGCGGCACTGGATGTCACAAATCGCCGCCTTCCTCAGGATGGCGCTTTTCGTTTTTTCGTTGGCACCACACAACGGAGCGCTCGGTTAAGTACCCTGCCATCGGTGCACGGTGAGAGTGCAGTGGTTCGTTTTATCGACGGACACACCATCCCCGAGATAGGCGACCTCGGACTAGAGCCGGTTACCGCCAGAGTGCTAAAGGGAGTGCTCGAGCGCACAGAAGGGTTGTTGCTTCTTACTGGGCCCACCGGCAGCGGAAAAACAACAACGATGTATTCGGTGATACGAGAGCTTGCGCGGCGTGGAGATCACGTGGTTAGTGTTGAGGACCCCGTGGAAACTCCGCTAGCAGGGGTCGTTCAGGTTCAGGTGTGTACCGAGCAGGGGCTTGATTATCCGCGGGCGATTAGGTCTGTGTTGCGGCACGATCCCGATTCGTTGTTGATCGGCGAGATGCGCGATGGGGTAAGCGCTGCCATGGCGCTTGATGCAGCTACTACCGGACATCTTGCAGTATCTTCACTGCATGTTGGGTCAAGCTTACAGGCGATCGGTCGTCTTGAGCTACTAGGAGTGCCTAGAGAGCGTGCGCTGCCGGCGGTAGCGGTTGTTATCAATCAACGACTAGTACCTAAACTGTGCGCGAACTGTAAACAGCCCGATGATCGACCTCATCCAGCAGCCTCTACCACCTCGGCGACAACCGGCCGTGTCTATCGAGCTGTAGGTTGTTCTGAATGCTCCGGTAGCGGTGTGCGTGGTCGAGTTCTCGTCACTGAAGTGCTAGATCTGCAGAGCCAGCGAGCTAAAGATTGCTGCTATCGAAGCAAAACCGTAGCGGAGCTACTCGATACGCTACCGACAGGAGTCTACATCGGTTGGAAGGAGTCACTCCAGCACCACCTGATGCGGGGCGATATCTCTGTCCGTCAGGTGGAGCAGTTTATAGAAGCCGAGATGTTGTAGAGCCAGTATTAGAGAGTAAGCTTGAGCTTGCGGCAAAGCCCGGATACGATATAGCTATGCCTGTGAAGCGATCCTCAAGACAAGCTAAGACCCGACCTAAGAGCGCAGCAGCACTACGTCCTAACGTGTGCATGTTGGTGTACAACCGCAAGGGGCAGCTATTTTTGGGAGAGCGCTTAGGACAACCTGGGCACTGGCAGTTTCCTCAAGGTGGCGTGGAGCCCGGAGAGGCCCTCAAGGCGAATGTGCTTAGAGAGCTACGCGAGGAGATCGGTATATCCAAAGAGCAGATAGGAGCTATAGTAAAGCTCCGTGCCAGGCATAGCTATCTGTGGAAAAGGATCCCGAGTTACGCCAAGGGGCGCTGGGTAGGGCAGAAGCAGACCTTTTGGTTGGTAGAGTTTATAGGTCGTGATGGTGATATCGATCTAGCCAGCGCAGAGGAGCCGGAATTTAATCGCTGGCGTTGGTGTTCAGTAGGTGTAGTGCGCCGCCTGGCCGCGGCAGAGCGGTTGCCAGGTTATGAAAAAGCTCTGGAGGAGTTCCTTGAGTACGTGGCATCAGGAGCACTTATTTCAAAGCTGCGGCATCATAGAAGATAAACACTGCCTAATTAATTGCATTAGTTTTTATTGCGAGTAATGTTAAAAAATCACTCGCGCGGGGTTTAGTTTAACAATGACTTCCCCGTTAGGAGGTGCTATAAACCGGCGCTCTATTTATGGCGATTCCAGCGTATCGATCTCAGGGACACACAGGCTACCAGCGTGGCATAACACGCGTATTTAAGCGCATCCGCCTCCGTCAAAACGATGCGCAGCGGGCACAAGCAATTGCAGCAGCGCTTAACGTAAGCGCTGTTGTAGGGCGGGTTTTAGCAGCGCGCGGCTTTGAGCCGGGTGAAGACCTGAATAACTATATAACTCCAACTCTCCGTAACGGTATACCCGACCCAGCTAAGCTAAAAAATCTTCAGGCGGCAGCCAAAGCGATTATAGGGTGCCATGCAGCAGGTAAGGCTATTGCTATCTGCTGTGATTTCGATGTTGATGGGCTTTCAGGTGGTTCGGTGGTCCATGATTTCTTTAATACAGCCGGAGTTAAATCAAAGGTATTCGTTCCTGATCGTTTCGTAGACGGCTACGGGCTAAATGAGCGAGTGGTGCGGGAGATAGCTCAGGCGGGATTTGGAATGCTCCTGACTATTGATTTTGGAACAACAAACTCCAAGGAGCTTACGCTCGCCAAGGAGCTGGGGCTTACAACTGTAGTTGTAGATCACCACCATATGAGTGGAGAGCCACCACCAGCTGATGTATTTATCAACCCACATCAAAAAGGGTGTGGTTTTGCGAACGGAATCGCGTGCGCTGCTGGTCTAGCATGGTACCTGGTTTTGGCCCTGACTAAAGAGATCAAGGAGCACAATCAAGCCATCAGTATCGACGCCAAAGATTACCTGGAGCTAGCGTGTCTTGGAACTATCTGCGATATGGTACCGCTAGTCGGTGTTAATCGCGTGATAGCTAAGCGCGGATTGGAGTCCTTATCTGTTTCAAAACGCCCAGGATTGCGAGCGCTACGAAATGTTATCGGCATCAAAGGGGCAGTAGGGTGTGGAGATGTGTCTTTTGGAATCGGACCACGTCTGAACGCAGCTGGTCGTATCGTGCACGGAGAGCTAGTCGTAGAGCTTTTAACAACTAGAGATTCAGTTAGAGCCGATAAGCTTGCACGAGACCTCAATGAGCTTAACGCTGAGCGTCAAGCGATTGAAGGTGCGGTGAAACAGCAAGCTATCGAGCAGATCGAGCAACAGGTTGCCGGGCTCCAAGCGCAAGGTAAGGATAGCGAGCTATGGGGATTGGTCGCATGGCACGAGGAGTTCCATACTGGAGTAATCGGCATCGTCGCACAACGGCTAGTGGAGCACTTTTACCGTCCAGCGGCGGTTATGGGTATGGATTCGCCGGGTATATGGAAGGGCTCTGTCCGCGGCATTAGGGGCTTTAGTGTTGTGGAGGCGCTCGCGGCGGTAAAAGAACACCTGATTAAGTTTGGTGGTCACGAGGGCGCTGGTGGGTTTTCTGTGCATGAGGATCATGTAGGTGCCTTTCAGGAGGCGTTTAGAGCAGAGTGCAAGCGTCGCCTTGAATCTATTGAGCGTGAGCCTTTTGTCGATGTGGATGCCGAGGCCGCGCTTGAGGAGTGCACGGTGCAGGTAGTACGTGAGCTTGAGGGTCTCGCCCCATTTGGAATGGGAAATCCAACACCAGTTATATTACTTCGCGATCTGCTAGTAAAAGAGGTGCGGGTGCTAAAAGATGCACACCTAAAAGTAGTCTTGAGTAATGGCAAACGCTTTATTACCGGACTATTGTGGCGTCAAACCTCACATCCAGCGCTTGAGGTTGGTAAGCGGGTCAATATCGCCTGCAAGCCAGATATCAATACTTACGGCGGCAATCAGGAGCTTCAAGCAACGCTGCAAGCGGTTGAGGAGCTCAAGTAATAGGGCAGCCCGCATATTTCATGAAACTGCGTCGCGAGAGCGCCGAGAATGGTGATTTTTCGGGCCCGTAGGGCGAATTCAAAAATCGATTTTTGGGGCTTAAATCGTATCGTGATACATTCCGGTCCGAAAATCGATTTTTGAGCCGAAAAAGCGCCGTTATCGTCGCTCGCAGTAGCAGGCTTCATGAAATATGCGGGCTAGCCTCGCCGAGTTTGGCGTTCTGCTGTCAGAATCAAGCTAGGCTTTTCAACAACACTGCGAATTTTATCTTCCAGGGAATTTACAACACTCGACATGTTTGACGCAGCGCGTTGAATTGCGCTGAGAGCTTCCTCAGCGATAGGCGAAAGCCCGGCGCTTGACGTAGCGACAAACGCCATAGCAACTATCTCTTGTAACGGATTGTTAAGATCGTTTCGCAGGTCTGCTCCGAGAGATGAAATCTGTGTAGTCTTTGGGTCTACAACCTTGGGAGTATACGGGGAGTGAGATTGTACCCGTCGTAACTCAACAAAGCGGTACCCAGGATGTGAGCCCAGTTCTGCACGAGTAGTTGTTAAGTCGCTAAGTATGACGAGCTCAGGTGGTGGCGACATCATCTCAAGTGACTCGTGGAGGCGACTCAAGGGACCATCAGGTAGTACAGCGCTTGAGAGGATGATATCGATCGACCTACGTTTAAGAATCCACAAAGCCAGCTGAAGAGTTGGGGCAAAGAGTATAGAGCATCCGGGTAGTGTCCGAGACAGCTCTAAGGTGATCTCTTGAGCAGTCTGTTGGCTAGCGTTAACAACCAGCACAGTAGCGCCTGGATTAATAGCTGAATTGTAACCTGGAGTAGAAACACCAGAGGTAGCGCGGTCAGAAGGCGCAAACTCTGTTTTGCCTGACGATGGGGTGTTTGATTTGTGGTAGTTAGAGGTGCCACCCCTTGGTGACGGCTCTTGGGGGGTCTGGGCGGCGCGGATAATGCGCACCTCTCCTGAACTGGCAACTTCCTTTAAAATCTTGTCATGAGTGAGGGTTACGGTGCGTCTTCTCACTCTTGGGGCATCAAAACCGCTGGACATACAGGCTCACAACACACAAAACGATCCTGCAATTAGGATGAGATGGGTGTTAATGAGGGTTCGGATATTAATCCCTGCGCGACTAATTTTTGAAAAAAATCACTCGCACCGATACTCATTCATTTTTTTCAAAATGAATGAGGCTGGGTTTATTCTAAAAACGTCCCCTTAGCGCCACAATTCTCTCACTCGCTAGCCTGCCTCATAAAGATATCACGAATAGCAGAGAGATCTCGGTTGTAACGTCCATCGGCGATATCGGGAAAACACCACGGAAGCGACTGCCAGGTTTTGTTAGAGTAACGGGTTACTAGATCCGCATAGATGCCGTCATCAAGGTATATCTTGTGGCCCGCTTCCTTGGTGCTAGCGAGCACAACTTTATGCCGATCTAGGTAGCCGATGTCGAGGTTGATAGTACGTTTGTAGTCGGCACTATTGGCGCTCGCAGCTACGGTGATATCTGAACCGTGCGGGGCAGATCCGTCTGACGCCCCTTCGGTAGAAGAGATAGCGCACCCACGCTCAAGTTCTATGCAAGCCCTTTTTGCGCCGGGAAGGATGTCAGCGTAGTGTGGCCCCGTAAAGCTAATCAACCACCGAACAAGGTCACTGCCCATCTCCTCTTGGTAGTACTGGGTACAATTAAACGGTAGCTGTGAGCCCACATAATCAAAAGACCCAAAGACCTCTGCCAAGAGGTTTGCGGTGTGCTGCGGGTCAACGCTTGGTTGAGCTAGGATGGCGATAAAGAGTTTGATGCGAGGTGAAGTTGTCATACTGTTATATCCCGATCACCGCACCAGCTGTAGCGCTCTCTGCAATACACTACTTTCAATTCCTAGTCGTGGCGCAAGCTCAAGTATAAGCTGCTCGGTAGTAAGGCTTGCCCGGTTTGAATCGTGTGCAGAGCGAATTAATAGGTTGTTTTTTTGAAGGTATATGTGCTCGCTACCAGAAACTACCGAGAGTACCGGATAGCGCATCATATCCCAACTAAATGAGCGATCCCATGCGCTGTTGAATTCAGTTTCATCAATGGGGTTCACTTTATAAGTCAGACGATAACGACGTTGCTCTGAGCTACGAAGAGTATACAATTCAATGCGCATAGGGTCGGTAGTTGGGCTGAGTTCGATAGCTCCGTGGGGCAGGTTATAGCGTAGCGTCAAAGAGCCCATAGAGTTATCTTCTGCGAGTGGTAATTGGCACGGGGAAAAGATCATGTACCCTGGATCGATTAAGTACCAAGGACCGCGACCCAATCTAATAATAACAGCGCAGTGAGTGTCGCTCCCATAGCGTCGATTAGCTAAAATAGCTCCCGCCTCATAGCCGAGTGAGCGGATTAAGTGTAGAAGACATGCAGTCAGAGGAAAGCAAGTCCCACCAGTGCCGTTGCGTATAAATCCGTGCACCAACTCCACAGGGGACTGTTTCCAGTGTTTCTCGCTCGATTCCGCGTGGGCTATAATTTTTGTCAGATTCTCGTACGGAATACGTGAGAAGGCACGCAGAGTATTTGAGAGTAGCTCTTGAGGTGTGCCGTGGGTGGGTAGACCGCAGTGCCTAAGGAGCGCCGCCAACAGTTCGTTGTTCATCGTTGGTTGCAAGCATAGTATCGTTTCTAATCGTAATCCAGTGGCAGTATCTGGTTCATCGGAAACGCCCCACCAGAGTGCGGCCCAAAGTAGAAACGTACCATAGTGCTTGCCGTCCAAGCGTGTTCACCACTCATATTAGCGTATTCAATTCCGGTCATGAGCTTTAAGCGATGCTTAGCGATATAGTAGTTCACACCTAAGTATCCTGCCTGATAGAGGTCACCCCTACCAAGACCGGCAGCACGCTCGTAGCGCCGTTGGGCATTTAGTCCTTGAGCATCGTTTGAGCGCGCCAGCTGGTAGCGTGTCGCCAGCTGCCACTCGCGGGTAATAAAATAGCTCGGTTGAAGATTTAGTCCGAGGGCGTTTCCGCGTTCACTGCCGATACCCCCTGTTACCTCGGTGACCAGTGAAGTATGCCCTCTAGTTAAGATCACAGCAGATGAGATGCCGTTTTCAAAGGTATCAAAATTTGTCGCGTTCTCGTTTGCATCACTGTGAACGTAGGTAGCGTGAAGGGTCAGGTTATCTACACTACTAAAGCGCCCCAGGTCATAATATGCCGCACTTAGAAATGAGTAGCCTGAATCAAAATCGGTAAAGGCTTTACCCATATTTTGTCCGGTAGCATTGGTGAAGAACCCAGTATAATAGGTCAGATCTTTTACCTTACCCTGTAATGTGATCGCTGGGGTATAGTCTGCCCCGAACATATTCGTCAGCATGCTGCGCTCAAGGTAGTTCAGGTAGCGACTCGATACGTTTCTATCGTGAGTAAAGCGGTGCTTCTGTTGGCCGATTGTCAGTGCTACCTCGGGCGAAAACGACCACTGACCCCAGAGTTCGGTAAAGCCGTTGTAGAACGGATCGATATCGCTACCGCTTACCATCTGTGCGTGAAAAATGGCTCGTTTAAACATGCGAGCTTGTCCACCGAGGCGAAATCGTCTCGTTTCATACCCTGTATCGCTTCCTGTCGAGGCTTCAGTCCAGTGGTACTGACCGTGAAATCTTCCAAGGAGCCAGAGCTCCTGTAGAACCTGATTAGACTCGTCTCTGTATACGCGCCCCAAGTTATCAAGGATATCTCCAAGCGACCTGTCTTGTAGCTTTGGTCCAGTAGTGCTGGCGCTAGACACGCTTAAAGAGCCAGCAGCGGGTGTGGGGGTGCTGGGTAGGTTGCTTTGAGCAGCCGATGTAGCTGAGAAAAAAGCTGCCATAATCGGTAAAAGCAAGACATTCAGAAGCGCGTTATTGACGTGCCTTGAGCAGCTGGAATAGCCATTAAAACCGAACAACTTAGCTATGCAAGAAAGATTCATTACAGCGCCTAAAATACAGTCAGATCCACAACAAAGACCAACCACAACGTGCCGGGATAATTGCATATTAGGGGATGCTAACAAATAACTTACAGGTCTTTAATAGGGTGCTAACTGAAAACTAACATAGAGCCAGCAGCTTTCCTTGATAGGCCCAAACAGCCTTATCAGTTTAGAGGCACGGACTTTTGCACGTCACTATAGCTGGTTAATTGGGCAGATTAGAAATTATCAATGTTAAGCTGTTGTAAATAATAGTCTGCTGGAGCGGCATTATCTTCAGGAGTCTCATTTTTTAGCCCCGCTAAGATCGCTTGAGTATTTTCATCACCACTATGAGAGAGCCAGGCTATACGTGTCTGTATGTCCGGATGGGATTTGATGGGGTCTCTTTCTAGGTTATAAGCTAAAGCCGGTATTAGAAATTCATTATTAGTTTTCCTAATACCGCCTGAAACCATATTGTTTAGTAACGCAAGCCAGAGCCACGGTTTATTGGTGGCTTGTTGTACGTCCAAGACCATGTCGGCGAATTCCTGTTGAGTTAAGCTCTCGCACAGCTTCGCCATGCACTCGGCTAGTTTGATGGCAGAAGTAATCTGCTCTG
>JBKCMS010000157.1:0-4924 GCA_046300175.1 Pseudomonadota bacterium | reverse complement strand
TGAGGCGATTCTTAAAGAAAATCGTCTTATACAATCGGTACTACGAGCGATTTGCTGATTTCAAAGCCGCGATTCTCAAGCTTCTTTGCTAACATCAAGCAGTACCGTCCAGAGCTAGAGTCTCTCATGACATTAAAATTTAACACGCTTAAGCACATAGGAGTTTGTTGTCTTCTACGGCGCAACTTGGCTGTTCCCTTGATCTTCATGGGCCAAGATTGCGCTCGCCCAACAATTCTCATTCATTTTTTTCAAAAATGAATGAGGCTGGGTTCAGTCTGCGTCGCTATATGGGTTGCAGCAGCCGTGGCTTCATCTTAGATTCTGTTAGTTGCTAACAGCATCACTGCGGCGTTACTAACACACGACAACAAACGCTGTTTGTTAATGCTGCGGTTAGGGTGCTTATCTCTTGCCTTCTCTGTTCGGGACTGACCATGGTACCACCTGCTCTTAAAATCACATCACTCTCGCGCCGTTTGATTGAGAACGTCACGCTCTACATCACCTTCCTTTGCACCTACATCCTGTGGATCGATTCCGTTCCGAACAAATTGGAGCTATTTGAAAGCTGGATCGATTTTTATCTCGCGCTAATTAAACCGACATGGAGCTACTTTCAGTACGAAGTGCTTAGCATAAAGCCCAACGATAGCAATCAATCTGTGAATGCCCCGTTTTGGGCACTACTGATGCACTCAAGCTTTACACTGTTTGGCAAATCGTTCCTTGCTTATCGTATCCCTGGCGTTCTGCTAACCGCCCTCGCCCCTGTACTGATGGCTGAGATCGTTCGACGATTTTTTCGGGCTGATATAGCATTCCTAGCTGGCCTTGCTGTTGGCGCTCACCAGCACGTGATAGCTTTTGCCCGCACTGGTGGCTATATCGGGCCAACACTGACACTGCTTCTAGCCACAATCCTATTTGGGTTCTCGATCGCCTTTGAACGTAATCGACGTGCCTGGTGGGGACTAGCTGCCATGCTCTTTCTTATGCCCTTTTTCTATTCAACGGTGCGTTACCTATGTTTTATCGGGCTAGTTGGAATCGCTTGGAAGTTTCTACTCTCCAAAGAGTTTCGTAAGGCGAACTACCTGCCGCTAGGTCTAACGATCGCTATGCTAGTTGGACTCGGCTTTGCTCTGACCTGGGGCGGCCGACTAGATCAAGCTCTTATCTTCATCTCGGCCCGCGGCGAGCAGTTTCTAATCACCGACCAGACTGTTGTTGAGGGGTTTGAGTCAGAGAAGATTAAACAGGAACATCGACTAAGTGCTCTTCTCTCACAGATGATTCCACAGCGACTTTCAGAGCTCTCTAACTTTTACCACGGTGGCCGCCGCTTCTTTAGTCACCGTTACTTTGTTGAGCACGCTATTTACGGTTGGTTTACCTACAGACCCTATGTAATCGGGTTCTTTATCCTGGGAATCCTTTACTGCCTAATGCTGGCACGTAATCAGCAACGCTACTTGATAGTGCCGCTATGGTCCCTTGTCGCTTTTCTGCCGCTGTTGGTCACCACTGGTATCACTCCTAACCGCATGCTACTCGGAGTTCCAGCAGATATCCTTCTAATTATGCTCGGTATGTGTTTACCAATTGATCTGATCGCTCGCTACCTACCAGAAAAAGTGCGCTGGGCAACAAAGATACCGTTATGGTTTGTGGTGCTGGTATACAGCTATCACTCGATCTACACCTACTTTTATGATTACGTTAAATTTCCAAATCTTTAGGACGCTCAGCAGTGCTAAATAGCTCTTCAGCACTACAGCATAATACCGCTACCGATGCGGTAAAGAGACCACGGGGGCAAGTAGTAGCAGGATGCATCTTGCTCATCTTCCTTACCGCTCTTGAGATCGCCTCGTTTGCGATCGGCGCCCCCTTTTCAGTTGTAGCTGCCTACATCTGGTTTGCTCTCGGAGTTGTTTCGTTTACCTACCTCTGCTTTAACTACATTTCAGCGGTCATCACAGATCTACGGCATGGATCAATCTGGGGATTGCTTCCTCTGATAGCGGCGGCTCCGATCTGCTTTTTCTATATCGATTCTTTTGCGTTCCTAAACACTGAATCTCTTTCTGAGCTTCATGATACTTACGCGCAGCTACAAAAGCCCGACCGCGCATACACCGCAGTTTTTTGGGCCTCATACCCCTCAAGATCGTTGGTTCTTAACTTAATTCCTACCGCAATCTTCGGAATAAGTCCGTGGTCGTATCGTGTGGGCTTCTCATATCCTATATTCTTTGGCGTGCTATTTCTTTTTGCCGGGATACGTCGCTACCACATACAGCAACGGTGGGCCTCTGCTGTAGCAGGCATAGCAGCGGCAAGCATCTTTACCTACCCGATGTTTTGCCAGATATCGCGCTCATTTGAGATGGCGATATCAAGTGTAAGCTTTGGTATGTGGGCCATCGGTGCTGTATTGCTATTTGCTGCCGGACCTACGGCGCTATCAGCCATAGTTGCCGCCTGGACTATCGGATTACTCTCTGCTTCATTTACCTCCGGGCTGGCACTGGTGGCGCTTTTATGGCTGCTACTTGGCATTTGGGGCGCACGAGCCTACCTGAGCCGCGAATGGAGCATTGCCGCGCTGGTATCCTGCGTGCTGCTTAACTGCGTTGTAGTAGGTACGGCACTATACCTTATCCGTCCCCGCACTTTACGAGCAAAGCAGATACCCTTTAGCGATATGCTCAGCAATTTCTCCGATGCTCTAGGTTATACCCTCTCCTTCTCTCAGCCTGTCTTTACAGCCACTGCTCTTGTTGTCCCGACGCTTCTAGCGATCCTGTTTTCATTATCGCTTCGTGGAGGCTGGCTTCCACTGATCCTTACCGGGTGGTGTTTTCCAGTTATCTGGTCAGCCACTAACATGCACGGCAAGATCGGCCCTCAGCTTCCATTTGCACTATATCGATCGTTAATTATTATACCGATTGTGGTGTATGTGATCGCTTGTATGCTTTTCTGGGTACTCGCTCGACTTGAGCGTTATCCCTGGACAATAAGGGGCGTGTTGATATTACTGGCTATCAGCCTTTATCCGCCGATCTCTCAAAACTACCGGACTCACCAGGTGCTGATGAAACCTCGACCTGCCGAGGGGCGCGAGCTAATTACGCAAGAGGTACTCAAGGTGATCGATCAAGCAGGCCTATCACCTCAATCAAGCGCTTGGATCGCAAATCGTACAGATGAAAGGAGGATTGAGAACTTCCTCCCTTGCTTGCAGTACTTTCTGCTCGACTGGACCCGATTAGATCGTAGTCGTCCATTACCGCTTGAGACAGCTGATGCGGCTCGTACCCCTGGAGTTATCGTTACTATGCAAGATGACCCAATCACCTCGCAGACATTTCCAGGGTATAAACTTGAGCTAATTCCACTCCCGAATGCGACTCACAAGCCTGAACAGGGGGCTCTCGTGGCGCTGCTTGCGCGGCCTGAGTAGCACTTACGTCGACAAACCTTATTTAGGCGAGCCCTTAATAAGCGCTCTACAACCGTCAAATGCTAAGAAGTCTGCTAATCCACCTCTCATCTGCGGAACCTTTAGTTTTAAACCCTTTGGTGAGAAATTAAACTGGGATGAAAAGTCGTGGTACTGCGCAAACAAAGCCGTGCGATACTCGGCCAATACAGCTCGCTTAGCTTCCAGCTCCCCGTGATGTCGCTTTATATGGCAACGCTCAATTCCACACAACAGCTCTGAGGTTTTACTCTGAATACGAGCAAGTAGGCGGAATTTTGGAAGCCTACCACGGTCTTCATGCTCTTTTTTTGCACGCTCGCCTAGGACGCTGTGTCGCTGCTCTAGCACCATAAGAGTCGCATCGTGCCAACGGATCATTCCATTGGTTTCAACTAACGAACTTTTAACGACGCGATGCATGCTAGGATACAAAGTCCACGCTCCCTTTGCATTCTGATCTGCGATGTAATTAACAAGCATAGATAAGGCGATTAGACGAGCGCGATCCAGATACTCATCGTAGCAACTTGGCTCCCCTTGCAGTCGCCCGTAGCGCTCCAACGCGGCTCGGCTAATTTCCTCAGGGAGATTTAGTTGCACCCGTTCTTTTTCCTTTAAGATATCTTTATTAGCGAGGCACATCACCCCAAGATCAATGTACTGATCGATATGCTCAAAAGCTTTATGCACTAGCTCGTAAGCATCTGCGTACTGACACCCAGTCTGAATAAATATTGCATGGAGTTCTACAGAGTAAGGCGCACAAAAGCGCCCTATAAGCGAGTAAGGCGCGGCTACTCCGCGGTATGGGTCGACTCCTCTGGGAGCAATTATTATCTCTGGCTCCACGACACCTATACTTCTTGCAAGCTCTGATACCAGCCATTTCAGGTATTGCAGGCAGCTATTAGCTTTTATTTCTTCCGCTTTGTCTGAAACAGGGGGTAGCTTTAAAGCTTCTGCACTTAACAACGAAACCGTTTGTGATACAGATCGGCCGTGCGACGCAAGACATGCGGCCACGTCATCGACGCTGGGTTGATTATTACCAACTGTTCGTCCCATACTACTTTACAAAACTGCCTCTGCGATTAGCTCTTTGGGTTATGCAAGTGGGTAGAGTACGGTGAATATAATCTAAGACGTTTTAGCTAGCCAGCTTTGTACAAGATCGGCGATAGACCCCCCCCCGAGCTTTTGTGCCGTATCCTGATTATATCCTTCTCTGGTCGCCACAGCTAATCGCCTGGCTCGCGACAATGGTCCCAGCTTTAGGCCTTCAAAGGAATCTGGCAAAAGAGCAATCGGCATGGACCGATCAATATTTAGGTTGATGTTTGATGAGCCCCTAAATTGCGATGCTATGGCATTTTCAATAGCCGCATCGTTCAGTTTGCAAATTTCCGGATTACTGGCGAGTATCTCTGTAAG
>JBKCMS010000156.1:0-21354 GCA_046300175.1 Pseudomonadota bacterium | reverse complement strand
TGAGGCGATTCTTAAAGAAAATCGTCTTATACAATCGGTACTACGAGCGATTTGCTGATTTCAAAGCCGCGATTCTCAAGCTTCTTTGCTAACATCAAGCAGTACCGTCCAGAGCTAGAGTCTCTCATGACATTAAAATTTCACACGCTTAAGCACATAGGAGTTTGTTGTCTTCTACGGCGCAACTTGGCTGTTCCCTTGATCTTAATGGGCCAAGATTGCGCTCACCCAGCAATTCTCATTCATTTTTTTCAAAAATGAATGAGGCTGGGTTTAGCTAACAATATCCCAGCGATGAATAAACACTTTAAGTCCTCGGCGGGGCTAGCAAGAAAACAAGATAGTGCTAGCGCAACTGGTCTTTATTGGCCGATTTGAACAACACATTAAGACCTTTTATTGTCTTTGGTTACCCACTGATTACCTCGGTGAACCGTTTTTAATATAAACTTTGGCACTTCTTCGCGTTCCGACTAGCCCGGATATTTCATGAAACTGCGTCGTGAGAGCGCCGAGAATGGTGATTTTTTGGGCCCGTAGGGCGAATTCTAAAATCAATTTTGGAACCGAAAAAGCACCGTTATCGGCGATCGTAGTAGCAGGCTTCATGAAATTTCCGGGCTAGGCAGTCATATTAAGTGTGACTGCACCAGCTCCATCTTGACTGGAATCACGGGCGCTCGATACAGGGGCGTTTTCCTGGTTGTTAGAATGGTACACCGCTGCCTCATCGTGGTCGTCTGGCTCGCGGTCTGGCTGGCGCCTCTTCTCGCGCTCTGTTGTGTCTTTTTTTCGGTCTACTAGGTAGCTGCCTACACGCCTGCCGCTCCGATCCAGAATCGATGTCATCGCAAACGCTGGGGGAGTCTTTAAGTCCATGGAACCCTCCTTGGTTAATTGGGCGTATCCAAAGAACCGACCATCAATCGATTAAGATACAACCCGCTAGTTAGAGGATTCGACACCCTCTGCCGAAAACTTAAGGGTCTACTAGCACCTCGCAGTTCTCTGTTATTAAAAGGGCCGGCAGGGCGGATGAACCCCTTTTTAGAGATACCCAGAAGATGCACGCCTGATGGTAGAAGCGCCATGTTGAATCAAGGGGATAGCTTTTAAGTTGTTGTAAGCGCAGTAATCTAATAGCGATTGTGCGCTACCCCATTAAGTTTCGGCTGAGATCTGCCGCTTGCTAACCTTAGAGAGTTCTGGTCCGAATTTCGGGGGCTTTCAATACACTGGCTGCATCATAGATATTTACCTATGACACGAGATAACAAGAGAAACACAGCTATCTATACAGCCTTTGATGATTACGATGCAAACGACATCCCTGTGCCCGAAAAGGGGCTACTGCGGGCGATCTTGGTCACCGCGATAGCTGATATGAACCGAGAAGACGAGCATGCACGCAAGGCACGCTCGTACTTCCTCAGTAAGGAAGACGACTACATTTTCTCATTTCAAGCGGTCTGCTCGTACCTCAACATCAATCCTCATCATATCCTCGTGCTAGTGGGTCTTGAGAAGCCGGCTAGAACTGCCGCTAAACAGGAGCTAATCCAAGCCGAGGTTAGGCCTGAGTCCGATACCGAGAACTTAATTACCCAATAGCGATTCGAGCTTACACGAGCTTTAACAAGCAACATTTCCAGAAAACTTTCGATTACTTCTTTTGGGGAGTGATAAAAGGTCTTGGCCTTTAATGCTCGCCCGGCCTGTAACTCGTTGATGGTGTGAGTTTTTCTTGCCGGCTTTAGATCGGCGACAGCGAGAACAGAAAGCTAAATTGAGGGGTGTCGATGAGGGTTCATACATCAGGGAGCGCGGCTGCGATTCAGTCAGCACTCGAGGGACTTGGCGGTAAACAGCCAGTGGCAAATGCTGGCTGGAGCGAGATCGTTGAGCGCATTAACCATTATGTGCAACAGGGAGTCAGACCCAACCAATCATCAACGGCGCAAATAGACCAGCTCTCAGGTCTGCTAAAGCTGCAGATGGACGTTGGTAGGTACCAGCTAAGAGTTGAGTTAGCCTCAAAGGTCTCAGAGAGCGCGGTAGCCTCAATTCGTAAGTTGCAACAGAGCCAGTAGGAGCTCAGGCGGTATGGTACGCACAGACACTCTTCGTGCTAAATCATTACACGCTGAAGTTGCGTACCTCCAAGACTTAAAGCGGGTAAGTGATGCTAAGCTCTGCTCTGATCAGAAAAATCTCGCACTGAGAAACAAAGAGAGAGATTTTTGGAGTGAGGCATTAGGAGCCCACAGTCCGGCTAAGAGCGCTGCTTCACAGCGTGAACAGTCCGCTTTTAACTTGCAAACCTGTACCAGGTTAGAGCGCATGCGCAGAGCGCACTCGCAGCTGCAAGATGCTCACAGAGCGAGTCAAAGCGCTGCAAGTGTGCTCAAAGACGGAATTAAGGCACTAGCTACATCTCAAAAGCGAAACGAAATTCTAGAGGGAATGATCGTTAAAGCCGAGAGAATTAGAGCTAATCAGATCGAGTCTGCGTTGTCAGAGGAGATGGCCAATCTAGTTGCCAGTTTTCGATTAGTCAAAAAAACTGGTCTTAACTTCAATTTAGACAGACCAAGCGCCGAGCTGACGCCCTTTACATACAATGCGGAGCGGCCAACAAGCAGAGCTGAAGGATTAGAATGTGCACCCAGATTCCAGAACACACTGGCACCCATGACTAGAGATATCTCTCCTGGCGTACCGTCAGCATTTTCCAGACCGAGAAGCGATCTCTTTAGATCTGGCGGCGTCGTGGTCAATAGCTGCCCATCACCCGCCCAGATTTTGATACGAGAAGTCGTGATTGGTAGTGTCAATAGTCAACCGAGTATCTCTTTACGGTGTCAGCTGGGAGCCAGGGGCGCCGTGAGCCTACAGATAACCAAGGTTGAGACAGGAGCTTTTAGGGTGGTGATCGACCCAGGTTCAGCTACAGGGGGGCTAATACGTGAAAAGGGAGCGATCCAAGCGCGACTAAATTCGCTCGGGATTCGTGTAGCTGAGCTTGAGATCGCGGCACCTGAGGGTATGCCTGGTATTATCAAGAGATTAAAACGCCCGTCAGGCAGGGAGGAGGATGATGAAAGGTATATCGCCTGAGATTCTTTTAGTTGCATCGCTTGGAATTGCAATGGTGCCTCTGATGATCGCCGTTGGCACGTGTTACCTTAAATTCTCTATCGTCCTTAGTCTTCTGAGGAGCGGTTTTGGCACGCAGCAGGCTCCAAGTGCAGCCCTGGTTATGGCGCTTTCTTTGGTCATGTCGCTCATAGTAATGCATCCGGTCCTGACAGATAGCCTAGACCGAGTAGCAGATTTTAAAATCGAGGGTAGTACATCTCCTAGCGCTAGGGCTCTGCTTGCGCAGGGAGCGACTCTTATTGTTCCCTGGCGCAATTTTCTGATAGCTCACAGCGGAGACAAGGAACTTATGGTATTTAGCGCGCTTGCGGGGCGGACCGCTATTCAGGACCAGGTTTCAGTTGATCGCAACTCTGTACCGGTAGCGATCGCAGTAGCAGCATTCGTCCTATCCGAAATAAAGCGCGGGTTTACATTAGCCTTTTTTCTTCTGATTCCGTTTTTCGTGATCGACCTGGTAGTGGCTAATCTCCTTGTAGCGATGGGGCTAACGATGATGAGTCCAGTGATCGTCAGCTTGCCGATCAAGCTACTGTTATTCGTATCTACCGATGGATGGTTGCTCCTAGCAAAGAATCTAATTCAGGCGTATCAGTAGGAAGATTAATGCATACGATTCTTTCAGAGGCTCTTTATTATGCACTGGTTGTGTCACTGGCCCCGATGCTTGCTATCTCGATTGGTGCGGGCTTAATCACACTTCTGCAGGCGGTAACACAGATTCAAGAGCAGAGCATGGTGCACTTAGGACGGATTATTGTTTTAGTTGTGGTGATAGTCTGGGGCGGGCAGGGTGCCTTTGCACAGCTAGAGGCGATCTTTCTCAAGGTGCTGGCGCTATGTGCTGCAATTAATCGGGGGTGATGTGCTGCAACCGGAGGCGCTTAGTATAGCTGGGATCACTGCGCGCGCACTTGGACTGTTGCTGATACTTCCAATAGGAGAGGGGTTGCAGGTAATCCCCAAGCTTTTTATCGCCGTATGCTTTGCGTTCGCTTTGGCACCAGGTGTAACAGCCCCAGAAGAGATGTCACTAATACGGCTAGCGCCGGAATTTTTGGTCGGGGTGATAATAGCGGCTCCAACTAGATTTATTGCTGAATCAGGCGAGCTATTCGGCGAGCTAATAGATACGGCGCGGGGTCAGACGCTTGGCTCTGTAGTCGATCCCCTTAACGGGCAACAGAGCTCTGATATGGCTACCATTATCAGAATCGCCATGGTTGTCCTGGCTATTACTCTTGGTGCACTTGATCGGTGCGTCGAGGCATTGGCTTTAAGCTATTCGGCCTTACCGCTCGGAGGGGCCTTGTTGTTCGAAAACGCCTTGCTCTCGATACTACATCAGGGCGTTGCTGTCGTTGGAATCGCTCTTGCATTTAGCTCTGTGTGGCTAGTGGCGTACTTAGTAATTGATATCGCCACTGGCGTCATGGCTAAGGTTACTCAAGGGGTGCAGTTCACCAGCACGGCCACGATACTCAAGATGCTCATTACATTTATCTTATTTTTAAATCTGCTTGGTAGCCCACGCGAGATATCAACCCTGGTTGGGCGACACACTCAGGTGCCTAAATGGCTCACCGAAGGGCCGGTCAGTTCAGAACAGGACAGGTGACCATGAGTGATAAAGAGTTCCCGCCCTCTATTCGTCGCTTGCAGAGGGCTCGTAAGGAAGGAAAAGTCGTCAAAAGTCGGATGGTTAGCCTGGCTGTAAGCTGGTGGTGTCTTTCGCTCGCTTTATTCCCCTCGTTTGCTTGGGTCAGAAACGGAAGCTTGGTACAATGGTTGAATTATAAGGTTTGGGCGCCTCAAGTGGCACTTACTGAGGCATGCTGGCTCGGCGCAAGAGTCATTGGGCTTTTGGTTGGTGTGGTCGCCCTCAGCAGTTTTGCGGTTGGAATGGCTCAGACCAGATGTCTGTTCATTCCAGCTCAGTTGTTTCGGGGCATCGAACAGTATCGGCCAGGTGCCTTCTTAGGTCGCGTTAAGGAGAGCAGTATTGACGCGTTCCTCGGGATGCTCCGATGTTGCCTTGTGCTTGTGTTGGTTGCGCCCTTGGTGTTTCAGGTGATGCAGATTGTACCCTCGGCTTTTCAAGGGAGTGAGGACGCGGCATCTGATGCGCTGTACACAGTGACGCGCAGCGTGTTTTTAAGAAGCGGCTACGGTTTGCTGGTGATAGCGGTTATCGCTTACGTACTAGCTCGGTGGAGATTTTTTAAGCAGCTTAGGATGAGTTTACAAGAGCTTCGAGATGAGTATCGTGATGACGAAGGAGACCCGCACACTAAGGCGGCACGCAAGCACGAGCACCGAAACATCCTCTTTTCAGAGGTTGAGAAGAGGGTAAAGAGCTCGAAAGTTGTAATTGTTCGTCGGGTCACAGAAAAGAAGTAGGACAGGCAAGGCTTGGGGGAGTTGTCCTCTTGGTCGCGTGAATCGGTGGAGTAGTAAGAAAAGCAGATGGCAAACGAAGCGCGCAACAATGCTGAGCCCAAGGGGCTATTTGACAGCAGCCTGTGGCAGCACGCTGAAAATCTAGCTGCCGGAGTTGCTGAAGCAGTTGCAAAGGGTTTAGAGTGCGATGAGGTTCACGTCACTCTGGCGAGGTCTGAACCTAACTCCCGTCAGCACCCACAACCACAAAGCGCTAGCTACACCCCTTTTCGACACCACGCTACTGCAAGCGGAGCGAACCCTTTATTTTGTCTGCTCGACAACGCCATAAAGTACGGCGAAATAACGGTTCCAGCACCCCTGACCGTGAACGACCTTAGTCGTGCAAGGCTGCCAGGGGATCTAGCCACCGCACTTGGAACGCTTGGAGTAAAATCTTTTGGTGTGTTCCGTCTGATGCAAGAGGAGCGTACCATAGGGCTGGTCACGTGTTTTTACACCCGCGGTTTTCACCGATGGCGAAACGACGAGGTGTTGGCCCTCCAGAGGCTCGGCGATGCACTTCCTAGACAGCAGCTGAGTACAGTCCAGGTGAAAACCACAGAGGCAGTTCAGCAGACTCTAGTAGAGCGGTATCAACGGCTCGCCACTCACGGTAATATCGTCATTCTTACCACCGATCGAGACTTTAGCGTCGTGGATGTTTTTGGAAACACTGACGAGCTTCTTGGTGTGACGTCGGACAAGCTCAAGGGTAATCCGGCAGTTTGGGGAGAGATCGTCGATCAGCGCGATGCGCCGAGACTTATCCGCCGCATCAAGCGGCTGCGAACTGACCGAACTGAGCTCGAAGAGGAGGTTCGCATCGTTCATCAACGAAGCGGGCGGAATCGGTGGGTATTGTTAAGGGCGCTTCCGTATCACAACGAGAACGGTGAGCTGCTTGGATGGGAGGGGTTTGGATTAGACGTCACCGACCGCCGTGAAGCTCAGGATGCACTCGTACGACAGAATTCACGCCTGCACGCTCTTTATGAGGTATCAAAAGCCGTTGGAGAGATACACGATCCAGCGATGGTTACGTTGACTGGCCTAAGAGCGGTAGTGCAAGCTACCGCTTCAGAGGCTGGATACGCTGTATTTTGCGGATCTGACAATCAACTCCCCGAGGTGGTGGCAGCTATCGGTCTATCAGAGGAATATCTCGCCAGCATCGACGAAGTACTTTTAGGGCCAAGCCTATTGAGAGAGGCGCTAGAGTCCCAGAAGCGGTTTCTTATTCCAGATATGCAAGCCGATCCTCGCGCAGCAAAAAGACTGGCAGAGATTGAGCGGATACGAGCAGCTATAATCATCCCATTACTGTTTGAGGATGCAGTGTATGGGGCGATAGTCCTATTCAAAAGAAGTCCCGACTCATATGACAACCAGGATTTTGAGCTGGCTGTCTCGGCAGCTTCACAGATTACATTAGCCATTAGACAGTCTGAAATGCTTGAGGTTCAAAGGCGCCAAAGCGCGTCCTTGGGTTCGCTCTATGCGGTAAGTAAAGAGCTGGCTAAGTATCGGGCTTCGATCGACTTCTCAGAGCATATTTTGCCGACGCTTAGGCAGGAATTTGCACTAAAGCGGTGTTGGGTAGGATTGACCAATGCTCAAGGCACCTTCGTGGTGGGACGCGCTGGTTTCGGGCCTGAGGTATCAAATGAGACTATCAGCACCCAGATCGAGATATCCGATGATCAGCCTCTCCTTCAGGAGGTGCTGCATAGTCGTGCGCCTCTGGTGCTAGATTCTTTAGCGGAGGAGTCTCCGGAGGCGCTGCTTGGACTTTTCAGAGACCCGGGGTCGCTAGTAGTGGTTCCGATGGTAACGGTGGGCCAGACCATGGGCGTGCTAGTGCTCGAACCTCTCTCAAAAAATACCTTTTTATCCGCCGAGCGCTTGCAGCTGTTGGTCAGTATGGCGAATGAAATGGCTACCGCAATGATGGCAGGTAGGTTCGAGTCGAAGATGGCAAATGCAGTTAAGATGCGAACAGCGGGTTTGCTTGCTTCGGGTGTTGCGCACAACTTTAACAATATTCTACAAGCGATTATAGGACAGGTATCTCTAGTGCAGCTGCATGCTAAGGGTAATGGTGCCGTGGTCCAAGCTGGGCAAACGATACAAGAGGCAGCGATGAGGGGTGCTGCGCTCGTGCGGCAACTTCTTAGCTTTGCCACCAAGGGCAATAGCAGAAAAGCGGCGGTTGAAGTTGCTGCTCTGCTTGATGACTCGCGAGCTCTATATGAGTCGCTCTTGGGTAAAGAGGTGCAGCTGGCAATCGATAATCAGGTACTATCCGGTACGGCGGTCTACGCCGATCAATCGCAGCTACAGCAGGTAATCACGGGAATGTTAGCCAATGCAAAAGATGCACTTGCAGCGAACGAGAACGGCGAAGTCGAGATCTCAGCGCACTCGGTGATGGTCCGCGCAAGTGAATTGGATGCCGATCTTTCGCCGGGCCCTTATGTCAGGATCGATATACGTGACAACGGAGCTGGCATGACGCCCGAGGAACAGGTGCGGTGCTTTGAGCCATTTTACACGACAAAGAACATCGATCGCGACACCGGGGTTGGGCTCTCAGGTTCTGGGCTAGGATTGGCGGCAGCCTATGCTACTGTAAAGGAGCACAGTGGTGCGATCACTGTGCACAGTAAGGTTGGAGACGGGACTATTTTTAGCATCTACTTGCCGTGTTGCTCTGGTAAGGGGAGGGAAGCATCAGGTGGTAGCTCTAGCACCTCAATATTAGTCCAACAAACGAATAACGGGGCTCTTTTGTTGGGTATTGAACCAGGGGTTCAGCCCTTTATCGCCAGTGCCCTTGAATCTGTTGGGTACGCAGCTCAAGGAGTCTTTGACCTGAGACAGGCCAATGAAATGCTCGCACATGAGGCTGATCGGTGGAGTATTGTGATAGTTGATAGCGAGGGGCTAGCGGCGTCTTCCAAGACCGTTTGTCAGGAGCTATTAGCTGCCTTTCCTTCAGTAGTGGTGATCTGCTTGGGGTCTAAATTGGATACGACGAGTAACAGTCACTTAAATTCAAAAAATCGGCTGTTTAATTTAGAAAAACCGATTACTGCCTGGGCGTTAGAGGCGATTGTTAACCGAATCACCTCGGTACCAAGCAACGTTTCCTAAGATTTTTCGAACTCTATAGTGATAGTGCGCCGCTGTAAGTTAGGTCAACGCCCCAGTATTTGTTCACAGGATAGCACGATGAAAAAAAAATACTTCCAGGCATACGCCCTAGGATTGCCCCATGGAACCGAGTCTCCCCCTGTGTTGTCCGCACGCGGGGAATACTCTCTGGCCGATCATATAGTTGCATGTGCGCAAAAGTATGGTATTCCGATCGTAGAGCGACCAGAGCTGTGTGCGGCTCTAGAGGAGCTAGAGATAGATGAACAGTTGCCGACAGAGCTCTTCGAGGCCGCTGCCGCTATACTGGCGGAAGTAGGAGCGCTAAAAGCGTAGAGATAAAGCGCACAAACAACCTTTGTCTGGAGTAAATATGGCAGATGATAAGTATCGCACGGTATATTCTACTGAGCTTGGAGCCTTATGCCCAAACTGTGCGCGCGCCTTAAAGTCTTGTACTTGCAGTGCTGACCAACGAGCGCTGGTGCGCGGAGACGGTAATGTAAAAGTGCGACGAGAGACAAAAGCTCGCGGAGGAAAAACTGTAACATCAATTTCAGGGTTAGCTCTCAATCAGGGCGATCTTAAAGGCCTTCTTTCAGACCTCAAACGACTGGTCGGTGGAGGGGGCACTATCAAAGATGGAGTGTTGGAGTTGCAGGGAGACCACTGCGAATCCATAATCGCAGAATTAGGAAAGAGGGGTATTCGCGCGAAGCGGGCAGGGGGTTAAGCTTAGACTGGCGACGAACATCCAGCCGAATTTTCTACCGGCGCGATCCAGCTTATCTTCGTCATACCGAATTATTCCTTGGCATGACATCTTTCGGTCACTTAAATCGAACTGATCGGGGGAGTATGTCGGATTTTAGTCGCTCTTTTTTGCGCTTTGTCGCGGTATTTATAGCTCTATGTTATTCAGTGCTGAGCCCGTCTAATCTCTTCGCTGAGTCTCAGTTTGCAGAAGGGGAGAAGTTTATTGAAGAGATAGTGCTTCGCGATCTGCCGATCTCCACGGCGATGGCTTTTGCTAACCCCGATCGCGCATACTTGGCGCTCAAAGTAGGGATAGTTAGAGTAGTTGATAAAGGGAAGCTACTCACAACCCCATTTATAGATTTGCAGGCGATGGTGAATAAGCACACCGACCGAGGATTACTCGGAATAGCAGTTGACCCCGATTTCCCTAAGAAGCCATTTATCTATCTATCGTATGTGTACGATCCACCAGGGGCTCTCCCGGACTCTATTGATCCACGTGTTATCCGTATTGCACGAATCACCGCTGATGCCAGTAAGGACTACCAGGTGGCACTTCCTAATAGCCTCGAGGTTGTTGTTGGCAAGAACAGTACGGCGGAGAACATGGCCCCACCTATTCCACCAGGAGATGCAAATATCCCAGAGCGAGCATCGTGCATGTCTGGACTCACAATGGACGGCAAGCCTATCGAGGATTGTATCGCGTGTGATGCCACGTCACATACCGCTGGTACATTGCTTTTCGCGCCGAACCGGGTCCTCTTTGCATCCCTTGGAGATGGCGCAGATTACTCGGGCCCAACACGGGTTGGACTTAGGACTCAGAATCTTGATTCGCTATCGGGAAGGGTTCTCAGGATAAATCCCGATACCGGAATGGGACTGCCGGATAATCCTTGGTATCAGCCTGATCGTCCAAGTTCTAATAGGTCACGGACATGGTCATACGGCTTTCGTAATCCGTTTCGAATTACCCTTAAACCTAAGTCCACAGAAGTGTACGTCGGTGATGTCGGCACTTCATACTACGAGGAGATTAACACCGGAAAAGGGGCTAATTTTGGCTGGCCGTGTTACGAGGGTGGCTTCCTAGATCGAGCCCAGCAGGAGGGGGAAGCAACCGCCAGTATCCGTCAGGTGGGTTATCGGGCGCATCCGAGAACTATCGACTTCTGCAATCAGATGTACGAGCAGGGGCAGACAGTAGTACGTAAGCCGCTATTTAATTACCGCCACCCTTACGACGAGACAGGCAAGGACCTAGGAGCATCGATTACAGGGGTGGCATTTTATGCAGGAGATGTGTATCCCGAACGGTATCGAGGAGCGCTCTTCTTTGCAGATTATGCTCAGCGTTTTATTCGTTATCTGACATTTGACTCAAACGGAAAGCCAACTGCAAGTAATTTTGCAACTGAGGTGGGGAGTAATCTTGGAGCAGTCGAGCTCTTTGCTGGTCCTGAACAGAACCTCTACGCCGTATACATAGACCTAAAAACAAGAACGAGTCAGGTGCGTCGATTTAAGTCGCTTGAGTCAGGCAATAATAACCCGGTAGTGAAGGCCAGCGTAGGACCGACATCGGGCACGGCCCCTCTTGTGGTAGATGTATCGGCCTCACGAAGTTTTGATCCGGATGGTCAGCCGTTGAAATTCCTGTGGGATTTCGGCGATGGCACAACATCTACAGACGCGGATACAACACATGTATACGGGACCCCAGGTACTTTTCAGGTAAAAATAACCGTTACGGAAACAACTGCTCCGTTTGCATCTTCCAGTGACTCTTTTACAGTTCGCAGTGGCCAGAAAGCGCCTACGGCTAGGATTTTAGAGCCTAAGGAGGGGCAGCGGTATGAGATCGGAGTGCCGATCGCATTTAAGGGTGCAGCAGATACGAGTGAACCGGAAAAATTGGTGTTATCGTGGAACATCTTACAGATTCACAATGAACACACGCATCTAGTCTCCGAGTTTGAGGGGGCGCAGGGGGAGTTTACGCCACGAGAACACTCAGACAATACCGCATACGAGCTATGCTTAGAGGCGAGTATCGGAGAGGGATTAACCAATCAAAGCTGCATTAAGCTACCTCCGCAGACGGTCCCCTACGTTTTTAATAGCCAGCCAAGCGGTGCAACGATTTCATATCTCGATGAAGAGTTAGACGTTGCCACCCCGTATATAGCTAGTCCTATCGTTGGTTCAGAGCAGACTATTCGCGCTTCCACGCTGTTTGCAGGACAGAGCTTCGTCGGCTGGAGTGATGGAGTGCTTCAACCAGTACGCAGCTTTATCACCGGTAAAACGCCAGCCACGCTGACCGCGATCTACCAAAATAGAGCTCCTAAGGTTGTCATCGCCCAGGGAGGTTTGAAAAACGGGTCGCGGCGACGATCAATAGTTCTTGATGCCAGCGTCTCAAGCGACCCAGAGGGTGGTCCCGTGTCATTTGCTTGGCGATTCTCAGATGGTAAGCGCTATCGAACTCCCGTTATACGACGATCATTCCCGAGGGATGGCCGCTACACAGTCTGGCTAACGGTGAGGGATTCTCTGGGTGGGCAATCATCGATCCTAAGAACGATCTCAGTCTCTAGTAGAAAAGGTGCCCGATTGCGCTGAAGCCCTCAGAGCGCGATGATAAAGCGGTCTTCAAAAGTCAGTAGCTAAACAAAGGCTTTTGGAAAACGCTATCGATTCGCGGATGCGGATTAAAGCAACAAACTGTAGTGATGTAGGTAAAGGCCCTAGCCGGTTTTATTGGCACGGACCTCTGCACATCACTACAGCCAAGCGGAGGACGGGTGCTCCGCTCTGAGGTTCTGGCTATGTTGGTCTATTCATCGCAGTTGATTGTTTTTCTCTGGGCAGCAGCCCTTGTGTTTTCAGGTCTGGGGACCTACTACGGTTTAGAGGGGGTTGGAAGTTCTTGGCCATCTTTGGCGACGGTCATCTCAGGGCTTGTTCTGCTTGCATTCCCGCGCTCTCTTGGAGCTTTTAAATTTAGCATCCTGAGCTATCTTGTGGCGTTTGCTTTCCAGATGCCAGCTAACTCAAATCATCGTTGGGTGTTGCTGTTTGTCGCTCTTTCGGCGTTTGTGCGAATTCGCTCGATTCGGCGCATTGACGATCTCGCGGCAGAGATCGGAGCTTCTCTGCGCTGGCTTACCGTGGTGGTCTATTTTTTTGCCACCCTGGCCAAGCTAAATAGCGCCTATTTTAATCCAGCTATAAGTTGTGCGTCGATTTTCTCTCTTCAGACTTTTTCGATTTACGGGGTGCCTATATTTAGCGCGGATTCAAATGTTGTAGCGCTGGCGTCGGTGGTAGTAGAGGCCCTACTGCCGGTCCTTCTTATCTGGCCAAGGAGCCGTTGCATCGCAGTACTTCTTGGGGTTCTTTTTCACATTTTTCTGTCGTTCAACCTGGTGCGCTATTTCGGTAACTTTTCCTGTGCCATGTTCGTGCTATTGGCGAGTTGGCTACCAGAGCAGAGTAGTAGACGCATAGTGGAGATAATCCGTCGACGTGGCGTCGCGCTTTTTTCTGTCTGGCTTTTTGCTTTGATCGGCCTGCTGTTGGCGGGTTTTGCCAGGTATGTGTCACCATCGGATTATGTAATTCTAAGACACGTGTTGTACCTAATCTTTGCATTGGGTCTCCTTACATTAACGGCGTTAGCCTGCTACCGGGTGCGCGGCATGAACGGGGTAGGGAGTCCAGTGCTACTAGTTTTAGCTTTAGCGGTCATTAATGGGCTAACACCATACCTTGGAGTGAAGACGCGTTCTGCGCTTACCATGTATAGTAACCTGAGGATCGAGCCGGGCTACTCAAACCACTTTTTTATGCCACCTGGAGGCGACCCGTTCGGATACCTGAGTGACACAGTTGAGATCACTAGGGCCTCTGATTCGCGACTTCAGGAGCGGATTGACACAGGTGCAACGCAGATGACCTATCTGAGTCTGTGTGCGTACCTTGCTTGCCAAGATGAGCTCTGTACCAAAAGAGAGAGTCCAGACCTAATTGCTTATCGTCGTGGGCAGGTTTTTAGCCAGCGCCACAAAGTAGATTCTAACTACGGGGACGCTCGTACACAGCTACCTGCTGATTGTCCGCCATGGATAGCGCGCAAATTACTGTTGTTTGGCCCGGTTGGACCCGATTCCGAGCGTTTATGCATATGGTAGCCGGAGAACCAAAGAAATCGCTTCTATAACCCCCTATAATGCCCGATAAGGCTACTTATCGGTCATTATACCGGTTAAGAACCGGGGCCTATAAAGGTATGGAGTCCTGCCCTCTATGGGTTTGAGACCTTCTTTAGCCACAGACGCAATCAGGGACGATTGCGGCAAAATTCAGTGGAGATGACGCTCTAGGTCAAGGCTGGACGGTGCGTACCTGCCTCGCCCGCTAGGATCATGACGGAGTTGCAAGCTAGCTCTAGACATAGCAGGTCTCGGGGCCCAAGCTTTATCCGGCGACGCTCTTCCTCGGTTCGCCCGGTTACTATACGGAGCCAGCAGGTCTCTTCGCCGCTTAGCTTGCCCTGTTGACCACGTGGCTTGTCTCGATACAACTTCACTAAAGTGTCCGACTCTCCCGTCTCTGATTCACTCTCCACGGCTCCGCTCTGGAGGATAACGTTTTCATCCAACGACTCCACTCCGTATAGGAAGGCTCTGGTGGTCGCCCAAAGTCCACCGATGGCATCGATCGGCAACAGCATATCTAGACTGCCTAGAGCACCTGGGGTTTCAGCCCCATTTACGATCGGGATATAAAATAAACGTAGACCTTCAGACTCAGGGATGAGTTGAAGTCGGCCGAAAGATTTGCTTATTGAGAAAGTTACTCCACCACGATACATGCAACCTCCGGCTCCTGTGTCCTTATCTCAAAAAACCTACGCTCTTAGAATAAATCAGCGCCACGTCGCAAACGATACTTTTATCGCTAAATAAAGGCAATATCCGGAGGTCTGGCCGCACTGATCGTGGCAAGCAAGTCGATGAAAGGCGCTTATCCGGTAACCGTGTAGTAACGCTCTAGTCTATCTTAGAGCTATGATTTTCGCAGCTTAAAAGGGCCTTTTTTAGGGCCACTCGGTTCGGTTTTATGTTGTGTATCCAAGTCTTTACGCTGTGGCGCTTTGGCCAGTGTGGTAACCACGCCCCGTGACCGCCCTGCTGGCTTATCCACGTTAACCTTGAAGGTGCCAGCAGGCTCTTTAGGCCCGGCTGTCGCCTGGTGTTTTGCGTCCGTCTTGGAGCTTGCGACACCTGCCTGTTTGCTGAGTGGTGCTGGCTGCGGGTCTTTGCGTTTTGGCGCAAAGCGCTCGGAGGTCTCCCCCTCCTCTTGCGCAAGAATCTGTTCATCAACCCAGTCTGCAAGCCCGATCTCATCGCCTTCTACGCGCTCGGGTTGAACTATAAATTCGCGCCCCTCCCAAGTCTCCGGAATCTCGGCGTTGAACCAGAATGAGCGGCCTTTGACTATTCGGCCGTTTCCTAAATCAAACCAGGCTAACCCCTTCTCTGCTGACATCTCGTGTTTTAGCTCCTCAGCGCTGACTAAATCTTTTTCGTCCTCTGAGTAACTTATACTTTGTGATTCACCGCCAGATCTACGGGCATTGATGTCGAGCGCCCCTTTCATCGAGCTGGCGGATACCCCAGTGGTCACCCCGGCACCGACAGAGCGTTTGGTCGAGGTTATCTTGCCAAACCATTCGGTCATATCCGCTGCTGTTCTATTATCTCCGATGCGCATCATCACCTTGAGATTCACGTTAGCCATGACCCGCTCATAGAACGACTCACTTAGTCCCATAGTCGAGTCAGTGAGGCCGCCGGTTGATTGAGCACCAAAAAGAAGCGCAAAGCGGCCGCGGCGTGCTAGCTCAAACAGGTTCGCCCAGGTCGGACCGAAAGTTGACGAGCCCTCATCGATGATCACTAGGTGTGGATCCTCCAGATTGTGAGAGCGAGACGAGGTGATCTCTCCGATTGACACCTCAAGGTCTTCTCTGAAGACCTTAACCATGCGAGCCGCACTCTCGGCCTCTTCAAGTCGCGGAAGCATGAAATAAATTATCTTACCACGCAGAATCGCGTCGGTCAGAACTACATCGGTATACTTGGTACAAAAAACCTCGCCTGCTGCGCTTCCGGATATGGCGTGCAACTCAGATGCTATGCCACGCAAGTTTTCTGTGATTCGCGAGGAATCAAGGGTCCCTTTTGGATTTCGATAGCTTGATGCAAGGTGCCCTAGCTCCACGAGTGCTTGGCGCGCCCCGATCTTGTGAAGCATATTACGCAGCTGTGGATAAGCGATCTGAAAAGCAGAGAGGGCGACAGCTATATCGCGAATAGACCATGCCAGCCCGAAACTCTCCATAGCTCGCACCATTCGGTAAATCGAATCGGCAGCGAGTCGGTCGTAATGCTTAGTTGTGCTCTGATCTGAAGTCGGTGGAAGACCTGCTCTTAGAACCTTGCGAGCCTTCACATCAGCACGCTGGTTTGTCATCACAAAATTGTATGAGTGTACCGGGTCGAATGGATCAACGATGATCAGGTCTTCGATGCGCCCGGTAATCAAAGCCATAAGTATGATGTGAGCTAGGGTGGCGGAATCGCGTTTTGCGTCGATAAATGTACAACCACTCGCTCGACCACGTGCCATCTGCTGAAAGATGAGAGACTCTAGCCACAGAGTTTTACCGACCCCCGTTTTAGCGAAGACCGCACCGTGTGTGCATATCTCGTCGTCGTCAACCCATAGGGGTTCCCCTGAGTCTAATTCAAAACCAACCAGATAACGGTCGATCATTTTCTTGTTTCGCTTCTGAGCATCGTCGATCGCCGTTGCAATACACGACCTGTCTGGGGGCATTCCTAGGACCGGTCTACCACCACGAAGCTCGGACTCAGCCCGTCGCTCACGTTCAAGCGCCATATGCTTGCCGAGACCAAAACTACCCATCCCCAAAGCATAGGCTGGGATAATTCCCAATCCCCACAACAGCAGCGGGTCTAACGCTGCACCCATCGGCGAAGCGGCTGCGCCAATGGCCCCTAGCGTTGCAAGCCCGCCCTTCAACAGCGATGCTCGTAGCTCCTCTGCTCGAGCGGCGGTGAAGTCAGTCTGTTTGTAATCGCGAGCCATAAGAAAGTTAATTATGAGCCGTTAGTCGTTGCTGTCTCCAGTTCGGTTAGATTCGGACGTTCTTCGATCCCTTCGAGTAGTTTGGCATAATCCTTTTCAGTCTCGGCTATAGTCACTCGATCAACTGCCGTAAAATAGGACGCCCATCCCGAGCCAAACTGTTCGCGCATCTTGCTGCCACGCAAAGGAACCATACCTGCGCGGCCGACGCGACCGTGCGCATTAGCTCCTGGCAAAGGCGGATTCGAGTGAAATACCGAAAATACCAGATCAGTTTCAGGAACCGAGTAGTCACCAACCCGGCGCGCAAGCCAACCAAAGCTAGAAAGCACATATCTTAGTATTAGCCAGTTGTGCATATCCTCACTAGCAAGTCCGTGTAATGTGGCAAGCGCATTTATGCGCTCTTGAGGTGGAAACGGGTGAATGCGCTCAAAAGAAAAAGTCGGTGGCGGTGCCCCCTCTCCTTCTCCGACTGCCAGTTCAGCACGATTCTGCGTCTGCTCGAGAACCTCAAGCAGTTGCCGCATACGATCTATTTGCGCGGGCTCAACGACCTCTTTCAATGAACCCAGTAGCTCAGAGAGCGGCAGGAAAAGTAAATCCGTACGGGTTGAAAAACCGCTCGATCGCCAGAGCGAAAAAGTGGCGCTAGAACGATCAAAGAACCGTTCAAGCCAGGAACGATGGGCATCACGAACCAAGGCAAATATCTCAAGCTCGACCACTGTATCAGAAAGCTCATGAGGAGCAGCTAAGAGCACCTCAGCCCACTGTCTTAAAGCTTGCGCTGAATCATCTAGCTCAGCTGGCAAGCGTATCGGAGCAAATGGACTGCGCCTAGCTGCGTATACAAGCGCCCTGCGAATGCGCGAACGTGCCTCAGGATCGTAATCCCTCGGAAACTCAATCAACGAGTGCAACACAGCTCGAGCACTTAGGTGTGGAAAGCTAGAGCGGCGTACCCAGCGTTCACCTTCATAGGAATGCGCTAGTACCTTACCAGACTCAAAAGCTAGCACCAAAGTAGCGACTTCGTCTGCGTGTATAGCGCCAAGAACCGAACTCATTCGTGGCGTCAACACCATGCGCAACGCTGTCGCTACCCGCTCTGGATAAGGAACCGCGGCATCCTGAAAATCAATAGAGTGCGATTCTGCTTCTGTTTGGCTGACGTTACCGGAGGCAAAATCAGCATGAATATCCATCGCTGCTTTTAGAATAGCTGCGGCGTTATCAACAAAATCAGCTCCGTTAAAGACCTGGGACAATCGATCCTCTTCACCCGTGGAAGCCACATAGGGCGCCGTATCTCGATTGCCTACTATTACCCGCACAAGCGCGGCATTAGTCGGCGTTGCTACATTATTCTTAACCATCACCTCCCAGAGCGAAGTGGCCTTGGCCTCCTGCAGCGGACTCAACTTGGGACACGCAAATCCTCTCACTAATTTGTCAGGAATGCCCTCCGGAGTTACATCCTCGAGAGCAGCAAAAGCTCCAGAGTAGAAAACCCGCCCATTACCCATCTGACCAAGTGCGTCTGCTTTTTTGTAAGGCTTCCATGAGTACAGTCCACGGATTAAAGCAATGAGCCCTATCGCCAACCACAACCTGATTGAAGCAATGATGAAAAAGAGCACCCTGATGATGGCGGTATGAATAGCTAAGAAGATGCGGCCAAGCGCAGATAGCTCGGCCTCGGGAATCGCAGCTGAGTTAGACTTTAGAAGACTCTCGATCACCACTCCCGAGAGACCATTAAAAAGCGCTGCTTCGCTTGACGTTCCGTGTTTTACTAACCATGCTCTTTGGCTTCCCCAATCCTGAACAAAGCGGTCTGACCAGGGTTGGCCTAACTCGCTTAAGCGCGCACGAAGTTCATCGCTATAAACCGGCTCACCGAACTGATGTCTAAAGAAAAAGGTCCCTACGAGGCCGAAAAAAAGTAGCGCAACGATCGTCAGCGCTGATATAACCACTAAACGCCACACCCTGTTGCGGCGAGAGCGGCGTAGCAGGTCAAAATCCCTCGCATTCGGTGTGGGCAATAGATCGGTCACCAGCGATTCCCCGTAAAAACCACTAAAACGGTCAGCACTTTGGTCAAACTTGCTGCCTATCCCCCTGATCTTAGGTGCACTAGGTCAGCCAATCAACCCTCTTATCCTAAAAATAGCAGCTACACCCCTTAAAAGTGCCGTATCTGATCCAGATCGTGGATATTCGGAACTGGTCCAGGTGCTAAAGAGATCATCGGTTCGTGGAAAACAGAACCGAACCGAAGCTAACAGTTTCCTACTCAAAAGACGATTAACGTTAGTATACGCCCTAAACAGGATGGCTCATACCACTAGTGGAGGCCCGGGTCGGGTACGGCCAGCTTGTTGGTGTACCGCGCCCAGGGTCTGTAGCTAACTGAAATTATTAGATACCTTTGATATAAGCTGCCGGACGAGCCCTAATGGAAAGTTTGGAAGCATTAAAAAGGTCTTATTATTAGGTACTTACAAATGAATCGCAGCGCTCCACGGCTAATCCTTTTACTCGCAACTGCTTTATTCCTATCGCCTCTTGTGGCTCAGGCAGACCAGCCTGGAAGGACACTAGGTAGCGCTCGACCTGAGGTTGCAGCCGAGGCTGTAGCTCACTATGCACGTTCTAGAGCTCTCCTTGTTGCCGCCATCAACGAGTTTGATAAGGCACGTAAGTTAGCGAAACCAGACGAACTTTTAGACTCCACAAAGTGGCGTGCGACGCTTATCGACCGGGCCGAGGACCTTGAGCGGGTACTTGACCCACAGCCACGCGCCACCAGGGGTGGGATTAAGTTCGAGGCGGACCCAAGGCTTTTACCTGAAGCAAAACGCTAAGCTGAGATGATTACTAATTGAGGCATAAACGAACATGGACGACGGTCACGTAATACCAGCACTGAATGAAGATTGGTCCTTCGCGGGCGCTAAGCTCATGGAGTGGATGGCAGGTCTAACTACTGCCTTTCTAGCCAGCACAGCAGTTGAGAAGCCTGCGGTCTGGATGCCCTTCTTGGTGCTGATAATGATCGGAACCACGCTGAGTTTGGCCACACTCCGGAAGCGTTTCCCTGATGAGGAGCGCGGAGTAATGAATCTACTGATGACGACCTGTGGTTTTGCTCCGCCAGGGATACCTACCCCAGCTAAACTTCAGCCACGCTGGAGCGGCGGGCGAATCTCAACGCTCAAAAAGGATTCGTTGTTTATGCAGTTAGATCTCGACGAGATGGTTCTGATGGCACAAGAAGAACCAAGGAGACGCTAAGGGTTGTTAAAGAGGTATAAGCCATGCGAAAGGTAAATGTTGCTGACACGATAAAAGAGAAGGTTGCCGACACCAACCTCAAGGTCGGTCGCGATAAGAGCGATACCATTCGCCTATGGGAGAACTACAAAGACCAATCACTTATGTGGCGGTCGCTATCTCTGATCCAACTCCCCACCACTCTGATAGCCATTTTGTTTGCTGTGCTGATGTGGTCCACTCGTGAGATAACTCTGACGGTACCTTCAAAGCCGATGCCAGGCATATACGCTGCACAAGATATTCCAGATAATGAGTTTGTTAACGTAGCGATGGACTACGTTAATCTAATCGCCACCTACCAACCTCGCACGGCGCGGCGACAGTTTGAAGCAGCGGAGGCGATGTTGAAGGAGCCTCTACTCACCAAGTTCCGCGAGGAGATGATAAACTCTGAGTTGGGAGCTATTGAACATTCAGCCCGCACTCAGGTGTTCTTTATAGACCCGCTAAAGACTGCAACTTCTCGACGCGGTAATGACGTTACTGTGTCTATATCGGGCGAGCGTTGGAAGGTGATAGCCGGCGCAGAACTGCCAGTAGTAACTAGCCGGTTTAAGGTTACGATGACCACCCAACCGCGCAACAAGCTTAATCAGTATGGAATTGTTATTACCAGTGTAACCTTCAAGTCCAATACGAAGGGCGAACGTATAACCGACGCCGACGTAGACGACGATTCGATGGGAGCCGACCGATGAAAATCAGAAGTATCAGATATGCGTTAACCGCACTTGTCATAGGATCTGTCATTGCAGCTCCACGCGGAGCCCACGCACGAGACGTTGAGTATTCGAGCGGCAGCGGTGAGATCCCAGTATGGGTCAATGTGGGCGAGCCTACAGAGGTGATCTTTGAGGGTGGTCGTATCAAGAACGGTTTCAAGAACCGTAATGCTGGTATCGACCTCGACAGAAAAGACTCGTCGCTGGTGATCTTCGGAAAAGAGAATATGAACGAGAACGGCGAGGCGCTACTCGTGCGACTGGATAACGGCACCTCTTACCCATTAAGGGTACGCAAAGCCAACTCAGATAATCCGCGTGACGCCCAGGTGGTAGTCGGTGACGGTAAAGGCGCTATGGGAAGTGAGGAAGAGGAGGCACCACCTTTCCAGGAGCGCTCGTATGAGTATGCACCACCGAGCAAGGTGTCTGGATTGATGAGAGAGATGGCACTTGTGGCTGAGTTCGGTAAAGCTGCCATTCCCGGCTATCAGATCAGCGATAAGTTTAAGGGACAGACGGTAGTCAGCGATGGAGCAATTATCGCAAAAATTGACCGTATTTTTGTCGGTCCGAATCTCTGGGGATA
>JBKCMS010000155.1:0-8384 GCA_046300175.1 Pseudomonadota bacterium | reverse complement strand
GATTTTCGGACCGGAATGTATCACGATACGATTGAAGCCCCAAAAATCGATTTTTGAATTCGCCCTACGGACCCGAAAAATCACCATTCTCGGCGCTCTCGCGACGCAGTTTCATGAAATATCCGGGCTAGGCCACGATATACTTTGTGGTTCTGATTGGCGCAACCTTTTGGGGCTAGGCGGCTTTCCACGCTGCAGCCGGGCTACTACATCAAAATGTAGCTGAATTAATCAAGCAGCAGTGCGTCAGCCAGAGCCCGCTTGAGGACTAGAAAAGCACCGATTGTGTCCTCTGATGCGGTCGTCTGCGGCTCTAGTGGCGCCTCAAGGTACAGCACTCCTACTTTTCTGGAGTCACCGATTGAACCGTATATACCAGCCATCTGATCGTTATTGCTCGATCCGAAGCTACTCTGTACCACAGGACTCACACTTGAAAATGCCGACACTGCTGGGTCGTCTGAGTCCAGCACCGAGTTTGTTATCGAACGCAACTTCACCCTACCGATTAGCGTCTTAGGCCTCAATGTTGTTGAGCCCTCGTCAACTACAAATACACATCCACCGGTAAATCCGGCGCTGGGAACGACTTCCTTGAGAAGTCTACCGACCAATGCTTTGTCAACTTGGCTGTCTGGTAGATCGGCGTAAAAAGATAAAAGCGCTGCACGAGTAGCCTCGGAGCATGAATTAAAGTAGACATGAGTAGTTGCGCGCCGAGTTCGTCTGTGGCGTCGCATATCTACTTCTGGATTAAACGTGCCGATCGTTTCGAACACCTCTGGAAAACTTTTTGAATACCTAGCTGATCTACTAAGCGCTTGTTTGCGAATCTGATCGATAGCTTTCTCTCCCAGGGCTTCCGACAAAATACCCTGCACACGTTCCCAATCAGCAAATACCTTAGGGTATAGAAGAGGGTTTTGCGATCGAGCTACTATCTCGCCAACCTCACACAGCTCATCGTACGGGGCCCATAACTCTACTGCATCACTTACCTTGGTTGCTTTATCTCCTTCACGGGGGCTAAAAACCACACTACTTAGGAGCGCCGGCGTGAAGCCAAGCTCCGCTGCCAATCTGTCGTCAAGACTTTGGGATGAACCGACATCCGCAAAAGCACGTTGATAAACAGATGGGTAGTTCCAGGCGATCAGCATAAGCCCTACCTGACGCATGATTCCGCGGGTAAATCCTAACTCAGGATCCAGCTCCCGTTTGTCGCTAAGAATTGCCGCGGTTGACGCGATAAGTGCCGTATCGCGTAGTCGCTCTAATTGAAACGGCTCACTCCAGTGGAGCGAGTGGGTGCTTGGAACTGTCTGAGGGTTAATTATATCGCGTAAAACATCTATTCCAGCGCTGCGTATCAAATCAAGCGGGTTATTAAGAAGCTCCAATGCATTACCTGCGCTAGGCGCTCTTTGACACAGCTCCTTAATCACAAAAGCGAAAAGCGCAAAATCGGTCTTGAGGTCCTCTAGGAGTGGGTCTATGGAATCATTGAACTCGCCGTTGGTAAAACCATTAGCGACTCTCTTTACTACTTCTTGATTGACGGGGAACCAAGGCTTACCGATGTATCGGTACGCACGGTCGATACGGCGAGCATGAACGTCCCCTTTAAAACTTCCCATGGTACGTGCACTTAAAAATCGATGCTTTGTAGCAATTCAGATATCTTTGCTACCTACTATAAGTATACGGGCTTAACTGCCGATAATAAAACATCTTTTCTTTAACTATGTTTTCCAAGCTCATCTGTCAAGGACGATTATGGGTAGAAGTGCCTGAAATACCCAAATATTTGGCTATTTATGGCGAATTCGGCAGCGAATAAGGGCTGGTTGGCCAGATGCCACTCCGGCCTTGCTATCTGCGCTTCCTGCGCTGATGTTGGTGGTTCTGCTGATGCTTTGATTTGCGGCGTCGCTTTAGGCTCTGGGGGCGCTTTAGGATAGTGGGAGTAGCCAGCTCTTCATCCTTTCCTTGCAACTCAAGGTTTCGTACGAGCACAGCAGGAGAGATCGTAGTTATCGGCAGGAGCCCCGACTCAGCACCACAAAAGCCGTTGTCGAGCTCCGGCGAATCTCCGATGGCTACGATGTTACTAAGCGATTGAAGCGGTGTGCCAACAAAGTTTACACCTCGAACACAAACCTCACGCCCATTGGGGTATACCAATGTAGCGTAGGCTATGTCTCCCGAGAACGCTTGAAAATCATAGTTAGTAGTGTCGGTCTCTCCACCATTTGTCTCATAGACGATCATTCCAAACGGCTTTTTTTGCCGTTTAATTTCCTGAATTAGCTTGGCCTTCAACTTATCGAGAGGCTCACCATTTTTACCCTCGATAATAGTCACCGCCATGCGACTAATCGGCCGCTGGTGTTGCCTAGTGCGCGCATGGCCATTAGATATGTGCCGTCCACGCTTAATCGCTGCCCGCGTTGAGAGGAATCCCTTAAGCACACCATCCTCAATCAAGATCGTGTCCTGCGCCTTAACACCCTCATCGTCATAATTGTATGAACCGATACATCGACTACCCTTAAACTCCCTTAGCAACGGGTTGTCACGAACAGTGATCGGCAAAGAGAAGAATTGCTTACCCTCCTGATCCTTAAACGTCTGCCCCTCTCCTGTGGCCAGCAGCCGACTGCCTTCAAGACGGTGTCCAACCGCTTCGTGAAATAGGAGCCCTGCCGGTCCCGGATATAGCAGGACGGGCCCTGAGAACGCCTGTATCTTCTTGGCGTTTGCCACACGCTGGAGCTGCTCGTACTTTTCGAGCACCATCTTTTTGAACACTCGCATATCTGGGAGCTCCGAGAGCGAGCCGCAGTTAATCACCACCTCCTGCTCAAGTCTGGACCCCTCTGACGTAAGGCGGTGCAGATTGGCACTCAGGCAGAATACCTGCGCGTTTTGCACAGTGACGGTCCCCTCGGTGCTGACAAAGATGCGAGTCTCTTGCGAGGCATCAAATTCAACCCAACTCCCTGATAGTCGCGGGAGCTGCGAGATCCACATAGAGGCTCGCTTGCAGAATTTACTCCACGCTTCGTGGTCGACCTCATCCATCCGTGCATAGTGCTTAAACGAAGCTCGCTTAGCGCGGGTAAATGAGCGTAGGTTGTTGCTCGGATTTCGCGTTGCGATACGTCCGGCCTCTTTTTGGTTAAAATCCGCCAGCGCTTCCCTAAATTTACTCTCAAGTAGCTTCCAGATAGTGATTCTTAGGCCATCGTAGTCCTTGTCATCGATCGGCACCGAACAGTACGAGGAAGACTCAAGCTCGTCATCAAGCTCGCGCAGCCCGCCATCAACCACCTGGTCGTAGTCGTACGAGCCCACGCGCAGATCGCAGTAGATGTGACGTGGCCGATCACGTTGCGAACGACACTCCGAACCGGAGCTCGCCCAGGTGTTAAACCAATGAATATCTTTGAGTAAAAAGGAGCAGTAGTACGGCTTGGGGAATCCGGGCACACTCATCTTGAGCGCACGCTTTGCATCGCGCTTGAGAATAGGGATCAAACTTTCAACGGTCGATCGCGAGAGCATACTTATAGATTAGGGCATGGCGCAGCAAAGCTCAAATCGCCATTCTCGTTAAAACATCTAATCTAATAAGATAGTTGGGCCGTAAATTCGCTTCGCCTAAAGACCAAAAAAAGTGCATTTTTCTCGGTCAAAAAAAGTCCAAGTTATATAAGTTTTCCACAGGTTTTCCACAGTTAAATACGAGCTTATCTGGTACTTATCCGTAACTACCCAGCAACAGGCCAAGAGAAAGAAGTAACCGCCCTTAAATTTTGTTGAATATAGTCAACGCTAACCGTACTACTCCAATCCGTACTCCTTTAGCTTATAGAGCAGGGTGCGGTGGCTTATCTCTAGTATCTTTGCGGCATGGGTGCGATTGCCCTTTGTTTCCGCCAGAGCGCGCCTAATAAGATCTATCTCAAGGCTTTCCGTACATTCTTTAATCGAGAGTGATGTTCGCTTCGCCTCCTGTGAAAGCGTGCCGGTTACAGCGCGTGGCTCTATTATGTGGCGTGGTAAAGATTCAAGCTCGAGTTCGTCACCAGCGGATAGCACCAGTGCCCGTTCAAGACAGTTCTCCAGCTCGCGAGCATTACCAGGCCACGAATACTCAACAAGTAATTTAAGAACCTCTGAAGGAATACGCTTCTTGGGAATACCAAGACGCTTTGAGTGCTTCTGTAAGAAATGCTCGATCAGAACCGTGACGTCCTCAGGTCGCTCACGAAGAGGTGGTAGATGAATCGAGATCACATTTAGACGGTAGAGCAAATCCTCTCTGAAGCGACCGCTACGAACCTCTTCATCTAGGTTTCGTAGAGTAGCTGAGATGATTCGCACATCGATTGCGATATCTACCTCGTCTCCTACCCGCCGAATCGCTTGCTCCTGAAGCGCGCGCAGCAGCTTCACTTGAAGATGCAGCGGAAGATCGCCAACTTCATCAAGAAACAGTGTGCCACCAGTTGCTTCTTCGAACAGACCTTTCTTATCTCGACTAGCATCTGTGAAAGCTCCTTTTTTGTGCCCAAAGAGCTCTGATTCCATTAACGTCTCGGGTATCGCCCCGCAGTTAATCGCTATAAAAGGCTTGCCTCGGCGGGGTGAGTTTTCATGGATAGCGTGAGCTATAAGCTCTTTTCCAGTTCCCGACTCCCCAGTGATAAGCACCGTGGTATTAAAGGGCGAAAGTCTTTTAATCACATCAAAAACCGCATTAAAGCTGGCGCTCTTAGCGATTATATTGTTAAACGAGTAGCGCTCCGATAACGAAGCTTTTAAAGAAATATTCTCACGCTTTAGGCGCTCATGCTCCTCAAATCGTCTCAACGTAAAAAGCAGATCGTCAGGAAAAATAGGCTTTCGTATATAGTCAAACGCCCCACACGCAGCGGCCTGAGATGCGATCTCCTGGTTGCTAAAAGCCGTCATTAAAATAATCGGGACTTTCCGCGAGTGCTGAGCCAGAACCTCAAGACCGGATGCACCTGGCAGCTTGAGATCGCATAGCACTAGGTCAAAAACTCTTGAATTAAGAAGCTCAATGCCCCGATCTCCAGAGGTAGCTGTTGATGTTGTATAACCCAAAGTTTGCAAAACTAGTTCAAGGGAACGATTAACCTCGTGGTCATCATCAATCACCAAAACACTAAGAGAGAGCGAACCCTCGTCGATAGCAGTATCGGTACTCATACTAGCCCTCTCCAGATGGTCTCTCCAGCAGCACCACTCAAAAATCTGATCAGATCGGGAAAGTTAAAGATATAGAGCACTGCAGCGAATGCAAGGTATGGTCCAAACGATAGGTGCATTGAGTATGCATGTCGACGCAGCGCAACTAGTGAAAGCCCGACAATTGATCCGAACACTGAGCCAACAAAAATAGTAGCAAATGCACATTCGTATCCGAAAAGAGCGCCGAGCATGGCCAGAAGCTTTATATCGCCGAGACCAAGCCCTTCCCGATGCCTAATCACTAAGTACAACCACCAGACCAGATAAAGCGTTCCCGCACCGATCGCGATACCTAGAAGAGAATCAAAAAACGATTGAGAAAAAGGGAACTGCAGCGGCAGGATGCTGTTATTAGGCAAGAGCGAGGAAGTGGCTCCTAGTAACAGTCCCAGCACCGTTCCGGGGTATGTAATGACGTTGGGTATAATCATGTAGTCTATGTCGATGAATGTAACGACTATAAGCGCCGACACTACTCCAAAAGCACACAGCCCTGAGATGCTGACTCCGAATCGCAGATAGCAGAGCACTGCAAAAAAACCGGTAAGCAGCTCGATGCAGAGATATCGAACAGGGATAGCAGCTTTACATGAGCCACACCTACCTTGCAGAAGTAACCAAGAAACTACCGGAATGTTATGCTGCCACGGAAGCTGCCGTTCGCACTGCGGGCAGAATGACCGCGCCGGGGAGAGTATTGAAACCGGATAACTAAGTTCTCGTATACCTTCTCTAACCGGCTCGTATCTACCCATCGGGATACGGTAGCTACACACTCCCAGAAAGCTGCCGATGATCGCGCCAAAAATAAAACACAAGATTGATATAGGGAGTATTTCAACCATAAGGCTCCAGAGTGAGATTCCGCAAATATATCAAGCGGTGTGAAAATTTTGCGCAATGGGGGAAATAATCCTGGATACGGCAGTTAAGTAGATTGAAGTGGCGCAGATGCTCAAAAGCACAAAGTATTTTTAATTTTTGGGAGCGCTACCATGGCACAGTCAGGGTGGGCACCGGAAATTAAAAATGAAGTGGTTTTAGGCAGAGACGCTATTTCCAGGCCCACTACTTAGGATAATGATCGTGATTATCGCAAGACAAAATCCTGATTACTTTCGGCTGCTTACACCGTCGCCTACCTTGAATAGCCAGAATTACAATGGAAAAGTTTCCTTAGGCTCCGAGAATTCGATAGCCTGGCGGTGTATGTCTGGAACTACTTCTTTTATCAAGCAGTCCTCTTATTTGCCTGCGCTTGTTGATCTCTCAACATTCGTGATTAGGCCTGGGTATGATTCATGTAAGGCTTATTTTTCTGACGTCTCACCACTCCAGCAATCCCACACCTGGCAAGATATACGCGGGGGAGCTCCAAGTGCCGGCCAACTTGATATTGAGGAAACAGAGGCAAAGAAAATAGCTCTACAGGCTCTTAGGGAACGTGGCTTTCATGTTGACGATCTACAGGTGCGGTTTTTTCACGTACGTGAATTCTCTTTCCCCAGCAAACCTCTAGAAACTGCTGAGGAGATATCCAAACTAGAACAAGCAAAAGATACAAACCAAGCGAATGAATTCCTCATTAAATCATCAAAGCTATTTGTTGTCTTGGTAGGCGAGCAGCACGTGGTGACAATTCATAATGAGGCCAGCCCGGCAATAGAAGCTGTCAAAGCGCTAGCCTCTAAAGGGTCAAAAATTGAGATTCAGGATATCCCAATAGAGATAATCAGAAACTCGCTTACTCCGCTTGAGCAGATCACGACTGATATACGTAGAATCATTTCTCCCATGGCCGAAGGTGCTTCTGTCGCTGGATTAGGTCCAGAAGATCACTTCTTGCTCAACAGAGTAGAAGGCGGACTGAACCACATAATCGGTCGCCTGGACGAGTCTAAAGCGGAAGTGATTACGCTAGAGAGTCACTCTAATCCGCCCAACGGAGTTGTCAAAAATCAAAGGCGCCAGTCGCTACTAGCTGAGATAGATAGCCGTCGTGTGGCGCTACAGGGTGTTATAACAACCGCTAAAGATGCAAAGTCAAATTATCAATCACATACTGAGACAAAGCGGGCAGAGGCAGAGAATAGACAGGCAGAGGAGCTCGCCGAGTCCAATCGTTTAAAGGAGGCTGCTGAGGCACGCAAGCGTCGGGACGAGGCTCGCTGGCAGATATTAGGAGGCACAGCTGTGCCGATCGGCCTTGGTCTTGCAGCTATTGATGCTTTTAACATCGCAACAGAACCGGGACTTGGACTGTTGGGGGTCTCGATGACGATCTCAGCTCTGCTACTTTTCTTCAGAAACGAGCGGGTTTTATGGAATCGCAAGCGACCCGATAATTTTAAATGATAAAAAACCTGCCACTTTCGTTTATTTGCTGCGTTTTTACCTGATATACTGACTCCAATATCCAGATCTTACTATCGCCAAGCGATAACTCTAATGAATCTTAATCAACAAAGACGAGCCGATCTAGAACGTGGCGACCAAGCGCCAACTGCTACTCAGCAAGCTAGGTCCGCCTCTACTTATGAGCCAAACACTAAAACATCGCCTGCAGCTCATACGGCCTCAAAAGATCAATGCGCTAAGGTCGTAGTCATTAAGTCCAACGAAGAGAATTTAGCAACAGCGGACGCCAAGCGCGGACTACCTCTGCAGCCATCAATTCTTTTAGGTGATATACGCACAACGATTAATTTGGTCGGTCAGGATTTAGGCAAAATCGCCAAGTTATTACCGCTCTCAGGCAATTCACAGATGGCGCTTAGCGGTACGTTAGCGTTCTCATACGGTTCGGCTTTAGCATTTGATACTCAAGCGGTTATAGGCTTCTCTGCCATATTTTTTGGACAATATACCACGGCTTTTAAGAGCAATCGCCACTCGCGAGTTATAGGGTGCATGTCGGGAACGCTCTACTCTAAACCCAGCCTCATTCATTTTTGAAAAAAATGAATGAGAATTGCTGGGCGAGCGCAATCTTGGCGTAGCCAAGTTGCGCCGTAGAAGACAACAAACTCCTATGTGCTTAAGCGTGTGAAATTTTAATGTCATGAGAGACTCTAGCTCTGGACGGTACTGCTTGATGTTAG
>JBKCMS010000154.1:0-28566 GCA_046300175.1 Pseudomonadota bacterium | reverse complement strand
CGACGTGATTACAGCCTACGAGGACGCGGCCCGCACACACACATATTCCTCTCCTGGCACTTACACTATAACGATCTACGGACAACTATATGGTTGGCGCTTTGATAACAACGGCGACCGACTAAAGCTTGGTGATATAAGCCAGTGGGGTAATAAGTTTAGGTTTGTTTCGTCCGGTGGTGCGGCGCCGAGTAGTTATGCGCTAGCCAGTAGTGAGGGCGAGATCGAAGCACTTACCGTGGCTGGTGGTTACGTCTGGGCTGGAACAAATACGGCACCTGGTAAGTTAATCCGTTACAATCCAACTGCTAGCACGCACGAAACAACGAGCCTTCAGGCTGGCGAGGATTATATATACGGCATGACCAGTGACGGCACATCGGTTTATGCGGTTGATTGGGACGTGGCGAGCAATATTATCAGATTTGACGCTGCCAGTGGCGCCAGAATCGCTGCGTATCCTACAGGGGTAGGAAACCTATTCTCAATGACCTTTGATGGCACTTATGTTTGGGCGGCTTCAATGGGAGCAGCGGCTAAGTTAGTGAGGTTTAACCCAGCTACATTGCAGCTCGATGTCTATGACCTAACTGGAGCAACTGGTGGTTGGTCGATAGTTTCGGTAGGCGACTTTATCTACGGCGTATCAGGCACGGGGTTGTTTAGATTTAATAAGACGAGTCTAGCTACTGATACTGTGACCCTTACTGGCGCATCAAGCGCTAGGGGCCTAGCGTTTGATGGTGCTAATCTCTGGGTGACAACTGACCAGGTACCTATGAGGTTAATTAAAGTTAACCCGGAGACACTGGCGTTTGAAGTAACAACGATGCCTAGCGGCATAGACGGCTCAGAGGGGCTTATCTTTGATGGAGCAAACCTCTGGTCAACTATGCGTTATGCAGAGGTTTCATCGCTACTTAAGATTCCGGTAAATGATATAGGTGCCGCTACTATAGCGACGCTATCGATCGCGAAAAACGCAACTCAAGCGATAACGTTTGATGGCTCCAAGGTTTGGACAGCTAGCTACACAGCGCCGTCTTCGATCTTTGGCATCGGCAAGAGCTACTGGCCGAGCGATGGATACTTCTATGGTTGCAGCAACATGACTGTATCTGCTAGCGATGCGCCTGATATGACGGGCACCACCTCAATGGCCAACGCTTTCCGTAGCTGCGCTAATTTTAACTCGGATATTAGCCACTGGGACGTAAGTCAGGTGCAGTCGTTTGATAGCACATTCAAGAATACCAACGTCTTTAATCAAAACCTTAATAGTTGGGACACTGGAAGCGGCACCTCGTTTGCAAATATGTTTAGCGGAACCGTGTGGTTCAACAACGGCGACCCCGGAAATAATGGAGGTAGTCCGTTAATTTGGAACGTGGCTAATGGAACTCTATTTACCAACATGTTCAACAGCGCCTTGCGCTTTAATCAAGACATATCAAGCTGGGATATGCGTAATGCAACCTCGATAAACTCAATGTTTTCTTTCTCGACATTCAACAATGGCGACGCTACAAACTCTCAGTCAAAACCACTCTCTTGGTATCTCCCTAAGGTTACCTCGGCGACATTCGTTTTCTATTCAAGTGGACACCCCTTTGATCAGGATATCGGCTCTTGGTTTACCCCACAGAATGGGGATGTAATGCAGGTTAAGGATCTGACTCATGCTTTATGCCACCGCTCGGGTGGCGCGCCCAATCCATTTAATAACGGAGGCTCACCAAGTATAGGTAATTGGCGCACGCCAAACGCGACTTCGATGTTCCAAATGCTTGCCAAGTGTAACCTGTTCAATCAACCGATCGGGAACTGGGACGTCAGCTCGGTCACAAACATGGAAGCGGCGCTCTTTGGAACCTCATCATTCAATCAGGATCTAAGCGCATGGAATACTGGAAACGTAACCAATATGAGCAGTTTGTTTGGCTCTACCGCAGTATTTAATAACGGTGAGGCAGCGGGGGCCAGCTCCCGGCCACTTCCCTGGAACGTTTCAAAAGTGACTAATTTTAACAGTATGTTTTCTTCGGCGGGATCCTTTAACCAAGACATATCAGCTTGGGATACCTCCTCGGCTACCGATATGGCCTCGATGTTTTTAAGCGCCAGCTCATTCAACAGCAATATTAGCGCTTGGAACGTCTCTAAGGTCACCAGCTTTAACGCCATGTTTAACGCAGCCGTGTCGTTTAGGCAGAACCTATCAAACTGGAGCCCAACGGCAGGCACTGACTTTACTAACATATTTGCAACTAATGACATCAACACCCCAGGCACAACCGACAACTACGATAACTTCCTGCTTAAGGTAGCCTCTGTAACGAATCAAAACACTAGAAGCCTGGGAGGCGGATCGGCACGATATAGCTTTACCGGATTGGGGAGCGCTGCCTCAAGCACTGGCCGAGCATTCTTAGCTACCTCGACTAGCGCCTCGCCTAATCCGGGTCGAGGTTGGACTGTCTCTGATGGTGGCTCAGCCGATTGTACTTTTAGTAGCTCAAGTGGGCTTTTAGTTACCTATTCAGGCGATAGGCCAACATTCTCGCAAGTTGTGTTTAAGACTAACGGCACACTGCCGACTGGCTTAACCGCTGGCACAACTTATTGGACGGTGCGGGTTTCAGGGACCACCGCGCGGCTAGCTACATCGCTGGCGAACGCTCAAGCTGGAACAGTGATCTCATTTACCGATGCAGGTAGTGGCACGCACTCGGTGATGAATAGAGGGCATGTCTTTACCGCTAGCAACTCAAGTGGAAATTTGCTGCTAACCCTCACTACTGGAGGGGATTTAAATTTTAGTGGCCGCAGGGTGCGATTTAGTACGACCGGAACTCTGCCTGCGGGGATCTCAGCAGGAGTCGATTACAGACTTAATCGAGTCTCAGCTACCACCTATCGGGTGACTACAACAGCGACGGACGCTGTATCAGGCACTAACTTTATCACCTTCACCGACTCAGGTACCGGCACGCATGAGTTGATGTTGCAGTAGTGCGTCTATTGGGTCGCTGACTATATACCTCCAAGTTAGCTCTCTACTGCGAGAAACGGAATCGGACTGCGCACTTTCCCGTCCGCTCCATTCGCTACTCAGCAGAGCAGAAAAAACGGCTCACCTATTTGTACGAGACTTGCGCTTTATAGCTAAATGCAACCAATATATAGTGACGTGCAAAAGTCCGTGCCAGTAAAACTGGCAAGGCTTTTGCTGGACATCACTATAGGTTGTTGTTTTGATTCGCGTCCGCGAATCGATAGCGTTCTCCAAAACTCGGGATTTCGCTACGGACTTTTGGAGAACGCTATAAAGCAGCTAATATTAGTCCTGTGGCTTACAAAAATATGTATCCTGAGCCAACTAGGATTCTGGTAAAAAGAACATTTTGACGCATTTACTCTTTGAAATTTAACTGGGGATTATGGGAATGAAACTAAATGTCTTTTTTTTGTCTGTTTTGCTTGGGATATCTCAACTCGCTCTGGCTGATGACAACAGAGGCGCAATCGAAGTGAGTAAAATGGATCCGTGCAAGGCGCTACCAAGCGCTATTCGGGTAGTAGCTAGCGCGCGACAATGCGGTAACGTGCCTGCCGTCATACTACGAGGAAATTGGAGAAGGTCTTTCAGTGCAGCTTTCAGATGGGATGATGGGTCCGCCGATGGACAAGATCGTGATCCGAATAAATTATGGGACTCAAGCGCCTCGTCTAGCCCCTACAAAACACAACGGCGCATACGGGGGAAAAATGAAGACATTCTCTGCTACGGAAATTTTCTTAAATTAAAGGTTCCCATACCTGAACAGCTAACGGTTAAGCGCACCGTGGCCCCCAGACTCGACCGCTTTTGTGTCGATTTTTAATCCCGTTCAGTGGTGATCAATAATTTGAGCGCTACGTGGCACCTTTAATCTTGCCTTAAGAAATGCCCCCGACGTGAAACCAAGCGAAAGATATGCGGGTAACGGAACAGACAAAAGAGGTTCAGAGACTGGCCCGCTGTGGCACATTGAACACATTTTGGGCCTAAAGCACCTCTTCCTCTAGCCTGCAGGCGGCCGCATAGGAGGAGAATTTTGTTGCTAGCTCTCTAAAGAGTATTGAGGTCTATTGCCTAACGCCATGCACTAAACACCAAGCGCTCCGCTATCAAGGGCCCAGGCGTAGGTTTTCTCTAGCCCTTCGCGAAGCGATACTCTAGGCTTCCAACCCAAGCTGTTAATCCGCGAGGTGTCGAGCACCTTTCGCATCATCCCATCGGGCTTGCTGCGATCATAGACTATATCGCCACCAAATCCGGTGATCTCTTTCATCAGCGCTGCCAGTTCAGATATGGACACATCGGCTCCTGTACCGACATTTATCGTTCCTGCATCATTGTAGCACTCCATCAACATAAATAGCGCTTCTGCTAAATCGGTTATGAAAAGGAACTCGCGCATCGGACTGCCGCTGCCCCAGATTGCTACCTGTTTAGAATTGCTGACCTTTGCTTCGTGAAATCGACGCATCATCCCTGGGATTACATGCGAGTGGTCAGGATGAAAATTATCTCCTGGGCCGTAAAGATTAGTCGGCATCGCTGAGATAAAATTACGTCCATACTGTTGACGATACTTTTCACACAACTTTAAACCGACGATCTTCGCTAAAGCATATCCTTCGTTAGTGGGCTCAAGTGGCCCCGACAGCAGGCTCTCTTCGCGAATCGGCTGCGTGGCCTGTCGAGGGTAGATGCATGAACTGCCCAGGAAAAGCAGCTTCTTTACACCAGCTATATGCGCTGCGTGGATTACGTTAGCCGCTAGCACTACATTCTCGTAAAGAAAATCAGCTTGATACTGGTTATTGAAGAGGATGCCGCCCACTTTGGCCGCACAAATAATCGCGTATTCGGGGCGCTCTGTTTCAAAGAAGCGTGTCACTGCCTGCTGGTCGAGCAGCTCTAGCTCGCTGTGCGATGGGGCCAGAATACGCGTGTAACCCCGCTCCTGAAGGAGACGGGTCAGATTGCTTCCGACTAAGCCCCTATGGCCTGCAATGTATATAGACGCGTTCTTATCCATGATCCCGATCCCTTACCCCTATAAACGCTCCCTATCCAGGAAACGGTAGTACACCAAATCTCCCACCAAAACGACAACATACTAAACATTTTGTCCCGAAAATAGCAGTCTAGCGGTATCAAATTGATGGTAGTAATGGGCATTTTACCCATTGCAGATATTTGCACAAAGTTATATGAGTGTTAGAAATAGGTTTAAAGGTAGCATCACTGCTTTCCTTGCCCTAAGGAAACGGCCTCAAGCGGCTGTTTGTAGGCGACTGTGCAAAATGCCCATTCAAAATAGCTCAGCTGTTATCCTCCGAAATCTCCTGCTACCAGCAGTGCGGTTTGCATTGCGTCGCGGAGTTAAGGTTCGCGCCATTATGGAGGAGCTAAAATCACTCCTCGTCGAGGAGGCGCAACGCGAGCTAGTTCGCTCTGAGCAGGAGCTAACAGTTAGCAAACTAAGCGTGATGACAGGGCTACAACGTCGTGATGTGCAGCGAGTATCTTCACCGGTAGTTAATTCAGCTCAGCACCTTGATCTGATGACCAGGATTATTGGAACTTGGACTAACAGCGATCGCTTCTCTCGTGGCGCAAAGCCGCACACCCTATCATTCGAGGGTCCTACAAGCGATTTTGCTGAGCTAGTTAGGAGTGTAAGTACCGACCTAAACTCAAGCACAATACTGTTTGAGCTAGAGCGGCTAGGGCTCGTTAAGCGTGTTGGACAAGAGCTGCACTTATTGTGGAATGCGTACCAGATCACCGGGGATTGCGATGATGCATACACACTACTCGAGCGTGACATCCGCAAGCTCGTCGAGGCTGTCGATCGCAACATCACGGGCAGCGTGCCAGTACCAAACCTGCACATCTCAACTAGCTTTGATAACGTAGCTGTAAAACACGCACAGCAGATTCGTGAATGGCTACTCAAAAAAGGGGCCGCACTGCACGCAGAAGCGCGCGAATTTATCGGCTCTTTTGACAAGGACATCACTCCGTCTCTCTACACCGAGCCCTGCGGCATGAAGGTTAGCCTTACTTCATTTAGCCTATGCGAACCACCGGAGGTGAACGATGAGAGCAAATAGCGCGACCTCCGGAAACAATCTCCTTATCGGCTTCTTTTCGCTGCTCCTGATGATCGTTTTAGCCCTGATGGGATGCGGGGGCGGCTCGGCAGGTACCGGAACAGGCCCTGTAGTCGTTGTAAAAGGAGCAGTGCTCGACCAGTCAGGAGCTCCCTTGAGGGATGTCAACGTTCGTGTAGTTGAAACTGGAAGTGAAGATACCACCTCAGTCAGCGGCGAGTTCCAACTCACCGCCGAACCGGAATCAGGAGAGGTCACTCTTGAGCTTAGCTCTGCTGGCGGCGTGGCCTACGTTAACGTAGCCATCCCTGAAGAGGGTGGCACCGTATCGGTAACTCTGACGGTCAATCCGCGCCTATCGCAGGTCAACGTTGATACCCTTGAGGTAGGAGCAGCTATCGTTGGTCTGTGCGATATCTACTTTGAGAATCGGCTTGTCATTAGACAAGCTAATCGCGTTCCCAAGGACCTTCGATGCGTAGCCAAGGTCACTGTCGCCGCTGATGGCCGGCGCTTGGCTCAGGTTCCATTTATTGTTCAGTACCAGGATTGCTCCGGCCTCACTCCGTGGGTTACCGTAGCGGCTGCAAGTACCATGAAAAAACCAAATCGCGGTATCGGGCAGGTTGAGTTCCCCTTTATCGACGATGAGGCGCACTGCGTCTACCGAGTTGTGGCTCCAGCGGGGGTGGCAGGCTTTCCAGAGTTAGAACGCAGAATTCACACCCTTACCTACCAGAGCAAGGCCTCAGCCCCAGCTATTAGGTCTCGTCCTTGATTTGCTATAGTATTGAGGCAGTAACGAAATCTTTTTGCGAAATTCCGCCAATCTCTGATAGACGATTTCTTAAGATATCAACCGTGTAGTATACTATCTTCTATGGCAAAGCCTACCGACAACAACAGCACTCCAACCAACCTAGCAGACGTTAAGACCGAGAGCCTGCTTGACCAAATGCGGGCTCTTCAGAACCAGAAGTCTGCCAATAAAACCAAGCATATCGATGTTCAGCTGGCTACAGCCATGCTGCTAGTAGAGGTCGCCTCCTCTGATCATATGATCGACCGCTTTGAGAAATCGGTCATCCACAACAGCCTTAAGTCAATCTTCAGAATCTCAGATGAGAATGCAGCCGGCCTGTTGGCTAAAGCGCGCAGCGCTCTCTCCAGTATGCGCAGCAGTTCTGCGGAAGCGAGTATGCTCAAGGATTGCCTCGACATGGCCACCAAACGTGCTGTAGCAAATACGATCGACACCCTAATTCGGTGCAACGGAGTCGTTGACTCGATGGAGGTGTATCTGCGACAACGCTTCCGTTCTCTGCTGGGACTCCCGGATGAGCCCCTGCCACCTAGGTCCTCTAACTAGATCCAGCCTTCATTTTGTTGTGATCTCTAAGTCGGAGGAGCTTTAGCACCCGGCTAAGCAACTTTTTGCACAAAACGATCGATAGAGCCGGTATATGCATCTATCTATTGGTCACAGACAAAATGCCGCGGCATTCGCCTCTGGCTTCTCACTGCTGGAAACACTTATAGCGCTCAGCATCGTCGCTGTGCTGACAGCTGTAGCAGCGCCACACTTTGCTAACCGAACAAGCGCACTAGCCCTGCAGAGTGAAAGCCACCGCTTGCTACTATTTCTAGAGCGCTGTTCTTCTTATGCCCTCACCTCTCGCTCAACCGTGGAGGTAGCCATCTCTTCAAGCACTCTCTCCGCGCTGCAGGAAAGCAAGACTGTCATCGCTCAACACACTATCAGGCACGCAGCACACCTTGAACCCCTACCTGGGGGCGCCTCGTCACTTTTTTTCTACCCTTCGATCTCTGCCTCTCCGGCGACCCTCAATATCATCAAGGGTAAACTATCGTGCGCAGTGGTGATCTCCCTGCGCGGACGGATACGCTCAACGTGCTAATCATCTATTGAAGGAACGCCTAATGCTAGAACTAACCAATTCAGTGCAAGCCAGCACCATTCGAGATACAGCATACCTTAGCAGTCAGAGCGGATACACGATCATAGAAGCGCTGATCGCTGCTTCAATCTCGGCAATCGCCTCTGTAGGACTGTGGCAACTGGCTGTCGCCACTACCACCCTAGCAACAAAAAGCTTTAATGCCTCCAGGCCAAACTGTGATGCGCCACAGTGCGCTCCTACAGATCGTGGACTGAGCTGCACCTGCGGCGATTATACCTTCATTATCGTCCGGTAGCCTATGCGTGGGTATTCGCTAATTGAATGTATATGTGCACTAGGTGTGGTAGCGCTCATCACCAGTGGTGTGGTTCAACTCGTACACCGTTCTGCTGCAATATTAGGGGAGACCTCTAGCTTACTCCAAGAGCGTCTCGCCATCACTAAAAGCGCCGTAGTACTCTCTGCTGCTTTGGTCGCTGACGAACGTTCGCATCTTACTGGTCTTGTTGCCACGACCAACGGCTCTAATCCTCGCACTCCCTCAGGAAAAGCACACCCCGCAAGTGGAGTATCGGGTAATTCGCGTCCCCGTAGTGACTCAGACGTACTAACAACTATCGAAATCTCTCCTCGCCATCGTGGTCGCATCATTAGAAGCTCCTTTACTGCTGACGCTATTTCGGTTGATGTGTGCGGCGCTTTTGATATCCCGGCACCAAACGAATTCCGGAGTCACCTAGTAGCCGGGTTGCATGGACTGTGCCAGCTTACCGGTTCACTGCAGCGGACTACTAACGGCTGCTTCAACCTCTCCGGACGAATAGTTTCGGGCATCATTAGCGATAATTGCCCGAACAACTCACTCCTCGAGTATCTCCCCATTATGCGCGAGACCTCGATCTACATCGACCGAACTGGGGAGCTAAGACTGATATCTCACGTGGGGCAGCGTGTTCTGGAGAACCAACCGATAGTGCGCGGGCTAAGAGCACTTAGAATTTACGCGCTCAACCCGTTGCGTAATAGCACTATCTACCGGATTGAAATCTACTCCAACACAACCCGCTCACATAGCTTCCTTATACCGAGCGGATTAACGCGCGAGCCAATATGGAACGAGATACTATTTTAACACCACCTGCTACAGATAGATCCTCACGAGAGTGCGGTGCTGCTGTGTTCCTGGCGCTGTTTGCTCTTGCTGCCATATCTTATTCCTGCATGCGACTGATTATGCACACTGCATCCTATGCTCACCTAGTGCGTACATACCGCGATGGTATTGAGCACCTCTCATCTCTGCGGGAGAGTGTCAGACCCGTAAATTCACACCTAAGAAGCTGTGAGCGTCAGTATCTTCATGGGAAAAATATCGCCGGAACACCAGCTCTGTCACTGTATCGGCAAGTATGCACCAACGGACGACCGCCATTCATGTCGAATCAAGGGGTTTGGCCGCTAACCAACGGCCCAGATTATGCACCCATCTTTGCCATAGCCGTGAGCTGCCAGGGTACGCGTACGGCGTCTACTCGCAATTCCTTTGATTCCCCCAGCGCGCCGTTTAATTGCCTTTTACCTGAAACCCTAGCTGATGGAGTCATCTTGGTTGATAATATTATTTTCTCGCAAAGTACGATCGGTAGTGCCCACAATGAGGTGCGGGACCCAAGACAGATCACTATTCTAGCTACTCCTGGATCACTAATTGCCAATGTAAGCCTATCACTTCCAGGTAACGCGTTAATTATTACTGGTGGAGATATCAAAATACCGACCTTGCGCCTGCATAGCTCAGCTGCTGCGGAGGTAACGATTATTAGCGCTCACGGCGATATCGTCATAGAGCGAATTGATGGCGCCCTAGCGCTTCTGGCGCTAGGGCGACGAGTTCTTTCCACACCACCGAGCGCTCGCCCTGTCACGCCACCACTGCCGGACATTCGACAGTCGTCAGTAGCTGGAATCGCTGCTGATGGTTAGTAGAGGGGGTTAACTTCCGCGCACGACATTCATATAGGCCACAAAAGCATCGTATGGACTTTCAAATGGTCGAAAGTATGAGTGCACCTCTCCGTCTGGCCCACCCTTGTTGGACATGTAGTAAAAGTGATCAGAGGTCTGAAGTCTGCGCCAGGTCTCTATTGGGAATCTCTTAGCGACAGCTCCTGAGTATATACGCTCAAACGCTCGCTTTTGTATCTGATTCCCCTGCCATGGAGAAAGATCGCGAGAGCTATCCGCCCAGGAACGCGGATTGGGGAAGTGCAGCTCACTCTTAGGTGTCCGCTCTTTGATAATCTGCGATGGAGTAACAAAACGCCAGCGGGAATCCCGCAGCAGCTCAGCCGCAAGCTGCTCAATCAAATTGCACACCCCAGCCCTGCCCCGATCGCTATCCTGGTGGTGCTCTCCTAATGTTTCATAATCGAGACAGACAAAAACTACTTGATCGTCTTCTACAGCGCTCGACAGTCCTTTAGAGATATCGGCTGCCGTGAGCTGCCCACCGTCCTTGCCGCCATTCCTAAACCTAAAAGCTATTAGATCAGAGAGGTCACAGTTGCGGGGGAGAAGACTAATATCGGAACCTGCTGCACGATAGACATCGTTGGGCGTGCGCCCCGCAAGCACTTCAGGAATACCTTCAACAAAAGAACCAATAAAACCCAGCTGGGAGATCAATTCGCCAATTCGATCGCTAAAGATCAGTTCCGTGTTACGGAACACAGACGGCGTCACGTTAAATTCTCGCCGCATCAGCTCAAGATGCATTCGTACTTGAGAGCAAAACTCACCCGTGTCATCACACAAAGCTGCCAGCGAGTGGTAGTAACTCTCTCCTAGAAGCTCTACACAATCGGTGGCCACTAGAGATTGAAATACCTCAAGCGCTTGCGGCGCGTACTCTCGCATTTGCTCAATGGCCGTGCCGGTTATTGAAAATGTAAGCTTTAATTGCTTTCCATAGGCCGCGATCGCTTGCAACACACTCTTGCCGGTGGGAATGTAGCAGCGGGCGGCTACCCGCTGCATTATATCTCGATTCAATGAGTCGTTAAAATAGTTAGCCTCGCGTCTAACTTCAAAGAAAGAAAACGGCCGCAACCTATACGGCTGATGAACTTGAAAGTAGAGGCACAGATCTGGCATACCGGGCTCTCACTAACTATTGCTTACTAATTGCTGCGCGCCCTGGCGAACCTCTGCATACACATCCATTGTCTTTGAGGCTGCAGCTCCCCAGTGCAAGGCAGCAACCTCCTGCTTGGCTTTCTCGATGAGCTCATGCCGCAACTCCTCATGGGTCAGCGCATTGATAATCAGGTCGGCCATGCGATCGATATCCCAGAAATCAACTTTGAGGGCGTGCTCAATAACCTCTGAAACTCCTGATTGCTTCGAGAGCAGCACAGGGGTCTCATAGCTTATAGCCTCAAGAGCGGTAATACCAAATGGCTCAGAGACAGATGGCATCACATACAGGTCTGCTACCGAGAACAGCTCCTCTAACTCCTCACCCTGAACAAACCCAGGAAAGAGGAAGTAATCCTTTAATTCGAGCTGCGCAACTCTCTCACGGATGGCCGGCAACAGATCACCATCGCCAGCAAGAACAAACAGCACGTCATCGATGTGAGGGATCACTTTTCGAGCCACATCGACGAAGTATTCAGGTCCCTTTTGAAAGGTTACTCGCCCTAAAAAGAGCACTACATGCTTAGGCCAGGTCTTTAACTGACGATACTCGTTTATGAGCTGTTTGGGATACGTGCCGTTATGAACAACTGCGATCTTCTGAGCGGCTATCTTGTGGTGCCGCTGAATAGAGCTCTTGGTATAGTGGCTGACTGCTATAATCTTATCAGCCGTGCGTAACCCAAAGCCCTCGATTGAATTGATACTCTCGTCGCAAAATATACCACTGCGATCGTGCTCCAAGCTGTGCACGTGCACGATTAATGGCTTTCGAGTTGCTTGCGCCAAAGCCACTCCCGCAGGAAATGTCATCCAATCGTGGGCATGAATAATGTCAAAGTCACTCCCCATGAATCGCGAAAGCACATCTGCCGTGAATCGCTCTACTTCGGCAAATATCGAGGCAGAGTAGCGTTGCTGAGTACTTAAACCTTGGTCGCTCGCGTGCGGTTTGACTGACATGCTACCAATCACACTAGCTGGATCGACCCCATACACCTCGCCTTCTATGACTGATTGCAGTATCGGATCATCAATCACTGAGAGTCTCTCTGTTTGGATTGCATGGGTAGTTTTGGCGATCGCCTCAGAAAAACTGCGCTGACTCCAGTATGGCCTAAGAAAGGTTGGTACACGGGTGCGCTCGACACAATTTAAATCTTGCTTGGCCGCTATCCGGCTACCGAGCGAGGTGTCTGCCTTAGGGAGGGTCTGACCAGTTGCTGCGCTGCTAAAGCGCATATGCTCGACATGCTCGCCCCCAAACACCTCTGGCACAACAAAGTGAATCGACACCCCTTGGGCTGCTAGCGCAGAGGTGAGCCCCTCGCATGCGGTACCAAGACCCCCGGCGATGTGCGGCGGGTACTCCCATCCAAGCATTAGAATCTTCATGATCTCGGCAGGTAACTACTCACCAGTTTTAAAGGTTGTGGTTCATGCTTCATCTTTAAATATCGCCATTTCGTTGATCATTCTTTCTTGCTATCCCCTGATCGGGAATGCCGTATTTCTGGTGAATAGTTACATCGGCAGTATATGACCCTAAAGGTACAAAGTCTATCAAGACTCAATAAGAAGCAAACCGGAACCTGCTAACCAGCTGCAAACCGGCGCCTATTTGCAATATCTTTCTTTTTTTCTCGTTCACGGCTAGAAACTACGGGTATAGGTCATGATTACCCCTAAATTCGGAGGTCTTCGCTTATGATTATCGCTGGTGACATCGGAGGAACAAAAGCGCGCATAGGGTTATTTGAGCGTCGGGCTGGCCGAGCAGAACTTGTTACCTGCGCCGACTACGCCAGCAAGGAGTTTTCGAGCCTGGAGGATATCCTCAGCGAGTTTTTAAGCGCCAATAAGTCCCATATTTCAGGTCGCCTCGAGGCCGCCTGCTTCGGTCTTCCCGGCCCAGTTGTGACCGGCCGCGTCAAGGTGACAAACCTCCCATGGGAGGTTGTTCAGGCAGAGGTTGGTAACCGCATCGGCGTTTTCAAAACTAAGCTAGTAAACGATCTAGTAAGCACTGCCGCTGCTATACCAACGTTTGAACCAGAGAGCGTTGAAATGGTATATGACGGTGGTGGAGCATCGGATAAAGCCGGATCGTGCGCCGTAGTTGCTCCTGGAACCGGCATAGGCCACTCGCTCATACACCGCGAAGCGGGCTGGAGTGTGCTGCTGGCCTCTGAGGGTGGACACGCTAATTTTGCGCCATCAAACGAAGACGAGATTGAACTACTGCGCTACCTACAGAAGCGCCTTTCACACGTTAGTGTTGAGTCTGTGCTGTGTGGCCCTGGAATCGTTAATATCTACTCATTTTTGCGCGACTCAGGTCGCTACAAGGATGCGGGGGAGCTCGCCTCTCAGGAGCCGGGCAACATCTCGGCTTCAGTGATCGCCAATCAAGCCCTTGAGGGGGATAGTGAATTGGCAATTGCAACGCTGGAGATGTTCTGCCACATGTTCGGTGCTCATTGCAGCAATATCGCCCTAACCTACCTCTCTACCGGTGGTATTTACCTTGGCGGCGGTATCCCTCCTAAGATCGCTCCATTTATACAAGGCGGAAAGTTTCTTGAAGGCTACCTAAAGAAAGGGAAGCTACGCGAGCGAGTCGTTGCTACTCCTGTCTTTATCATCAAAGACGACCGCGCGGCGCTTTATGGCTCAGCGGCAATCGCGGCGACCTTATAGGAACAAACTCGTCCTCATTCGTTTTTTCAAAAATGGATGATCACGTGAGGTTTTACTCAGTCATCTTCTTGTTGCCTTTGCCTGCTGCCCGTAAGTTTAGCAACTCAACTAGTAGCGAAAACGCCATCGCGAAATAGATGTAACCCTTCTCAATGTGATGACCACTACCATCGAGGACCAATACAAATCCGATCATCAACAGGAATGAGAGAGCCAACATCTTCACTGTTGGATTTGCCTCGATGAACTCCACGATCCGACCCGAAAAAACAAGCATTACTATCACCGCTGCTATCACCGCCGCCGCCATAATCGGCAAATTATCGGTCATACCGATCGCCGTGATCACTGAGTCGAGAGAAAAGATCAGATCGATGACTACGATCTGGGCCACCACACTTTGTAAGGTAACAGCTTTTTCTCCGCCACCTATATCCAGCTCACTCTCGTGCCTCTGAACCTTTTCATGAATCTCCTTGGTAGCTTTGTAGATCAAGAACATGCCACCGGCTATAAGTATCATGTCCCTACCGCTCAAAGGCCGCCCAAACACCTCGAACAACGGCGTTGTGAGCGAAGCTAGAAAAGATAGAGTTAGGAGCAGGAGCAGCCGAGTAACGATCGCAACGGATAGACCAACCAGCCGGGCTGTATTTCGCCGCTCAGGACCCAAGCGCGCCGCTACTATGGCGATAAATACGATATTGTCGATCCCTAAAACGATCTCAAGAGATGTCAGCGAGAGAAAAGCAATTAGATTTTCAACAGTAAAGAGTTCCATAAATTCTCATCCTACGACAATACTAGACTCGCTTCCACTCGGTGGATCTCCCCTTCTTCGTCTGACTCAACAAACTGCGGTGCGATGTGCCACAGCCAGGCCTCACTAACATCCTCACAGCTACGTTGTGAGTATATCTGGTTGGCCGCGCCAAACAGCGCCGGCTCCACCCGCCACTGGCTCTCATCTCCCCGGTAGAAATAGTATTCAGTATCAGTGATAAGAATTGACCACGCGCCCGGCCGGGCCGCAAGCCCCCGGAGGTGGGACTCCTGAAGTCGCCCCATCGAAGCGCTAACAGCACACCACTGCTCATCTGTGAGCGCACCGACGAGAGCAAGCACGCGATCTCTCCAATAGAGCGGTATCTGACCCAAGATATTCAGCGATATGTATCCGTCAAACTGCTCACGTGCCCACCGTGGTTGCGGAGCTACACACCGATTTAGGTAATTAATTAGCTCGCCCCTTCTAAGCGCTGCGGGTAGCCCCTTAGTCCATGAGTCAATGCTCTCTGTAATATCTGTGATATGGCCGATCACCTGCTTGCCGTAGGCCCTACCAGAGACAGAGCGCCAATACTTCTCCGCTGTCGGGTCAGCATCAAAGAGGTGCACACGGCGACAACGGCTTATAAGACCTTCAAGGTCGATGTCTAGCAATCTTCCAGCGCCGAGCACCGCAACTGAATCAGCTGAGGGAACGTGTGTTCCAATAAAGGTTGCTGTGTACTCCAGGTGTTTCTGCCACCACGCGGCACAGCGCTCGTGTCGTTGCTTTATAGCCTGCCCCATGCGAGCAAAATCGCCTCTAAGTACCACTATAACCCCTTCATTTTATTATTATTTGATATACTCTCTACACTCCTGTAGATTCGACTCTGATGACTTTTAGATAAACTGCTCTAAGTTCCAGCCTGACATCAAAGCCGTTAGAATAAGATCGATTTTGGTACCAGAGAGATAAGATGCGCGCCTGGGAAAATCAGTACATCCAGTTAGTAGAGACCAAACCGCAGTTGATCGTTGCTGAGCGCGATCGCCAATCGCCGGCGCAGTCAAGGGCTACGGTTGCGGCGATGCGAGAGCACTTTGCCGGGGTTTACGTTGAAATCGGCTCGGGCTCAGGACTTCATATCATCGAGCTAGCAAAGCAGAATCCTGGTATCCTCTGCGTCGGCCTTGAGATTCGGTTCAAACGAGCCTTTAAAACTGGCGAGAAAGCCGAAAAACTCGGCCTTTCAAACGTCTTGATTATACGCTCTGACGCTCGATGTATCGGCGAGATATTTAAACCCGGCGAGGTTGCCGCATTCTTCGTAAACTACCCTGATCCGTGGGACAAACGCCGCTGGAAGAAGAATAGGATTCTTAACCAAGAAATGCTCACAACGATGCACTCACTTTTAGCGCAGGAAGGTTTCCTGCGGTACAAGACAGACCATCACGAGTATTTCCATTCAACTGCCAGCTTACTTTTACCCTCTAACTGGCAGGTGGTAAAAAGATCAACCGACCTGCTCACAAGCGAGTGGGCAGCGGGTAACATTCCTACCGAGTTCGAGTACTTATTCAAGTCTCAGAACAAACCACTCTGTCTTCTTGAGGTGGTTAAACGCGATTAAGCCTCTAGTCTGCGATTTTTGGTCGCTGCCGGATCTATCCCGTCCGCAACAAAACCAGCTAGAACTTGTCTCAAAATTAGCTTCATCGCCAGGTCGACGAGATGCGAGGTAGGATGAGGAAAACGAGCTAAAGCCGGAGGTATATCCACCTAGATACACTGAGGATTTTGCGAAGTTTGACGAAGTATCAGCCCGCATATGGTCAACCGCAGCAGAAGATACTTTTAAGACAAGTTCTAGCTTCCCCTGGCGAACACTATCTCTCTCCGGCTGCATCCTAATCTTGAAAACGTTATTTGTCCCGGGGAAGGATGCTGTAAATCATGATTGAGCTTCAAAACGTCTCTAAAGCCTACGGTTCATTTAAGGCTGTTAACGAGCTATCGCTTAACGTACCACCAGGAAGTATTTTTGCCTTTTTGGGGATGAACGGGGCTGGAAAGACCACTACGATCAAGATGCTCACAGGAATTCTAACTCAGAGCTCTGGAACAATCAGACTCGGTGGTTACAACCTGCAAACCAATTCACTCGATGCCAAGAGGCTGCTCGGTTATGTCCCGGACCGTCCGCATGTGTACCCGAAACTTACCGGCCGGGAGTTCCTTTACTTTATTTGTGACCTCTACAAGGTTCCACCTTCTCAGGCCGACAAACGGATCGATGAGGTCCTTGAGGAGTACTCGCTCACCATTTGGCAAGATGCGCTAATTGAAAGCTACTCACACGGCATGAAGCAGCGTATCGCTCTGTGTGGTGCTCTGGTACACAATCCTCAGATATTGATCGTTGATGAGCCGATGGTTGGTCTCGACCCACATGGCGCCCGAGACCTAAAAAATGCTTTCAAGCGCTATGCACGCTCTGGAATGACGGTATTCCTCTCAACCCATTCGCTAAACGTTGCTGAGGAGCTCGCCGATAATATGGCGATCATTCACAAAGGATCTCTTCTCGCTACCGGAACCCTGGCACACATTCGCGATAGCTCAGGAGCGGTCGCCAGCGACTTAGAGGATATATTCCTTGAACTAACCACACTTCAAGTTGAGCACTAGACCGGGTGGTATATGGATGAATCCCACGCTCAATTACAGAGAGATCGGCACTACCGTTTGCTGACGGCCTGGATACCGGCTACTTTTCGCCCTAAGGTGGTTGGAGTTAAGAATCGCTACTTCTCACGTCAAGCCTTTAGCCTGGCAAACCTTCTGGCTGTATTCCTGACTGCGCTGTTGATGATCGGCTTGTACTATGGCGCTGCCAATACTCTTCGTGAGATTCAGCGTAACTCTACCTATAGCAATGTCACCAATACACTCCTGTATGGATTTTCGATCGGCTTATTTGCACTGATTTTCTTTTCTTCGGCGGTTACAAGCTTGGGTGCTCTCTTTATGGGTCGCGATATAGACCTACTCCTTGCTTCGCCCCTGGCGCACGTATCTCTGCTCCGTGGTAAGGCTTTTGAGGTTTTTTTATCAACTACCTGGATGATCCTGGTGTTCTCTATCCCGCCTTACATCGCCTTCGGTCAACACCTCGGAGCGGGCCTATCATTCTACGCTGTTGGGCCAATATTTGTCTGCCTATACCTGCTGCTAGCTGCTCTAAGCGGTATGATCGGTGCAATAGTGTGTGCCTCGGCTCTACCAGCTCGAACCGGTCGTAATATTTTCGTGGCACTATTTGTATTTGTCGTCGGAGCCCTCGTTGCTGCGGTCAATGGCTCTTCAAATCTCACTGTCTATGGACGATTTATTCAAGCTTCCAATCATCCATTTGCGAGCACAATTATCGATCACCCTGCTCTGCCATCTTCATGGCTGTGTAGCGCCCTGCTGGGGCTCACTTCAGAGCCGCTGGCTTTACAGCTCGTTCCCCTGGTGCTACTTGCAGGTGCCATTACCTTGGCCTGGTACCTGCTCAGGGCAACATTCTATACACTGTACCCGCGTGGCTACGATCGGCTTCACACCAAGCCACAAGCCTACTTTCTATTCTCTCGTTCGGGAAAAGCTCGCCGCAGGTTCCTTTCCATACGAGCGAGTCAGACGATGAGATCCCTAGCCACCAGAGAGCTCTTCTCGTTTGGTCGCGACATCACTCACTCAATACAGCTTGCACTCTTCTTAACCTTCTGTGTTCTGTACTTCTTCAATTTTCAAAACATCTCACCTCCCGTTCACGTCGGTACTTGGACACTTAGGGCCTGGGACCTTATAGCCGTAGTATCTTTTATCGCCCTTAGTTCGCTGATCATGCTCTCCATCTGTTCGCGATTCGTCTTTCCTTCTGTCTCTCTTGAGGGGTCATCGGTTTGGATTTTGCAGGTTGCTCCGATCACTCCAAGCGCTATTTTGCGCGCCAAATACCTGACCTGGTTCATCCCAACCGCTTTAATCTGTGTCGTGCTTTTTGCATCAGCTGGTCTAGCCCTTGCCCTTGAGCCGATCTGCGTCCTTGCCCTCGCTGCCGCGGCGTGCATCGTCTCTCACGGCTTAGTGGCGCTCGGCGTTGGTCTTGGCGCACGGTTTTGTCGTTTTGATTGGGAGCACCCTGCCGAACTGTCTGCGACCTGGGGCAGTATGCTGTTTCTACTGGTGGGCCTGGTAACTCTGGCGCTAGGTTTTGTACCTCTCTGCGGCACCTTTGCTTGCTATATCTTTTTTCCCGACCTGTTTGAAACAGGTAGCGCTCAATTAACCTTGTTCTCTGCAGGCCTAGGTGCGCTACTACTAATTAACCTAATCATCGGCAAGATAGCGCTTAAAATCGGCGCCTCTGCGCTATCTAGGGTATTTGCTGGCTAAGGGCTCGCTTGCTCAATGCAGTCGGAGTTCAATCCCTGAAAGGTCAATATCAGAAGCGGTGGCGAAAATCCTCGCTCTTGCAACCTTGCTGACATGGGAAATTATTGGCATCATTAAATTCAACGTGAAACCTGCTAATCGAACAAATCGCAACTACAAGCTGGAGGCTACCGAGTTTCCCCAGATATCGGGTGGCATCATCGACATCCACTCGCACATCCAAGGTGCCGTGGCCTCTCAGATTTATGCTCAGGCAGCCGAACACTACGGTGTAAGCCTGACCTATTCGATGACTCCGCTACAAGAAGTTGAGACCGTCCGACGGGTTCTTGGCGAGAGAATTCGCTTTATCGCCATCCCGTCCTTTAACTTCAGCGATCCGGAGTCCTCTTTTGGCCGCGATTTTATTCGCAACCTACCCGCCTTTAAGAGTCACGGCGCCAGTATCGCTAAGTTCTGGAACGCCCCACGTATTTACGAAGCATCAGACGAACCGTTTGCTAGCAATCGTTTCAGGCTAAATTCTGTGCTCCGAACCGACGCGATGAAAGCTGCTGCAGACCTCGGCATGATATTTATGGTGCACGTTGCCGATCCGGACACTTGGTTTTCCACTAAATATCGTGATAGTGCACGCTACGGTACCAAACTCCAACAATACGAAGCACTCGAGGACGTTCTCTCGCAATTTAACCTCCCGTGGATCGCTGCGCACATGGGTGGCTATCCAGAAAATCTGGAGTTCCTATCTGGGCTCTTAACGCGCCACAACAATTTATATCTCGATTGTAGTGCAACTAAGTGGATCGTTCGCGAGCTAAGTAAGCATGAGCCGGCTGTAGTTAGAGCTTTTTTTCAACGCTGGAGCGGGCGTATTCTGTTTGGCTCTGATATCGTAACCCGCGATTCGCACATCTCTGCAGACCACAGCACCAATGAGATGGATGCTAAGGCATCTAACGAAAGCGAGGCATATGACCTCTACGCTTCACGTTATTGGGCGTTGCGCACTTTGCTAGAAAGCTCACACCACGGCGAGTCACCGATCGCAGACCCCGATCTGCATCTTGTAGATCCAAACTCATTTACACCCCTCGATGCGCCTACGCTGCGTGGGATTACCCTCGATAGCCCGACCTTGCACAGCTTGTATCGCGGCACTGCGATTAAGCTGACCCCGGTCTAATTCATTTTTTCAAAAATTAATCCTAAAAAGAGCAGTTAAAGTGGGGCAGAATGGTGCAGCTGGTTAACCCGGAAATTTCATGAAGCCTGCTGATTGACGCAGTCAAGATACGCCTTCTCAGACAACTGAAACTTAGATACTGCACTGTCGTATTGAAGCTGTGCTTGAGCAACCTCTTGTTGCTTTCTAGCAAGCTGTTGTGAGGAGAGGTTATTGTAATTATTCAGGCGACTGACCGCTAAATTGTACTGAGCATCGGCGCGCGCACGTATTCGAAAAATCTGAGAGACAGAGTTAGCGAAACATCTCCCGCCACCCCAAAATATCGTACGAATGGTACACCCGACTGTACTTCCTACGTTTAAGCCTGCAGCGCTTTGCTGCCACGCTCGCGCTTGGTCAACCTGGGACTGAAGCGAGAGAGTGCGACTATCAATTCGGTTTTGCAAACTGACTAGCGCGTTTTGCTGTTGATATAACCTGGTCTGAGCGGTGTTTACCTGGCGCTGCGAATAGTTTACTTGATACTGAGCTGCATCACACTCTTGCTGTGACACCACCGTCCGCGGTGTGAGTGCAAACAGCGTAACCGCAATTACCATCGCCACTAGAGCTTTATTTCGAGTCATAGTTCCCTCCGCTGCGAATCTCTTACTGCATACCATTTGCCGCACAGCTGCCGCTTTTTTGGCACCTAACAGCCGCTCCCAAATTCGCCCCAATCCTAGCAAACTGCGAGCGTTAATCAAACTTGAAGCTGCGGGCCTAAATCTTCGCTGCCTGGAGTTATGCCGACGAACTAGCTAGATGTGACTTAACTACCTGATGACCTCCACGAAATCTCAATTTAGAGGGGCTATGTGAAGTAATGCGACGCTTATAAAAAGGCCCCAAATCGGGGAGTCGTTCTTTTTTATCCCATTTTTTACGCACTTAGCCTATAATGAAGGATAAAAGGAGCTAAAAAGTGACCGCTTCAAAGAACTCCATCGCCGTTTCAGTCACCCTACTTGACCCATCGAAAGGGGTCGACTTATCTAAGGGTGTTGACCCTGTTGCGATTGACGCATTTGACCACGTGCACCTGTACGCTGATTCTGCAAAGCAGAGCGCGTTTTTTCTGGTCAATGCCTTTGGATTTACCCCCCTAGCCTATCGCGGCCCAGAGACCGGGTTTAGAGACTCATTCTCGGTAGTTCTCAAGCAGGGCGATGTACGAGTTCAGATATCGTGCCCTCTCCGCTCGTCTAGCCCGATCGCCGAACACTTAAAGATACACGGCTTCTCAGCTAAAGATATTGCCTTCCGAGTCCCGAACGCTCAGTCGTGCTACCAAGAGGCACTCAAGCGCGGTGCCCTGGGAGTGCTGGCGCCGACTCGATTTAGTGACAAAAACGGCTCGGTAACATGCGCCGCTATAAGGACCTATGGCGACACGATTCACACATTCATCGATCGCAAGGACTACCATGGCCCATTTCTTCCTGGCTTTGCTCCCTACGATGATATTTTCCCGCGCACTCCGCTCTTAACTGAGTCGGGGCTACAAGCAATCGACCACGTGGTGGGAAATGTTGAGCTGGGCAAGATGAACGAGTGGGTAAATTTCTACGAACGCGTGCTCGGGTTCTCACAGCTCATTCACTTCTCGGATAAGGATATATCAACCGAGTATTCAGCCTTAATGTCAAAGGTAATGAATGGTGGCGGGGGCAAGATTAAGCTGCCGATCAATGAGCCTGCCGAGGGGCGTCGCAAATCGCAGATCGAGGAGTACCTTGAATACAATGAGGGCCCAGGAGTGCAACATATCGCCTTTGCGACCAACGACATTATTGGCACAGTTTCAGAGCTACGTAAGCGTGGCGTCCGATTCCTCTTTGTACCCAAAACCTACTACGATGAGGTCCCCAACCGCGTAGGCGCTATAAAGGAAGACCTAGCCACCATCCGCGAACTAGGAATCTTAGTTGACCGGGATGAGGACGGATACCTGCTTCAGATTTTTACCAAGCCGCTACAGGATCGGCCGACCCTGTTCTTTGAGATCATTCAACGCGAAGGGTCACGTGGATTTGGTAAAGGCAATTTTAAGGCACTGTTTGAAGCAATTGAGCGCGATCAGGCTGAACGCGGCAACTTGTAGGAATGGTCCATTAGAAAAAACGGAAACTCACGAAAGCTCCAGCGAGCCAGAGCTGCCTCACGACTAGCCGCATTTACTATGTGCTCACGCAGGGTTCCACTCTCGATAAAGCTGCGTATCGCCCGATTGGCTGCGTTAAGCGCATGAGCTACCGAACTCTTTGCGTCTGGTGTCTTAGCCTGCTCCATGGCCCCTCGCAAAGCGCTGCGCTCTCGACTTAACCGATCAAGCTCAATCTCTTCTAGCGATGAAAACACCCCCTGACCAAAATATTGCTCCGGCCTAGCTGTCAGCTCCTTTAGCTTTGAAGCTAAATCTATAGAACGAGCAAGCTCACTTACCTTTTCCGGGAAAAGGTACTCGGTCCTACTGGCTACGACGTAGGTTGGCAGCTCTACTCCTAGGTAAGCTAAAGCAAGCCGGTCTACAAATCGGTCGTACTTACCACCACCTAGTCCGTGGATAAACATATCCGAGCAGAAACCCCGCAAGATAAGGGTGGTGAGACTACCCCGTGACACAAGCTCTCCTGGGACAGCCCTAGCAGCCGCTGATCCAACCTCAATGAAAACCGGCTCTCGTCTCCCTGCGATCACCCTCCACAGTGGAAGCTCAAGGGTTTCCGCTGAACTCTTCATATTCGGAAACGGATTCGCCGGATTGTGTATCCGATGCTCGCGTCTGTACGCGTCAAGCGTTGAATTATATGTCAGCACAAGACGCTCACCGTCACTCACAAGCTCATCGATCAACTCACGCATCTCGGCGTCACGTAAGAGCGCTGATAAAGGCACCTCACAGATACTGACATCAGTCAACGCTTGCCGAACAACCGCATGAGCGACAACTAGTTGCTCTCCTGCAAGTTGTTCGTATAGTTTTCCGACATAGCATACCTGCTTTATTACCGCCTCAAGCCCGCTACCTCGCAGGTCTCTCTCTATCTCCGCAAATATGCCTTGCGTTACCGAAGCGGCTGCTACACGCTGCTCGGAGTAAAGCACTGACTGGCCAATCGCATCAGAAATCGATGCGCGCCTTAGCTCGAGCTGACCGTGCAATATTCGAGGCCAGACAAGGGCGCCTGCGTCCCCCTCATCAGTGTCGATTACTACGTTGATTCCTAGCGCCTGTGTATCTTTAGCTAGCTGAGATAACGTCTCTACCTTACACAGCAGCCCCTGGTGGTAAATAACAGGTTGATGACCAGCCATTAAAATAGGGATATCGGCGCCGGTTGTGCCGATTAAGGAGCCCAATCCTGGCACTCTGCACTTTTCTAGAGCTGCCTCGATAAGCTCCATATGCCTGTGCACGCAAGTTAAAACTCCTTTGCGGATAGCGGCTATTCGTTCGGCATTCAGCAGCCTCTTTACCTCCTCCATTCCGACAACTCTTGCGTCTTTTGTGACTCGTCGTCGAGCGAGGTTCGCCTTCAAAATGCCGGCCCAATCACTGTAGGCAGGTTCATAGATATCGGCCATATGCGAACCGCTCTGCTCTTCTACACATCAAGAAATGAATCAGGAGATAGTACCCGAATATGTTCTTTACAAACAAACGGTTCACCTGCAAATACCCCAATCTGTCCGCCCCAATAATGCGCCTCATTGCGGATCACCTCCAAACGCGCGGCGTTCTGGGGGTGCTGTACGAACTGGCTTTCGTAGGCGCGAATAGCTGCCATTTTTCCATCGAGGTGATCCGATATGTCAAACACAAATGACGGCATAAGCTTTACTCGCATGTGCGTTGAGAAAAAATAGAGCTGCTTTCGTGGATACCACGGCTCGTTCTTCAGGTCGGTCTTAACAAACTTGGCGTAGAAACGTGCGCCATCAACAAGCGCTGACGCCTGGACGTGGTCCGGGTGAGCGTCCTCCCAGTACGGAGCGCAGACTATGGTCGGCTTGATACTGCGGATTACCTCTGCTACTTGCGCCCTATTTAGGGCGGTATCGAATATCTCCCGATTCTTTAAACCTAAAAGAATCCTCTCCGTCACACCAAGGATAGTCGATGCTGCTTTTGTTTCCTTAGCTCTAATCTCTACTGAGCCAAAGGGAGTGGGCTCGCCATCGCTGAGATCGAGAATAACGACTCGAATACCACGCTTCCTTAAAGCAAGGATCGTTCCTCCCATGCCGATCTCGGCATCGTCCTGATGTGGCGCCACCACTAGAACTACACCTTCCATCGCTCGCGCTCCCTTCTTATAGTTTCCAAATAATACGCCAACCTTTTATCAGGATCGTCGAGATCGCCTCCGAATCTTCTGCTCGGATCGTCGTAAATTCTCGACACTGCCTGCTCACGAACCTTCAGACCTAGCGCCTTAGCCTGAATCCAGAACTGCAAAGGCATAGAGTAGCCAGATTCCTCAAGTTTCAGATTAGCTAAAGCAGCCACTCGATACGCCTTAAATCCGCAAAAGGCGTCGGTTAAACCGAATCCGGTTACCTCATTAAGCAGTGCTGTGATAGTGCGATTGATGCGGTGTCGATCAGCAGGAACCGTTCCTAGAGAGTCACTCTCTAGCAGGTAGCGACTGCCAGAGACCACATCCCAATCGGTTATTAGCTCCAGGAACTGCGGAACCCAATCGGGCCTGTGCTGACCATCTGAATCCATGGTCACTAAAAAATCGTACCCTGCCTTGAGTGCTTCATTAAAGCCGCGGATGAGAGTGGCACCGTAGCCCCGATTATCGGGCTGTCTAATAACCCGCGTCCGAGCATCTTCGAGGGCAATTAATATCTCCCCAGAGCCGTCGCACGATCCATCATCTACAAAGAGCACATCACCCGAGTACACCTCCCTTAGCCGCTCTAGGAGGCCGGCGAGGTGCGCCTGCTCGTTGTAAACCGGAATAAAAACTACACTTGCACTCATGGGATGCACCAACAGCTTGCTGCTCTCAAAAGATATGGCCCTCCCCGCTAGCGCGCTGAGAGATCTAGTTAATCGCTAACCTTACTAGCTGCTGCCCTCTAACACAATTGGGGCCGGAGAAAATGGCATTTCTTTGCTATCCTATCGTCTATCGGGGGTGGCATTATTCAGCAGAGCAGCGATGAGCTAAAGTCGATCACACGCGCCAAGACTACACGTAGTCTAATATCGTCATTCTAAGCACTTTAGCGGTGACGGAGTACGACGCCTGTAGCGCTGTTTGTGCCTGTTGAAGATTTGCGGCAACCTCAGTTTCATCAGCGTCTTGCAGTCTACTAAGAACCTCCTTAGCTGAATTTTTGGTAAGGTCGAGCAATGCCTGCCCGGTCTCTAAGCGACGTAGTCTTCCGCCGACTGTTACTCTCTCCGGAATTAGCTCCTGGTCACGTGCATGATTGAGCAGATCAATCGCCCCTCTAATGTGCTCTGTCTGAAGATGGTACTCATCAGGGAACACATAGGCGTTTCCGGTTCCATCAGGGGTACCAGATGGCAGAGGATTTGTCTGATAGCCCGCAAGGGCTCTTGAAAGCCGCTCTAAGGCCTCTATTCCGGTACCAAAAACCTCATTTGCTGGAGTCGTAAGAGTCACCGCGATCTCATCTGTGATGCGAATACTCTTAGCAGTATCGGTTCCCGCCTCTGCATCAAATACGTAGCGTGTCTGAGCGGGACCCGATGCTGGCGCAGTGTATGTGCTTGCATCATACGGCGCATCATCATCATCAGTACCACCATAAACATAACGACCCTGATATGTTGAGTTTGCTAGACCAATCATCTGCTCGCGGAGCTGAAAGACCTCCTCAGCGAGCTGCGTCCTTGAAACTGGGTTTAGCGTTTCGTTAGCCCCCTGCTGAGCGATCTCTTTTGCTCGCAGAACTATCTCCGTTGCTTGCGCAACCACGCCGTCTTGGTACTCGATGAAGCTTTTGGCCTGTGAGATGGCTGTGCTGTACGAGTCAACCCGCGAGACAAGAGTTTGGTAGCGAGCTATAGAGCCTGCATCAACTGAGTCGCTTGGCTTATTAACCTTGAGGCCACTTGTTAGTTGGTTCGACAGGTCGTTTAATCGGCGCTTATTTTCAAGAGCATTTACCACTAAACTACGCACACTCTGATTCTCAGAAACTCTTCTCATAGAAGCCTCGTTATCATCTCTAGTAAATCAGCTGCTGTCCGTATCATTCTAGCCGATGCCTGAAACGCCTTCTGAAATTTAATCACGTTTGCGAACTCTTCATCGAGACTAACCGATGAGAACTCATCTCGCTTCACGCTGGTCACTGTAAAGGCTTGGCGCGCCACATCGTATTCTGACTGAGCTGAAGATTTAAGGCTGCCTACAGTACTCACAGAGGAGTTGTACATCTCATCGAAAGTCCCGGTGAACGTCAGACTACCCGCCATAAAGCTTTGCGTCTGTGTTCGCATCGCAGCGATCGCCTGTGCATTTCTTCCATCGCCGGGAGCAATAGTTCGAACTCCTGCCGTCGGGTTTGAGTCGCGTCCCGCCGCAAATTGCTCGGGCTGTGAGAACCCAAGTGACAGGATTCGAGCAAAAGAGTCGATCCCGGTTGATGTCAGGTCAGTCAGGGACGGCAATCCGTTTCCGTCAGCATCTTTGGTGCCTGAAAAAGCGAAATCAAAGAGCCCGAAAACAGAGGGCGGATTTCCGTTAAGATCGCCTGCGCTTGGTTCGTGCACCGCGGTACTTGGGTCTTCGTCGGGGCCAAGGTATTCCTGATTAACTGAAGTCAGCAGGGTTCGAGCGATAGCCTCAATTCGCGCTGCCATCTGCACCAGCTCGCCATCCGCTTCAAAAGCTGATGTGTTAGATGTATCTGCATAGCCACGTAACTGTAGAGCACCCGCTATGCTACCCTCTCCATTTTTTAAGGTCTGCGTCAGGTCTAGGTGTGCCGGGGCCGCGTCGCTACCGAAATTAAACGTCACATAGCTTAGAATACCTCCGTTTAGTGACGGAGGAAGTGGCCCCGTTGCAAAGGATGGATTGGTGGTAACCTCCAACCGTCGAGCCGTTGCCTCAGAAACGAGCGGGAAGCCGTTATCAAGGTAGCAATTAATCATCCCGTTCGGCAGCTCTAAGGTCTTAAATGAAACCTTCTCAGCTAACTTACCAAGAAGAATGTCGCGCTGATCGCGCTCATCCGCCGCTGAAACCCCAGTAGCCTCTTTTTGTGCTATCCCGCTGTTTAGGGTTGCAAGATCACGAGTCGTTGCATTGATGCTATCAATGTCCTGAGCAATTCTTTGATCCAGCTCAGTTTGCGTATCTGCGATCTCTTGGTATGCCCCTCTTATCGCTGTAACGAGCTCCTCTCCTCGCTGCATAATATCTAAACGTAGATCGATATCCGCTGGATTGAGTGCCACCTGGTTAATAGACGAGAAGAAACTGTTTAGCGCTGAACCAACAGTCACCTGGGGACCTGACAAGCTAAAGATACTCTCTACTCTTCCGAGGTATTCATTGCGCACACTAGCCTTACCTTGCTTAGCCCCAGATGCACGCAAGGAGTTTTCCAGGAATGTGTTCGTGATTCGACGAATCTCGCCGAGCTGGACACCACTACCGATTCGCAGCACCCCATCAACCGTCACCGGATCGATTCGTGCCAGGATATCAACCTCTCGGCGCGAATAACCGGGGGTATTTACATTGGCTATATTGTTGGATGCATTTGCTAATAGCGCCTGCTGGGCGGTCATTCCACTCTCGGAACTACTCAGTATTTTGGAGGTGAAACTAACCATTCAGTCAGCGCGGATTAGCGGCAGAAAGTGCCGCTTTAGAGCTCCTTTGTAGGAGATGTGCAAGGGGTATGCCGGTCTACTAGCATCAAACTGCGTGCTAGCCCGGAAATTTCATGAAGCCTGCTACTACGATCGCCGATAACGGTGCTTTTTCGGTTCAAAAATCGATTTTCGGACCGGAATGTATCACGATACGATTGAAGCCCCAAAAATCGATTTTTTAATTCGCCCTACGGGTCCGAAAAATCACCATTCCCGGCGCTCTCGCGACTCAGTTTCATCAAATATCCGTGCTAGG